>JAEURK010000130.1 GCA_016789175.1 Anaerolineales bacterium
GCCCGAAACACAAGAGGCGCCCCGCGGGGCGCCTCTTGTGTTTCGGGTTCAACAGACCTAGTCGCGGTTATTGGTATCGGCCAAATAGCGACTGACGTAACCGCTGTCGCGCCCGCCCTCGCTGTAGCGCGAGACGTTCTCGTTCGAGCGCGAATTGCGATCGTTGTAACGCGGCTGGCGCTCGCGGCCCTCGGTTTGGCGCGCCGGGGCGGGTTCTTCGCCGGCGCGGGCCTCGTCCGGGGTGCGGACGCCGACGTCGCGCCCGTTCTCGCGCTGGGCGCGCACCAGATGCGTCGCCAGCAGATCGGTGTAGTTCTCGCCGGTCTGCGGCCGGTTCGACTTCGCCAGATCAAACTCGAAGATCATGTCCCGGTTGGGCAGATCATCGGCGGTTACGCCGCGTGGGAGTTCCGAGACGTGGAAGAAGGCGCTGGCGAAGGGCGACCCGATCTTGCGCGAGTCGACATCCCACAAATTAGAGCCGATCTCCTTAAGGAAGCGTACAAAACCGAAGCCCTTCTCGGCGTTGAAGTAGTAGCAGGTGCCACGCGCCTTGCCGCCGGCTTCGCCCCACCGCACGTTGCCTTCGCCCTCGAGCGGCAGCAGCCCGGGGATCAGATAACCCGAGAGGAAGAGGTCGGCTTCACGCCGCAGATCGGTCGAGACGTTGTCAAAGGCCACGACCTCGACCCGACAGCCGCGGCTCTGCAGCGCGCGTACCACCTGGACGAAGTCACCATCGCCGGTCGCGATCAGGATGCGATCCATGTTCTGCGACTGCGACAGGACGTCGACGGCCAGGTCGAGATCGGAATTGGCCTTTCCGATCCGCACCCCGCGCTCGTCGATGTACCATTTCACATTCTTGAGGATGACCTTGTATCCCTGCTCACGCAGGACGTCATAGAATTTGCGCTGATTGATCCGATACTGGTTGTCGGATTCCGCACGCTCGGCGTCGTAGGCGGCGTAGGCGTTCAGGCGCATGGCCAGGCCTTCACCCCGACAGGCGAACTCACGCAGCACGTCGTACTGCATGCCATATCCGCCGTTACGCGTCACGTTGACACTGTCCACGAATACGCCCACACGTGTGGGAACTGTAGCGCTCGTCATCTCAATCTCCTTTTAAAACCGCCAGGCTAATATCGAGTATGTGTGGGTACCAATAAGGCGCGGTACATCCTTTATGTCCACAGGGGATACCCCTTGCACGGGTAGGGGTTAACCCCCTTTTCGCTCATTGTAATCGTCTATGGCGAATTTTCAAGGTGGATTTCCATAGACTTGGTCAGCTCTCAGACGGTCTGGACAGGTGTGCATAAAGCCGACGTAAAGAATGCGTTGGGCCGAGGTGTTTTTGGGCTTATCGTGCATAATGTCCGTGACCAGCCGACTCATGGGACCCGTAGGACCGTATCTTCTCGTTCTTCTCGCCGTCACCACCGTCATTCACGCGGGGTTTGCCGTGTACGCCTGGCGCCAACGAGCCGCCTCGGGCGCCACGGTTTTCAGCCTGCTGAACCTGGCGTTGGCCGTATGGCTGACCGGTTATGCCGGTGAGTTGCTCGCCTTTAGCCTGGAAAGCAAGGTTTTTTGGGCACAGACCGAATACTTTGGGATAGTGACCGTCCCGATCCTCTGGCTGTTGTATGCCCTGGACGTGCGGGGTTGGCCGCGCTGGCTGAGCCGGCGTTGGACCAGGGCCCTTTGGGTGCTGCCGGTGATCACGCTGGTGATGGTGTGGACCACGACGTGGCATGGCTTGCATTGGCGCACGATGGCGCTGTCCGGCCCCGATCTAATGGCGGCCATCACCGTCACCTACGGCCCCTGGTTCTGGATCCACTCGGCCTACTCCTATATCGCGCTCCTGCTCGGTACGGCCCTGTTCCTTATCCATGTCAGCCGCTCGACCGATCTCTACCGCGGGCAGGCTGCGCTGCTGGTGGCTGGGGCGTTCATACCCTGGGTCGCAAACATCGCCTACCTCGCCGGCCTGATCCCGATCCCCGGCCTCGACCCGACACCGATCGCGTTTTCCCTTTCGGCGCTTGCCCTGGGCGTGGATATCGCCCGCTATCGCCTGCTCGACATCATGCCCGTCGCGCGTTTGAAGGTCCTGACGACCATGCTGGAGGCCGTAATCGTCGTCGATCCCAGCGGCCGAATCGTCGAGGCGAATCCGTCGGCGCGGGCTTTGCTCGACCCCCGTACCCGGGTCGGCGACCCTTTGAGCCAGGCCGCCCCCGGCTGGCCCGAGCTCCTGACCTTTGCGGCCGAGCCAGGTGAGGGGCAGGTCCAACTTCCACTCGGCGCCACCCGCATGTTCGAAGCCCGCCGCGCGTTTCTCTCCGACGGACCCGAGCGCGCCAGTGGACGCTTGTTGGTCTTGCGCGAAATTACGCAGACCCTGCAGGCCGCTCATGAACTGGCGCGCGCCCGCGATGACGCACTCGAAGCCAGCCGATTGAAGAGCCAATTGCTGGCCAAGGTCAGCCATGAACTGCGCACCCCGCTCGGCGCGATTATCGGCTACTCCGAGATGATGCAGAGCGGCGCTTATGGGCAACTCACGGAGCGCGGCCTCGCCGCCGCCGAGCGTGTGATCCACAGCGCCAATTACCTGGCACAGCTGGTCGACGACTTGCTCGATCAGGCGCGCCTCGAAGCAGGACGCATCCGGCTCGACCCGCAAGCCACCGACGTGCGGGCCCTACTCCAACCGCTGGCCGCTCAGATCGGTGACCAGGCGCGCGAGGCCGGGCTTGTGTTTCGATACACGATCGACGAGTCCGTGCCGCACCAGATCGTGATCGACAGTTCGCGTCTCCAACAGATCGCCTTCAACCTGCTCAACAATGCGCTGAAGTACACCACCGCAGGAGAGATCGCTTTCACGGTCGACGTGGTGTCGGCGGATGGGGCGCAAGAGCCGGCGCGCGATCTGCGTCTGACGATCCGCGACACCGGCGTCGGCATCTCGGCCGAGGCGATCAGCCATATCTTCGAGCCGTTCTGGCAAGCCGACCACGAGCTCACCGGGAAACGCAGCGGCTATGGGCTCGGGCTGGCGATCGTGGCGGAATTGCTGCGATTGATGGGCGGGTCAATCGAGGTGAAGAGCGCTACCCAACAGGGCAGCGTGTTCACAGCACGCCTGCCGCTGCGACCCATAGATGCGCCCGAGGGGACGGCCCATGCACCGAACTGATCGCCGCCCGGCGAGTGCCGGACGAGGGACACGGCCATGATTACACCGCTTGGCATCGGCGCACTCATGCTCGGCGCCGCCGGTCTGATCGCCATCAGCCTGACCTTGTATGCCTGGCGTCACCATGCGACGCCCGGCGGCAAGGCCTTCCTTGTGCTGGCGCTGGCGGCTGCGGTCTGGTCATTGGGGTACCTCGGTGAACTGATCGCGCCGGCTGTGCCGGACAAGATCTTTTGGGGCAAGGTTCAGTACTTCGGGATCGCGCTCATGCCATACGGCTGGCTGACGCTCTCGCTTCAGGTCACCGACCAGGGCCGCTGGTTTCGGCCGCGCTGGCACGGTCTGCTGCTCATCATCCCCTTGGCGACCATCGCCCTGGTGTGGACGACAGAGTCGCACGGTCTGATCTGGCGCACGATCACGCTCGACGCGAGCGGTCCCTTCCCGGCGTTGAGCTTCACCTACGGCGCCTTCTTCTGGGTGAACTGGGTCTCGGCTCAAGTGCAGCTTGTCATCGGCACCGCGCTCCTGATCCGACGCTTGCTGCAACTGCCGAATCTGTACCGCTGGCAACTTGGTCTGCTCGTGCTGGCTTCGCTGGCGCCGTGGATCGGAAACCTCAGCTACATCTTCAAGCTGATGCCGATCCCGAACCTGGATCCCACGCCCTTTGGTTTTGCGGTCTCGTCGCTGGTTCAGGCCTGGTCGGTATTTCGGTATCGCTTCCTCGACATCCGTCCGGTGGCGCGCAAAGCCGTCGTCGACGGCCTGGGCGACGCCGTGATCGTCCTCGATCCCACCCGGCGCGTCGTCGATCTCAACCCGGCAGCCAGCCAGCTCCTCGGCGGCGGTGAGAGCCTGATCGGTCGCCAGGACGAGAATGTGCTCGAGCGCTGGCCGGATCTGATCGCGCTTGGCCGCGAGGGCGGCCCCGGCGAACGGCTGCTGCAGACCCCGGCCGGCCGTTGGCTGCAGGCCCGCGGTAGCGACCTCTTCGACGAGCGCCAACCGGCCGGCCGCCTTCTGGTCATCCGTGACATCACCGCCCAGCGACACAATGAGCAGGCGCTGGCCGCGGCCCGTGATCGCGCGATCGAAGCCAGCGAGCTCAAGGGCCAGATCCTGGCAAAGGTCAGCCATGAGTTGCGCACCCCGCTTGGCGCCATCCTGGGATACACCGAGCTGCTGCAATCCGGCGCTTACGGTGAGATGAGCGAGCGGCAGCTGTCAGCCACCGAGCGCGTGATCCAGAGCACAAACTTCCTCACCCGGCTTGTGAACGAGCTCCTCGATCAGGCGCAATCGGAGAGCGGGCGACTGCAGATCAGCAACGAGTCGACGCGCCTGCCCGACCTCGTCGAAGCGGTGCGCCAGCAGTTCGCCGTCACGGCCGCCAACAAGGGCCTCGAGCTGGAGGTGCGGGTCGACCCGGCCCTGCCCGACGAGATCGTCAGCGATCCAAAGCGCCTGCTGCAGATCGCGTCCAACCTGGTCAGCAATGCGCTCAAGTTCACGTCGCACGGCGGTGTGACGATGCAGTTTACCCGGGCCGCTGAGGGTCAGTGGCGCATGATCGTCACCGATACGGGCCTGGGCATCGCGCCGGAGCATCAAAGCCGGATCTTCGAGCCCTTCTGGCAGGCCGACAGCACGCTGACCCGCGAACACGGCGGGTACGGGCTCGGTCTGGCTATCACGCAACAACTTGTGCAACTCCTCGGCGGCTGGATCGAGGTCGCCAGCACGGCCGGTGTCGGCAGCACCTTCACCGTCACACTTCCACTGATCATTCCAGCGTCAGCCGCCGCGCCCCGCCCGCCGCTCGATATCGCCTCGACTGTGTGACGGTCTGGAAGAAGCGGCTCAGCGCCGTCGATAAGTGCAGGCTCGACCCTCACACCCCTTCGCGTATTGGCGCAACGGCCTTCCTTCCGACCCGTTTCGTCTGAACGCACAAGAGGCCGGCTGGCTGCCGGCCTCTTGTGCGTTGGGCGGACGTGTGCGCGTTACGCCCGCGTGGGTTGAGCCACGACACCGGTTGCGGCACTGCGCCACGGGGTCCCCAGCCAGCGCAGCAGGAAGAAGTCGGCGCCGACGTACCCGGCCACCTTCCAGGCCAGGATCAGCGCGATGGCCACGACCAGGAGCAGGCCGTTCGTGCTCGCCGTGCCGGCCATGAGGAAGTTCCAGTTCATGAACGCGCCGGCAAAGGCCGCGATGCCGGTGAAGGCGCCGATGATCAGCGCCAGACCGATCAGGAACTCACCGTAAGCCACCATCGGCCCGAACCAGGTCTGCGCATTGGTGTCGATCAGCATTTGAATAAAGCCGCGATACCAATCGAACGAGATCGGTGGCCGGCCGCCCTCGGGGGTCGTGACCGCGCGCGTCCAGAAACCCAGGATGGCCTCACCGGTCTGCGTCCACTTCGGATCCGTGATCTTGTGCAGCGCAGCATCCAACCAGGTGTAACCCAGCCACAGCCGGGGCAACAGCCACAGCCAGCCGAAGATCCGGTTGCCGAACAACTGTTGAACAAAAGGCGGGTCCTGAAGCAGTTGACCCTTGTGAGCGGTGAGCGATTTCATGAGGCCTCCTAAAGCCGGGATCCGCGCAGGTCAGCGCCTGTGCCGATCCAATCAAAGTAGACTGTGCAGCCCTTATTAGCCTTTACGATATAAGTAGTCCGATTTTGCCAATAGTGATATCAGGCAGGTTAAATGTGGGACGAATCACATACCCCGCCAAGAGATCACGAAATGTCCTTTATTCTTAGGCATTTCTCAGCGAGATATTGGCGAGTATCATCCGTGGCCGTGCCGGAGGAGAAACGTTAGTGCACTGTCAACGGTTTCGTGAGATACAGTTTGTCATCAGCAAACCCATGACGTATGTAATAGTCACGGGTTCCAATGGCGCTGATCACCGCCAGTCGCGCATAACCGGCGGCGCGGGCGCGGGCCTCGGCTGCCGCAATCAGGCGAGCGCCCGCCCCACTGTGTTGGGCGTCGCCGTCCTGGCCATGGGTGCGCGGCTGCAAGGGCGCCACCGGGCCATACACATGCACTTCGCGGATGATGGCAGCCGCATCGAGCGCCTCGAGGTCGTGCCAGGCACGCGCCTCGGGCGTCGGTAGCGAGAGCCTCAGAAAACCGGCCAGACGATCCTCGGGCGTGGTCAGGCTCAGGAAGCGCTCTTCGCCGCCGCGTGTGGCGTAGCGGATCTCGTCCAGGGTCAACGCCTCTGCCTCGACCCGCCCGCCCCGCACCTCCCGGGCACGGATGTCCTGACTGCTGCGGCCGGTCGCCGCCAGCCGTCGCTCGACGACCTCGCGCAGGTTGCTGAGTGTGCTGCCCGCCACCACATGCCCGGCCGGGATGTCGCGGATGACCCGGTTGACGCGGACAAAGCGCGGTGTCTCTGCCAGACAGTCCGCGATCAGCTCGATCAATTCGGCATCGGTATAGGGCGTGTATTCGCCGCGCGCATGCCAGGCCGTCAGCTCGGCCTCGGCCAGCAGGCTGCACGGGTAGATCTTGAGTTCATCCGGCCGCAGACCGGGGTCCGACCACAATCGCGCGAAATCAGTCCGATCACTCGCGGGCGTGGCGCCGAGCAGATTGGGCATCCAGTGCAGATGCAGCTTGAACCCGGCTGCGCGCAGCAGATCGACGGCGCGGCGCGTTTGCTCGACCGTATGCCCGCGCCGGTTGAGATCGAGGATGCGATCATCCAGGCTCTGCGCCCCGAGCTGGACCTTGGTGACGCCATACCTGCGCAGGCGCCGCAACTCGGCGGCGTCGATATAGTCCGGCCGGGTCTCGATCACCAGACCGACATTGCGCCGGGCTGCGCCGGCGTTGATCCGTTGAGCCTCCTCGAGGGTAGCCGCTTCGAAGCCGTTGAGCGCATCCAGGCAGCGCTTGACGAACCAGGCCTGATAGTCGGTTGGGTAATACGACCAGGTGCCGCCCAGGATGAGCAGCTCGACCTTGTCGGTCGGATGTCCGATGTTCTCGAGCGCGCGCAGCCGGCCGGCCGTGGTCTCATACGGATCAAAGGCGTGGGCCTCGGCCCGTTGTGCGCCCGGCTCGTCGTGCAGGTAGCTCTTCGGCATGCGCACATCGGTCGGGCAGAAGATGCACTCGCCCGGGCACGGGAAGGGCTTGGTAAGCACGGTCACCGTGGCCACTCCCGACAGCGTGCGCACCGGCTTCATCTGGAGACGTCGCAGCAGCGCGGGATCGTGCGGGCGCGCGCCCGCGGCGACCTGCTCGCGGTAGACGGCCACCAACTGGTCTTTGGCGAACTTGCCGTCGGCGCGGGTGTACTGTCGCAGCAATCGCTCGACTGCGCGTAGATCGGGCTCCGACAGCGCGGCCAGTGCTTCGATCAGCCGGATCGCCTGACGGGTGTCCGCTTCTGATAGGATCGCGGGCCGCTGACGGGCCCAGGTGCGTTCACGCGGTTGACGCATATCAGGAGTGTAGCGCAGGAAACCGCCTCTGCCCGCCAGTGCAGTCAGGGCTATCGCGTCTTATTCGCGAGGACCGGTCTCTTTGCCACGACTTGCACGAATTCTCTCGAATGGGGATCGTTCGTGCCCTTTCGTTTCAATTCGTGATATTCGTGGCAAGACTCGCGCTGTTTCACCTGAGCTGCGCTAGCTCTGCCGGCAACGGTCCCGCTTCTTTCCGCGTAATCCGCGGCCAGAATCCAGGCCCGACAGCTCGCCCGGGCACACTTGGGCTCCGCAGTCTTCTGCCTCCCGCCCTCCGTGGTATTCTCATCTCCCATGTCCCTCATTCGTCGTCGCAAGCCCGGCCGTTGGCCGCTGGCGCTGGGAGTGGTGGTCGCGGCCGCCCTGCTGGGCATCGTCGCGATCATGGCCGTCGCCCGGCCGGTCGTGACGGCCGTCGCGCCGGCCGCCGACGCCTCGGGCCTGTCCACCCGTGCCTTGGTCCGCCTGGCGTTCAACCAACCGATGAACCCAGACAGCGTCGCCGCGGCGGTGTCGATCGACCCGCCGGTCGCAGGCGCCTGGACCTGGGATGAAGCCAGGCAAAACGCCCACTTCCTCCCGTCAGCGCCGTGGGCCGAGCACATCACGGTCACGGTCGCGCTCAACGGCGGTCAGGCCGCGAACGGCCTGCCACTGCTCGAGCGCCGCACCTGGTCGTTCGGCATCGGCGGCGAACGCGTGCTCTTCCTCTATGGCCTCGACGCCGTGATCGCTTCGGTCGAGGCCGACAGCCGTCTGCCGCTCGATAAGGTCGAGCCCGACATCCTCGCGCGCGAGCCCAACGGGATCCTGGAGTTCGATGTCAGTCCGGAGGGCGGCGCGATCGTCTACGCCGCGCCACGCGCGGACGACGGCGCCGACCTCAAGCTCGTCAACGTCGACGGCAGCGAACCGCGGTTGTTGCTGGCCTGCTCCGGCGAGTCCTGCCGCCGCCCGGTCTTTTCGCCCGACGGCGCGCGGGTCGCGTTCGAGCGCCAGACCGTGACCACCGACGCCGCCGGCCAGGCCACCTTCGGCGAGCCGCATGTGGAAGTGCTGGCGTTGGCCACGGGCATTCCGCAGGCACTCTCCGCTGCCGGGGGCGAGACCCGCGATCCGAACTGGTCGACGATCGGCCAACTCGTGGTCTACGACCCCGGCCGCCAGGCCTTCGTGGTGTTGGACCCGGCCCTCGGCAGCCCGACCTACGTGCCCGCGCTGTCGGGCCAGTTTGGCGACATTGCGCCCGACGGCCGCACCCTGGTGTTCCCCGAGATCTACGCGCCGATCACCACAACGGCGACGATCTCAACCGAGACGCTGTATGCCTCGCCGTTCAGCTTCTTCAGCCGGCTGCAGGCCGTGGCGCTCGACACCAACGCTACGGTCAATCTCTCCGGCGATCAAGTTGTGGAAGACACGGCTCCGTTGTATGCTCCGGGCGGTCAGTGGCTGGTCTTTGCCCGGCGTGGCCTCGAGACCGGGACCTGGACACCCGGGCGCCAACTCTGGCGGATACGCCCGGACGGCAGCGAGGCGCTGGCCCTCACCGACGATCCGGTGGCGTATCACAGCGCCGTGCGCTGGAGCCCGGACGGCACGCGCCTGGTGTACATGCGCACCGACTCGTCCGACCCGTCTCGGGCGCCCGAGATCTGGATCTGCAACGCCGATGGCTCCGACTCCCACGCCGTGGTGTCGGGTGGCTTCGGACCGGAGTGGTTGCCGTGAGTGAATTGATCGATCGGTTCGCCCCAGACTTCACACTGCCGACAGTCGCCGGAACGCGATTCAGCCTCTCCGACTGGCGCGGTCAACCGATCGTGCTCGCCTTCTGGTCCGCCACATGCGCGTGGAGCCGTCGGGCCGACGTGATGCTGGTGTATCGCCAACTCAAGTGGACGCCGCGCGGCGTGCGGATCGTTGCCGTCGCCTCGCATCCGGACGAACCCGCAAAGCAGATCCTGCTCGAAGCCGAGACCCGCGGCCTCAAATTCCCGATCGCGCTCGACGCCACCCAGTCGGTTGCGCGGCAGTACGGCGTGACGATTGCGCCGAGCTTCTTCGTCGTCGATGCGCTCGGCCTGATCCGCTATGCGGGGGCTGCCGACGATGCCACACCCGAGCAACCGCGCCCGACCCGTATGTATCTCGACGACGCGGTCAATGCGGTGCTCGAGAGCCAGTACGTGCCGGTGCCGACCTCGCCGCCCAGCGGCTGCCCCTTCCCCGGCCTGAGCCGCGACTGAGCCGCGCAGACCACGATGCTGCAATTGCTCGTGACCACCCTCGTGCGGATGGTGGTCAATACTGCCTTTCGTCTCTTCTATCCGTTCGTGCCCGAATTGAGCCGTGCCTTTGGTGTGTCGCCCGAGGCGCTGACGGCCGTCGTCTCGGCCCGCGGCGCGCTCGGTCTGGTGAGCCCGGCGGTCGGCGCCACCGCTGACCGCGTCAATCGTCGCAACCTCATGCTCCTGGGCCTGGGTGGCGTAAGCGCGGCCTTGGCGTTGATCGCCGTCGCGCCCTCGCTGGCGATGATCGGGTTCGCCGCGGCGCTGATCTCCATCAGCAAGCTGGCCTATGATCTCGGCGTCCTGTCGCATATCGGCGATCAGACCTCGTACGAGAAGCGCGGACGCCTGATCGGCCTGAGCGAGATGAGCTGGTCGGGCGCAGCCCTGATCGGGTTGCCTGTGGTCGGCCTGGTGATCGCTCGTTTCGGCGCTCGCGCGCCCTTCATCGGCCTGTCCGTGCTGGTGGCCGTCGGCCTGGTGGCGATCTCCCTGACGGTCAAGGCGACCCGTTCGGCCGGACAGACCGTGATCGGCCCGGGGCCCGGGCGCCTGACGTGGCGCGAGCTACTGCGGCTGCCCTCGGTCGCGCCCATGCTGTTGACCAGCATGCTGATCCCCCTGGGCAACGAGATCCTCAATGCCATTTATGGTCGGTGGTTAGAAGACAGTTTCGGGCTGTCGGTGGCATCCATCGGAGCCTCGGCGATCGTGCTCGGCCTGGCCGAGCTCGCCGGCGAGGGCTGCATCGCTCTGTTCGCGGACCGGTTGGGCAAACGGACCCTGGCGATCTCGGGCGCCCTCCTGGGCGTCGCGGCGTACCTGGCCCTGCCCGGGCTTTCGGCCACCGGTCAGGTCGGGTGGGCCTTGTTGGGTGTCGCGGGCGTGTACCTGGGCTTCGAAATCCTGGTGGTCGGCACCATCCCGATCGTTAGTGAGCTGGCTCCACAGGCCCGTGGCACGATGCTGAGCACCGCCAGCGCCATGCAATCGGCTGGGCGCTTGCTGGGCGCCTGGATCGGGTTGGCGTTATTTCCACTCGGGATCTGGCCGGCCGCTTTGCTCGCGGCGGCGGTCAACCTGATCGTCTCGGTAATTTTGTGGAGGTGGGCGCGCACCTAATTTCCAGGCTTAATTTCCCAACCAACCCCAACAGGGTTGGACAGTGTTTGGCACGCGCATTTGTTACCCTTGTCCCAGAGAGAGAGGGTGGTGTTGCGTGGGCCAATTCAAAGCATGGACTGCTCGCTTGGCCAGCGGACTGGCGGCAGCAGCGGTCCTCATGGGGTTGAGCATTGGGGTGCCGGCGGCGCGGGCGCAGGATGAGTCCCCGGTGGACGGCGAGGCACCACAGGGTGCGATGATCTACCGGGTCTATCTCCCGGTCGCAATCAACAATGATGATGTGGGCGGCCCGATCGGCGCGCAAGAAGAAGTCGCGCAGGTCCTGGCCCTGACCAATGCCGAGCGCGCCAAGGTGGGTTGCGGCGCCCTGACCATCCATAATACGCTGGCCATCGTCGCACAAGCGCATGCGCAAGACATGGCCGAGAACGATTTCTTCGATCACAACTCGTTGAACGGCGCCTCGCCCTTCGACCGCATGCACAACGCCGGTTACAACTACTCATCGGCGGCTGAGAACATCGCAGCCGGGTACGCCACACCGGCGTCGGTCGTGGCCGGCTGGATGGGCAGCTCGGGTCACCGCGCCAACATCCTCAACTGCAACTACACGCAGATCGGCGTCGGTTACTACAAGCTCGACAACGACACCGGCAGCATCAACTACGTGCACTACTGGGTCCAGGACTTCGGTCGACCGTAAGCCCGGAGTGCTCCCCACCAACGCAAACGCCATCCGAGGGGATGGCGTTTGCGTTTTGGGGGATAATGACGCTATGCCGGATGTCAGCCAGATCGACTGGGTCGCCGTCGGGATCGCGCTTGTCGTGATCGCCGTCATCTGGACGATCGTGCAGCGCGTGCTCAAACTCACCCTGCAGTTGTTCACCTGCGGATGCGCCGTCCTGGCCGGGATCGTGCTGGCCATCGCCGCGCTGATCTATATCGCCCCTCAGTTTCAGTAAAAGTCCTTCATCAAACAAACTCAAACCAGCGTGCCGGCGCATGAACTGCGCCGGCACGCTGTTTGAGTTTCCACGAGACGCTCCCGGAGCGATCACCCGGCGGTGTCTCGATTCAGGGCCTACGTGTTCGGATCCTCGGGACGTTTTCCCGCGGCGCTGCTAAACGCCACGCCGATCGCCACACCGATCGCGAGACCGATCGCCAGGTTATCCAGCGCTACGCCCAGCGCAAGACCGATCGCCAGCCCGGTGATGAGGCCATAGCCCTGACGGTTCCCGCCATTGTCAGACGACGGCTTTGTTTCGGGCTCGGTCATAGCGCCCTCCTCGATCATCGCAGGGCGGTCGATCAGCGCCCTTTGGGCATCACCAACCACATCAGCAGGTACAGCGTCACGCCGGGGATGCCGCCGGGGATCGCCGTGAGCAGGAAGAACAGCCGGAACCAGACCGAGCTGATGCCCGTCCACTCGGCCAGGCCGCCGCAGACGCCCAGGAACCAGCGATCCGACGACGACGTACGAAGTTGCGAATTTGCCATCATGTTGACCTCCACGTCTTATTACGCGCCATGCCGCCACGGGTTGCTGACACGGGCCTGACGGGAGGGCAAAAAGCGAAAGCGCCCTAAGCCGCGCGACGTGCGTCCAGCCAGGCGTCCAGCGCTTCCAGCGCCGCCGGGACACCGCGGCGGCCATAGCCGATCCGAAAGCGATCCACCGGTGTCGGCAGCAGCCGCGAGCTGTAGATGCTGGATGGCAGAAGCAACACCCCGGCCTGTTCCACCAGATCGCGGCAGAAGACCTCGACGCCTTCGGCGCCCCGAAAGCGGGGATAGGCCACACAGCCGCCCTCGGGCGCCCGCCACTCGAATAGGTCCTGCCGCGCAGAGAAGAACGTTTCGAGCAGCGCCAGGTTGTCGGCCACCAACGCCCGGTTGCGAGCCAGGATCCGCTCGCGAGATTTGAGCGCGATCGTGGCCAGCACCTCGCTCGGCCCGGCATTGCAGATGGTGGTGTAGTGCTTGAAGCGCTCGAACCGGCTCAGCAGTGCCCGATCCCGAACGGCGATCCAGCCGATGCGAAGGCCCGGCAGGCCGTAGGCTTTCGACATGACGTTGATCGAGAGGCCCAGCGACGACAGATCGGCCGCCTGGGGCAACACCTGTTGTGGGTCGCGCTCGAGCCCCCGATAGACCTCATCGGAGAGCAGATAGATCCCGCGGGCCTCAGCCAATGCGACCAACGCGCGCCAGGTCTCGGGCGCGATGACCTTGCCGGTCGGATTGTTCGGGAAGTTGACGGCGATCAGGCGCGTGTTCGGCCGCAGCGCGGCGCGCACATCGTCGAGGCTGAGATCCCAATCGGCCTCGGGCCGCAACGCGACGCCGGTCACGGCGCACAGCTGCAGCGGCAGCTCCTCGAACGATTGGTAGTTCGGCACGAGCACAACGGCGTGATCGTCCGGCCCGAGCAGCACCTGCATCGCGATGTAGATGGCCTCGCCGGCCCCGGCGAAGCACAGCACGTCGTCGGCCGACAGTGTCTCGTACGTGGCCGCGATCGCGCGGCGCAGCGCCGGGGCGCCGTAGGTCTCGGTGTAGCCGAGACGCAGCGTGCGCCAGGCTTCACGATCCTCGGCGTCAGCCCAACCTAAAAGCTCGGCGACTTCAACGCTCTCCATGTCCGAGGCCGTCAGGTGGTGGCTGGCCTTGAATTCCCATTTCGAAAAGTGCGCTTCGAGACGAAAGTCGGGCAGGCTGGGCATGCGTTCTCCTCTGTGTCGAACAATGCTCCGCCTCATCCTAACAGGAATGAGAGGCCAGAAACGACATGAGGCCCGGTGCGCTGCGCGCACCGGGCCTCGTGTCGTTTCTGGCCGGGGTGTGGGTCGACTTAGAAGTCGCCGCCCATGCCGCCGCCGCCCTGGGGCATCGCGGGCTTGTCCTTCTCAGGAGCATCCGTGATGAGCGCGTCGGTGGTCAGGATCATGGCCGCGATCGAGGCGGCGTTCTCGAGCGCGCCGCGCACGACCTTCACCGGGTCGATGACGCCGGCCTTGATCATGTCGGTGTACTGATCCGTGAGGACGTTGTACCCGATGTTCTTGTTCTTCAGTTCCTTCGACTGGCGGCGCACGGTGTCGATGATCACCGAGCCGTCCTGGCCGGCGTTCTGGGCCAGCTTGCGGATCGGGGCCTCGAGCGCCTTGCGGACGATGTTGATGCCGACCTGCAGGTCCTCGTTCTCGACCTTGAGCTTCTCGAGCGAAGCGCCGGCATTGATCAGCGAGATCTCGCCGCCGGGCACGATGCCCTCCTCAACCGCGGCGCGCGCGGCCGAGAGCGCGTCCTCGACGCGGTGCTTCTTCTCCTTGAGCTCGACCTCGGTGGCTGCGCCGACGCGGATCACCGCGACGCCGCCCGCCAGCTTGGCCATGCGCTCCTGGAGCTTCTCTTTGTCGTAGTCCGAGGTGCTCTTCTCGATCTCGACCTTGATCTCTTCGACGCGGCCCTTGATCGCCTTGGCCGAGCCGGCGCCGTCGACGATCGTGGTGTCGTCCTTCGACGAAACGACCTTCTTGGCGCGGCCCAGGTCGCTCAGGGTCGTGCTCTCGAGCTTCTTGCCGAGCTCGTCGGTGATCACGGTGCCGCCGGTCAGGATCGCGATGTCCTGCAGCATGGCCTTGCGGCGATCGCCGAAGCCCGGGGCCTTGACGGCCAGGACGTTCAGCATGCCGCGCAGCTTGTTGAGCACCAGCGTGGCGAGCGCCTCGCCGTCGACGTCTTCGGCGATGATGACCAGGTCGCGCTTGCCGATCTGGACAAGCTTCTCGAGCACGGGCACGATGTCGGCCGCGGCCGAGATCTTCTTGTCGTGAATGAGGATGTACGGCTCGTTGATGACCGCTTCCATCGTGTCGGGCGAGGTGATGAAGTACGACGCGATGTAGCCGCGATCGAACATCATGCCCTCGACGAACTCGACTTCGTTGTCGAGGCTCTTGCTCTCCTCGACCGTGATGACGCCGTCCTTGCCGACCTTGTCCATCACGTCGGCGATCAACTCGCCGATGCTGGCATCCGCGGCCGAGTTGGTCGCGACCGAGGCGATTTCATCCTTGGTGTCGATCTTCTGCGACATCTTGCGCAGCTGCTCAACCACGGTATCGGTGGCCTGCTCGATGCCGCGCTTGACCATCATCGGGTTGTAGCCGGCGGCCAGGGTCTTGAGGCCCTCGGTGACGATCGCGTGCGCGAGCACGGTCGAGGTCGTCGTGCCGTCACCGGCGATGTCGTTGGTCTTCGAGGCGGCTTCCTTGAGGAGCTGAGCGCCCATGTTCTCGTACGGGTCCTCGAGCTCGATCTCCTTGGCCACGGTCACGCCGTCGTGCGTGATCGTCGGCGCGCCGAACTTCTTATCGAGCGCGACGTTGCGGCCCTTCGGGCCCAGGGTCGTGGCGACGGCGTTGGCCAAAATGTCGACGCCGCGCTGCAGCTTGCGGCGGGCTTCTTCGCTGAAAACGAGTTGCTTGGCAGCCATGGTGATATCTCCGTGTTACGTGTGCGTATCAATCGCGGTATCGGGCGTCGGGCGGCCACAAGGCCCGCCCTACCGGCCCCGATCCCGTCAAGGTTATTTCTTGGCCTTCTTGCCGTTGTCTTCGACGATGGCCAGCAGGTCGCTCTCGCGCAGGATCAGGAGCTTCTTGCCATCGACCTTGAACTCGGTGCCCGCGTACTTGGCATACAGGACGATGTCGCCGACCTTGACATCGAGCTCGACGCGCTTGCCCGAATCATCGCGGCCACCCGGGCCGGCAGCCACGACATTGCCGCGCTGCGGCTTCTCTTTGGCCGTCTCGGGGAGGACGATGCCACTCGCGGTGACTTCTTCGCTCTCGATCGGCTCGACCACGACGCGATCACCCAAGGGCTTGAGGGAGATAGACATAATAATTCTCCTGGAAGGTTAAGGTTGTTTTAGCACTCGACCCAAGTGAGTGCCAGACCGACTTCCGATATTAGTCAAAAGCGGTCCGCTCGTCAAGACCCAATTAGCAACTAGTCGGGTCGACTGCTAAAGCGGCGAATCGAAGGGGTGTTTCGCGCTGGTTTCGCGTCGTTAGCGGGTGGGATCGGTGACCCGGCCGACGAACAGGATCGCGCCGGTTTCGTGATCGTAGATGACGTACACGTACGGCCGATCGACCATGAGTATGAAGGGCTCGTCCGCCGGCGGCGCCGCCCCGACCTCCATGAGCAGCGCCGTGGCAGCGGCGGCTTCGGTGCCCGTCTCGTCCAGCGTGATGTTGGCCTGATGGAGCACGGCGCTGATGTAGAGGTCATGCGTGCCGTCGATGCCTGAGAAGTCGGCCTGGCCCTCTTGGAACGGCAGGTTCAGGCCCAGGGACTGAAGGGTGGGCGCCAACGCCAGCCGGCTCTCGTAATCGAGTTTGGGCATGCTGAAAACGATTTTGGTGCTGCTCACCCCAGCCAGGGCACCGTCGAACCACGCTTGAGTCAAACGGCTTTCGAAGGCTTCCAGGGCGCCCACCGGCGGGACGAGGACCACGAACGAAATCCGATTGCCGACATAGGGCACGTCGACCACGTGCACGTCCTCGACCAACGCATACGCGAAGTCGTCGGCCAGGCTGATGGCCGGCGCCTGGATTGTCTCGCCCGCTGCGGTCGTGAACGCCAGCGGCTGCGGACGTGGCCCGAACGCGCCGACCCATCCCCCCTTGAAGTAGATGGCATTCGTCAGAGCCAGACGCGTGTCGGGCGTGATCTGATCGGGCGGGACGAGATCAGTGATACGGTCCGCGGTCTGATCCGCGACCCAGCGGTTGATCTCGCGCGCGGCCGCCTCCGGATCGCCGAAGTCGACGGTATGCATTCCGGCGCCGTAGTCCTCGGCGAGCTGGTCGAGATAGGCCGCCTCGAAGTGATAGTCCCGTTGGCCCCAGGCGGCATTGGCCACGCGCAACTGGAAGGATCGGTCGGGCTGCGGCGTTCCCGACGGATCGGGCCCGGGTGTCGGCTGAGGGGCATTCAGGTTCTGATCGAGCGCGCTGAACGTCGGATGCAGGATCGCGCCGGCCGGGAAGTGGAAGACCGCCGCGATCTCGGCTTCGGTGGCGCCCCGGGCCCCGGCCTGCGCCAGCGCAAAGGCCCCGGCGATGCTGTGCGGCGAGTAGATCAGGTTGCCGCCTTCGGCGCGCAAAACCTGATAGAGGTCGAACGCAAACGCACGCTGGCCCTCGGTCAACGTCGCGAGCGCGGCCGGGTCCGCCGTGATGGGGCGCCGCTGTCGGTCGCTGCGGATCAGGCTCGAGTCGGGGGTGGCTGTCGGCGGCGTAGCGGTGAGCGACAGGCTGCACGCCAGGCTCAAAGGCAGCCACAGGATCGTCCAGGGCCAGGCACGCATATCGCCTCCTTGAACTCGCTCAGGGCACGTCGGCGCGGCCGAGAAAGCCGTCGATCAGCGGGCCGATGGTCTCGCGGTTGGGCAGGCTCACCGAGCCGCCGCCCGGCGAGGTCCACGGGATGACGTAGTTGCCGTCGACGGCGTAGGTGCCGATGGACTCGCGCGGGATCTGCGGCCCGGCGCACAGCAACATCGCGATCTCCTCGGGGCTGAGATCGGTTCGCACAGAGCCACGCAGCGCCGACAACAGCGCCGGCAGGCGGGTCAGGCCGTCGCCCGAGAAGAGTCGGTCACGAATCGCGAGCGCGACCAGTTGCTGGCGTTTGATGCGTTCGTAGTCGCTATCTTGATGACGGGTCCGCGCGTAGCGCAACGCGGTCAGGCCGTCCATGTGCTGCAGCCCGGGCGCGAGCTCGAACACGATCGTGCCGTCGCCCTCCTGGGCCGGGAACTGCGAGTCGTAGATGGCCTTGGGCACGTCGACGTCGATGCCGCCCAGCGCATCGACGAAACGCACAAAGGCGTCGAAGTTCACCAGGACATAGCGGTCGACGTTGAAACCGAAGTTGCCGGCCACGGTCGCCTTGAGCTGGCCGCCGCCGCCGCCCGGCACGTCGTAGTTCTCGCCGTAGACGTAGGACAGGTTGATCCGATCTTCCGAGATGCCCGTGAGGTCGACGTTGGCCTGCGCCACCCACAGGTCGCGCGGCACCGACAGCACGCCGGCCTCACGCTCGGAGAAGCGCAGGTTGGTGAACATCAAGGCATCGGTCCGGCTGGGCACGCTGTAGTCGCCGATGCGATCATCGACGCCCAGGATCGCCAGCGTCATCTGTTCGGGGGCGTTGCAGAAACCGCCGGCGCCCGGGCTGGGCAGCGGCTCGGATGTCGGGGCACCGACCTCGGTCGGCGCGACCACGCCGCTGGCGTCCACGGCGATGGCGACCGGGTTGCGAAAGAACAGGCGGAGCCAGCCGGGCCGGGCGACGCTGATCACGCCGAACACGGCCACAACCATGACAAGCGCCGTTCCGGCGCCCAAAATAACGCTTCGAAGGATGCGATCCATGTTTGCTAAACGATTCTAACCCAGCGTTTGTTCCCGGGCAGGACCTTTGGGCATCCCAACGCGAATCGAACTTGACAACCCTCATCCCATTTGCTACTATATCGAGAGTTGATATATCGGAACTTGACCGAATGACACCTTCTGACTTTGATCTCCCCCTCACCCCGGCCGCCTTCCATATCCTGTTGGCGTTGGCCGACGGCGAGAAGCACGGCTACGCCATCATGCAGGACGTGACGGCTTTGAGCGCTGGCCAGGTGCACCTGGGACCCGGTTCGCTCTACGGCACGATCAAACGTCTCCTGGTGGACGGCTGGATCGCCGAGGCCGGTGAGCGCGCTGCGGAGGGCGATGAGCGCCGCAGGTATTACCGTCTGACCGAGTTGGGCCACCGGATCGTGCGCGCGGAGGCGCTGCGCCTGGCGCACCTGGTCGATCAGGCCCGCGCCCGCCGGCTCCTGCCGCGCACCGCAGGGATGGATCTATGAACTGGGTAACGACCTCTACCCGGCTCTACGCCGCGCTCGTGCAGCTCTACCCCAAACGCTTTCGCGAGGCGTACGGCGAAGAGTTGCTGCAGGTGTTTCGCGATTGCGCACGCGATGGGCACCGCACCGGCGGAGTCTGGGGAGTCGTTCAAGTCTGGATGGGCGTCTTGCCCGACCTTTTCACCACTGCGGCGGAACAACACGCCGAGGAGGACTTAACCGTGTCACTCAAAATACTCGGTGGGACGCTGAGCGGGTTTCTCGTTGGGGTGCTGAGCGGGGCCGGCCTGATCGGCGGCGCGCTCTGGATCCTGGTCGGTGCTGTGAGCTTTCTGCGTCCGCCCGGCGTGCCGGGCGGCATGTACCGAGATGTGCAGGATCTACTCCCCATGTTCTTCTCCGGCGTGCAGCTGGTGTCGCTGGGGCTGATCGCCGTCTTTCTGCTGCCGGGCCGCCAGTGGTCGTTGCCCTATCGCCTGCTCCTCTTGGTCGCTGCCGGCGGCGGCCAGGTGACCGCAATGGGCTGGCAGTTTTTCGGAGAGAACGCCGACTGGATGGTCTTGACGGCGGGCACCCTGATCCAGATCGCGGGCATCGCGCTCGCCGGGCTCGGGCTGCTCCAGCAGGTCCGGTCACGAACCTGGGGTGCGCTGTTGCTGACCCTGGCAGCAGCTATGCTCCTCTTCAACTTCGAGGACTGGCGGACCCTCTTCCTCGCGCTCTCGGGAGCCCTGGCGATGGGGTTGATGGTCCTGATGTTTCGATCGGCGCCGGGGCCCAAACCGGACGCGCCGGCCCTCTCCTGAACGCGTGATCCCGCTCAACCCAAAGAGCGCCGACCCAGATACCGTTGGTATTTGAGTCGGCGCTCCTTCAACGTTCGCGCATTCCAGGTTATGGTGCCCCGTGCTCTTGCACGTATTGATCGCGCTGCGCGGACAACCGATCCCAGATCTCGGCCGGGACGGCGGCGTACACGGCGCTCTTGGCTGCATCGGCCTGTTCGACCGCGCGCTCCGGAAAAGCCGGGACCGTGATCGACGCGCCCTCGACCGTGATCACGAGCACCGAGGAGCTCCCGCCCACCGGGATGTCGACGGCTTCGCGCCAGGTCGTGGCGAACACGCCCAGATCGCGCAGCTGGGCATAGAGCGCGTCCAACTGGGCCTCATCCAACGCGAAGGTCTCGACCCAGGTCGGTGTATCAGTGGAAGGATAGTCCGGCGTGTACGTGACCTGCCCGGTCCCATCCGGCGCGATCGTCACCGAGAACTGGTAATGATAGGGCGGCGGCAGGCTGCCCTCCCACCAGTCGTACCGCACGGAGAAGTCGGCGGGTCGGGTCTCAGGCGCCGAAGAACCGCCGCTTAAAGACGCACAGGCCAGCGAGGAGCCGGCCAGTGCGAGTAAGACCCACCAATGAAATGCGCTGACGTTCATCGTCATCCTGTTCGACAACGGAACGGGCCGCCGAACCGGCTCGGTTATACCACCGGTGGCTCGAGGGCCTCACTGGGCGGCAGCGCCGGCGGTGCGCCTTGCACGTAGGGCTGAGTGCCGAAGCGGGTCAGCGCCACAGCACCGACACCGATCGCCGGGACCAAGAACCAGGCGATGAACTCGCCCCCACACGTCACAAAGCCGACCATGTAACCGAGCACGCTGATCAAGAAGGTTCCGGCCGTCCCGGCAACCACGGCGTTGACGTTGCGCAACCCGAGCGCTTCGATCAACCGCAGGCCCACCAGATGCCCCAGCGCGATCCAGCCGAACAGCCAGGCCATCGCGTAACCCACGCCCACGACGAACCATCCCAACAGGCTGACCGGGATCAGACAGATCGTCAGCGCCAGCAGCACGAAGATCAGCATCAGGATCGGGACCGAAACACCGGTCAGCAGACCCATGCCGAAACTCTGCAGCGGAGCGCTGCGAATCGTGGCCGCCACCCGGGCCGTCTGATCCGGCCAGAAGGCCGTGACGACCAGGGCCAGCACCGTGACACCCAGGATCCAGAACCCGGCCTGGAAGAGGCTGATCAGATAACCCAACGCGCCCCGAGACGGGTCGTCGGGCACGGGGGGGGCGGCCGGCGCCTCGGCTGCGACGCCGGGCAGGGCCGGAAGCCAATTCGTCAGGCCAGGGGCATCGGTGACCGAGCCACCGATCTCGGCGCCGGCCGCGCGCTCGAAAGAGCCGCCGGTGCGGGTCACGTCGCCGGCCACCCCGGCGGTCTCGGTCAACTCCAGGCTGCCGCCGATCAACGAGACCGCGCCGCCGACCTCACCCGAGATCGTGGTCGAGCCGCCCAGCAGCACCACATCGCCCGCAATCGCCGCGCCATCCTCGATCACGACTGTGCCGCCCAGCACGAGCAGGTCGCCGTCGATGGTGTCGCCGGCCGCCAGCGTGTAATCACCGCCCGTGACCGTGACGTCATCCGAGGCGCCCTGGGCAAGTACCGGACGCGCGGTCGCCAGCCCGAGGGCCAGGACTACCGCCAGGATGGCGGCCGCTTTTGAGAAGAGCTTAGCCCACATCATCATCTCCTACACCGGGCGTCGCGCCGGCGCGAGCACCAGCCGCCCCATCCAGATCAACCAGGCACAGGTCGCGGCCAGGCCGAGGCCCAGGCCGACCCATACGACCGGCGACGCCAGCGCAACCCGCACCACCGTCACCGCCGCCATCAACAAACTACTCACCACCCGCAGAGAAATCTCGGCGCTGGTTTGCAGGGCCAGTGAGGCCGTCGGCTGACCGGCAGCGCTGGCCAGCGGCGCCAAAAAGGCCGCCCCGGCCCCAAAAAAGGCCATGATCGGCACAAGCGCGCCGAGGCCAAGGGCCAGGGCGCCGAACCAGCTCGGACGCGCACGGCGCCGCTCGGCCAGACGCGCACTGAAGCGTGAGCTGAACCCGCGGCGCGGCTGAACAACCGGCAACAGCACAGGCGCCTGCCCCAGGATCTCCTCAGCCTCCTGCAAGGCAGCCCAGACCCGCGCGGCCTCGGCATCCGAAAGAATCTCGACCTCCAGTTGCCGACGGAGCGACTCATTCAGGTCGCCATCCAAAGCCGCATGCATCCGGTTCTTCAGCGTTTCATCCATACCCACCTCACAGCTCTCGTCGCGCGTCAACCAACGGCGGCGGCCCGCGGTACGCGCGGTTCTGAACCCAGCAAACGCCCAAGCGCCTCGCGCGCCCGGTGTAAGCGGCTCTTGACAGCGCTCACGGTCGCCCCGGTCGCCGCCGAGATCTCCTCATAGGACAGGTCGTTCCAATAGCGCATCACGACCATCCGACGATCCTCAGGCGGCAATTGCCTCAACAAGGCTTCGAGTTGCGCCGCCCGCTCGCGTCGAGATACCTCATGTTCGGGCCCGGGGGTCGGGTCCTGCAACGCGATCTGCGGCACTTCCGCATCGTCCTCATCGACCGACAGCCAGGTGACCCGCCGCTTACGCAACAGGTCGATACAGTAATGGCTGGCGATCGAAAACAACCAGGTCTTGAACGACCGATTACGGTCGTAACGAGCCAATTGCGACCAGGCGCGCAGAAAGGCCTCCTGGGCGGCCTCCTCGGCCTCAGCCGGGTCGCCCAGCATGCGATAGCACAGGTGGAAGACCGGAGTCTGGTACATGTCCACCAGGCCAACAAAAGCGCGCTCGTCGCCAGCAAAGGCGCGCGCGATCAAATCCGTCTCGCTCACGAGATCCTGCCGTTCCTCGGGGCCAGCCGGCTTATCCCTCGTCGTGTTATGTGTGATTTCCCGACGAGGGAGACTGGCAACCCGTATTACGGATTATAGGGTCTGGGGTTGCGCGGCGGGGATACGGCGGGTCCGGTTGATCCGTGTGGCACCAAGCTTGCACTTAACCACCGCGAGGGCCAACGTCGCCATGCCAAATTACGTGCTCGTCATCGATGATAACCGGCTGATCGCCGATAACCTCGTCAAAATGCTCACCCTGCTGGGGCACCGGGCACGGGCCGTGTACGGCTCGCCCAGCGCGATGCAGACCCTGCTGGAGTACCCACCCACCCTGGTGATGGTCGACATCCACATGCAGGGGATCAACGGGGTCGAGGTCGTGCGATTTATCCGGCGCAGTGAGAAGCTAGAGCACACCCGCGTGCTGGCGATGTCGTCCGACAATCAGCCCGACCTGATCAAGGCCGTCAACGACGCCGGCGCCGACGAATTCCTGCCCAAACCGGTGCGCCTTGAAGATCTGGAGGGCGCGCTCGAACGGATCGGCGTTAAGCCGCCAGTGTAACCATGCGCGTCAGGTTCTGGGGGGTGCGCGGGTCCACACCGACCCCGCTCACGCGCAACGATCTGCGCGAGCGTCTGCGGGCCGCCTTGCGAGGTGCGGCCGGCCTGGACCTGAGCTCCTCGGACGTCGTGGACGCCTACCTCGCCCGCCTCCCGGCCGAGATCGGCGACCTGATCGGCGGACACACCACCTGTCTCTCGATCGAAACCGATGATTGCTTCTTGATCATCGATGCCGGCTCGGGCATGCGCGCGTTGGGTCAGGCGCTCATGCAGCGACCCGATTTCGCACGCGGCGCCGGCGTCGCCCACATCTTGCTCACGCACGGTCATTGGGATCACCTGCAGGGTTACCCATTCTTCGCACCGGCTTACGTGGCCGGTAACCGTCTGCACTTTTACGCGGTTAACGCCGAACCGGCAGCCTTTCTACGCCACCAACAAACCGCACCGGCTTACTTCCCGATCGCGATCACCGAGCAACCGGCTACCTTGAGCTTCCGAACCCTGCGCGAAGACGAGATCTTGCCGATCGGGGACCTGCGCATCTCGGCCCTCAGCCTGTACCACCCCGGCACGGCCTACGCGTTTCGGATCGAGCAGTCTGGCAAGGCCCTGGTCTTCGCCAGTGACGCCGAGTACAAGTCGTTGACCGAGTCCGGCCTGCGTCGCTATCTTTCGTTTTTCGCCGACGCCGAGGCCTTGGTCTTCGACGCGCAATATGCGCTGCGCGAGACTTTCCTGCAGCGCGCCGATTGGGGTCACAGCTCGGCCATCATCGGCGTCGACCTGGCTGAGCGTGCCAACGTCAGGCGTCTGGTGCTGGTGCATCACGATCCAAACGCCTCCGACGACGACATCGAGCGCGCCGCCGAGGCAGCCCGCACCTACGCGCTTGTCAACGATTGTCACGGCGATACCGAAGTCATCGTGGGCCGCGAAGGCCTTGAGCTGGCGATCTAGGGCGAATTCGATCTCGTATTAACGGCCGCCGGGCCGAGGCGCGGCCTCGGCCCGTCGGCCGTTTCGTCAGGAGTCGGCGAATCGACCGGCGCTCAGAACTGGAACAGGTTCTCGCGCAGCGGGACCGATTTACGCTGGTAATTCAGGACGTACTGCTGCAACTCGTGCTCGAGGTGCTCAAAGGTATCGGAGCTGATCACGCGCTCCAGGGTGGCGCGGTCTTCAGCCACGAACTCGACCAGCCGCAGCGGGTAGTTGCCGTAGGCCGTATGCCAGACGCCCGACATCGACAGGCCGATGCCGTTCAACGTCGGCACCATCTCGCCAAGCATAAACTGATAATACCGATCCTGTACGTCGGACCGAATATCAAAGGTCAGGATCATCTTCACCGGATGCATGTTGCCTCCGTCTCACTAAACGCGGCGCCGCAAACTTCTGCGGGGCACCGACAGCAAGAATTCTAGCACGTCTGCGCCGCCTGCCAGGGGTACCGTAGTCGCATCGCAAGACGGTTGGGCGCGGATGTCACGGCCCAGCGCCCCAGAAACAGGTCGCGCGCGGGCACGCGGCCCGCCTCAGGTCCGGGCAATCCCACCCTATTCGTGAGGCCGGACCCGCTTCGCTATAATGCTCATATGCACGGGATCAGCCTGGCCGTTCTGGCCGGTGGGCAAAGTGTCCGCTTCGGCTCCAACAAAGCGCTAACCCCCATCGGCGGCAAGCCGATCCTCCACCGGGTGCTTGCGGCGGCGGCCGGCCTGGCCGACGAGATCTTCGTCGTCACCAACACCCCCGAGGCCTATCCAGATCTGGGGCTGCCCCTGGTTTCGGACATCCGACCGGACGGCGGCGCACTGCGTGGCCTGCACACCGCGCTCAGCACCGCCACTCAACCCTGGGTGCTCTGCCTGGCCTGCGACATGCCTTTCCTCCAAACCGCCCTGCTTCGTTTTCTATGCGAGCGCGCGCTGGCGGCTTCGGCGCCGTTAGGCGTCGTCGTGCCCCGGCACGCCGACGGCTTTGAGCCCTTCTGCGCGATCTACAATCGCTCGCTCTGTCTGCCCGAGCTTGAGCCATTGCTCGACTCCGGCCGCTGGCGCATGATCGGCCTGTATGAGCGCGTGCCGGTGGAAGCCATCGCCCTAGACACGTTGCGCGCACACGACCCCGAGTTGCTCTCCTTCCTCAACATCAACACGCCAGACGATCTCGTCGCGGCCAACACGCTCGCACAACGACTCGGCCTGTAGCGCCCGGGCTAACGCGCTTTTCACGTGGTTTGAATTCACAGTGAATTCACCCCGGAGTGGTCAAGTATTTCCTAGAATCACTTCAGGCGAGCGCAAGGACGCGCGCCCGGGTGCACAGTGACGACTTATCAACTAGACGGTCAAACGATCCACACCATTCAACGCGGTCAGCCCGGACGGCAGGTGGCCCTGCTGGTCCACGGCTGGTCCAGTTCGTGGTACGCGTTGGAGCCACTCCTCGACCTGCTGGCGCAGCGGTATCACTGCATCGCGGTCGACCTGCCCGGCTATGGTGACTCGCCGGAGCCGCGCGAGCGCATCACGATCCCGTACTATGCCGATCTCCTGGCACAGTTGATCGCCCGGGTTAGCGATCGTCCGGTCGTCTACGTCGGGCACTCGATGGGCGGCATGATCGGAGCGACTCTGGCGCTGCGCCACCCGGCCTTGATCGATCGCATGGTGTTGATCGCGCCGACGCTTTCGGGTCAGCTCTCGGCCCGGATCAACTGGTTGATCTCGCCCATCACGCGGCTCGAACGTTTCGCGGCCACCGGTCTGTTGGTGCGAGCCAGCGAACGCCTGATCGCCGGGGTGACCGATGAGCTCATGCGGCCGGTGTCGTTCGCACAGCGCTCATCGATCCGCGCGCAGGATTACGAGCGACTGCGCGCCGACGCGCGTCGACGCGGCCAGGGGCGCACACGTTACGAGTGCTATTTCGCCATGCGCGAGAACGACCTGAGCGGACGGCTGGGCACGATTGAGACGCCGACGCTGGTCGTGTGGGGGGCTGAAGACAACACGGTGCCACTGCGCGATTCGGGCATCGTCGCCGATGAATGGCCGCGCGCCGATCTGCGGATCCTGCCGAAGGCCGGGCACTGGCCGCAGTTCGAGCAGCCTGAGCTCACGCGACGCCACATCGCCGCTTTCCTTGGCCTGCCGCTCAACCGCGCCGAGGCGCTGTCCGACCAGGAGTTGGTGACGGCCCAGGAAGTGGCCCGCTTCATCAGTCACTCCGATATCGGCAGCGGGTTGACCGACGCCCAACGGATCAAACTCTCGGGGCATTTCCGCCAGCGGCAGTATGAGCCGGGCCAGGTCATTGTGCGCATCGAGGACGGCGGCAACGAGATGTACATCGTGCGCGACGGCAGCGTCGAGGTCTGGAACGATCCCGATCAAATCGGCACCGCCTCACGCAACGTCCGCCACATCGCCTCCCTGACCCCGGGACAGATCACGGGCGAGTTGGCCATGCTCGACGGCGGGCTGCGCAGCGCCGACCTGCGCGCGGGTCCGACCGGCGCGACCGTGCTTGTGCTCGATCGGACGCGCCTCGAGGCGCTTTGCCGGGAGGATCCCGAACTCGGCACAAGCGTGCTCTGGAACATCAGCCGCGCCATGGCCGGTCGGGTGCGCTTCATCCTCTGGCAACTGCAGCGCGCGCTCAGCCGCACCCAAACCGGCCGGGAGATGGAGCCGGCCCGCGACCACCCTCTGGCGGTTTAGCCGCCGACTCCTGAGCTCTCCGGATCGGGCGGCAGACGCCGGGCCGCGGATGGTTCAGCGCCCGGGCGCCGTCTGGAGCGCCGACTCCACACGATTGAATTCCGCCTCGACCTGCTTCATCAATCCATAGTAGCGCTCGACCTGATGGGCCGTCGCGCCGGCCTCGAGCGAGCGGAAGCATCCGGCCAACTCAACCGCGCCCAGTGCTCCGCACGTGTTCTTTGCCGTCCGAGCAGCTGTCCGCAGCCGATCATGATCGCTGGCGGTGACCGCCGCGTCCGCTTCTGTAATCAGATCACGGATCCGGTCGACAGACGTCGCCGCCGCGCGCGCCGAACCGGCCCGGGCGGCATCCGCGAGGCCGGCCCTGAGACGATCCTGCAAAGAATCTGAGGCATGCAGTCTGGGCGGACCGGCCGTGGGCCGAGCGGCACCGCCGGTTTCCGTTTGCGACCAGCGGTCGAGGGTCTGGCTGAGGGCGAGGCGGTTGACGGGTTTGGAGAGGTAATCGTCCATGCCGGCGGACAGGCACTGCTCGCGATCGCCGGCCATGGCGTTGGCGGTCATGGCGACGACGGGGATGTGCGGGGC
>JAEURK010000137.1 GCA_016789175.1 Anaerolineales bacterium
GATGTAGTCGCGGTGCCCGGGGCAGTCGACGTGCGCGTAGTGGCGCTTGTCGGTCTGATACTCCACGTGCGCGATGTTGATCGTGATCCCGCGCTCGCGCTCTTCCGGCGCGTTGTCGATCTGATTGTAGGCCCGGTACTCAGCCATCTTCTTGAGCGCCAACACCTTGGTGATCGCCGCCGTCAGCGACGTCTTGCCATGGTCGATGTGCCCGATCGTCCCGATGTTCAGGTGCGGCTTGCTGCGGTCGAACTTCTCTTTCGACATGTCTTCCCTCCGGTTAGTCTAGTAGTCCAATAGTCCGGTAGTCTTGTAGTCTGGTAGTCGGTTCGTCGAGTAGCCGACTTCCGACTACTTGACTACTTGACTACGCGACTACCCGACTATGCCTTGGCCGTCGCCAGGCCCTTCATGACTTCCTCGGCGACGTTCGCCGGGAGCTGTTGATAATGATGGAACTCCATGGTGAACACGCCGCGCCCCTGCGTCATCGAACGCAGCTCGGTGGCGTAGCCGAACATCTCGGCCAGCGGCACCATCGAGCGGATGACCTGGGCGTTGGCGCGCGCCTCCATGCCTTCGATCATGGCGCGCCGTGACGACAGGTTGCCGAGCACGTCGCCCATGTATTCCTCGGGCACGGTCACCTCGACCTTCATGACCGGCTCCTGCAGAACGGCCTTGCCCTTCTGCATGCCTTCCTTGAAGGCCATCGAGGCCGCGATCTTGAAGGCCATTTCGTTCGAGTCGACGTCGTGCGACGACCCGTCGAGCAGGGTTACCTTCAGGTCGACCACCGGATAGCCGCCGATGATGCCGGACTCCGAGGTCTCCTTGATGCCCTTTTCAATCGCCGGGATGTATTCCTTCGGGATCGCGCCGCCGATGATCTTGTTCTCGAAGACCACGCCCGAGCCCGGTTCGCCCGGCTCCATGGCGATCACGACGTGGCCGTACTGGCCGCGACCGCCGGACTGCTTGGCGTACTTGAGATTGACCTCGGGCACCGCGCGCGTGATGCATTCCTTGTAGGCCACCCGCGGGCGGCCGACGTTGGCGTGCACCTTGAACTCGCGCAGCATGCGGTCGATCAGCACCTCCAGGTGCAGCTCGCCCATGCCCTCGATGATCGTCTGGCCGGTGGCCTCATCCGAATGGACGAGGAAGGTCGGATCTTCCTGCGACAGCTTGTGCAGGGCCTCCGACATCTTCTCCTGGTCGGCCTGGGTCTTGGGCTCCACCGCCACGGCGATGACCGGGGCCGGGAACGTGATCGACTCGAGCACGATCGGCTTGTCGGCATCGCACAGCGTCTCGCCCGTAAAGGTGTCCTTCAGCGCGAGCACGGCGGCGATGTCGCCGGCCTCGACGTAATCGACTTCCTCACGGCGGTCGGCGTACATGCGGATCAGGCGGCTGATGCGCTCGCGCTTGTCCTTCGACGAGTTGAGCACGTTGCTGCCCGCATTGAGCCGGCCGGAATACACGCGGAAGTAGGCGAGCCGACCGACGAACGGGTCGGACACGATCTTGAAGACCAGCGCCGCCATCGGCGCCTTCGGATCACACGGGCGCTCGACCTCTTCGCCGCTGCGCGGGACGAGGCCCTTCACGGCCGGGATGTCGAGCGGAGACGGCAGCAGGTCGATGACCGCATCGAGCACCGGCTGCACGCCCTTGTTCTTCAGCGACGAGCCGCAGAACACCGGGTTGCATCTACCCGCGATCGTGCCCTTGCGCAGCGCAGCGCGCATCTCGGCGTTGGTGATCTCATGACCTTCGAGATACTTGGTCGTCAGGTCGTCATCGAGCTCGGCGATCTTCTCGATCATGAAGTGCCGGGCTTCCTCCGCGGCCGCCTGATAGGCAGCCGGGATATCGCGCAGCTCAAACGCCCGACCGCTCGTGTCGGTGTAGTAGATCGCCTTCATGTCGAAGAGATCGATGATCGCTTCGAACGAGTGCTCCTGCCCGACCGGGATCTGCAGCGGGATCGGGTTGGCGCCCAGGCGCTCGCTGATCGACTTCACGGCGTTCTCGAAGTTCGCGCCGGTCCGGTCCATCTTGTTGATATAGCAGATGCGCGGCACGCCGTAGCGGTCGGCCTGGCGCCAGACCGTCTCGGACTGGGGCTCCACGCCCTGCACGGCATCGAACACGACGACGCCGCCGTCGAGCACGCGCAACGAGCGCTGCACCTCGGCTGTGAAGTCGATGTGGCCGGGGGTGTCGATGATGTTGACCTTGTGATCTCGCCATTCGGCGGTCACAGCGGCCGACACGATCGTGATACCGCGCTCACGCTCCTGCTCCATCCAGTCGGTGACTGTGGTGCCTTCGTCGACTGAGCCGATCCGGTGCGTCTTGCCCGTGTAGAACAGGACGCGCTCGGTGGTCGTCGTTTTACCGGCATCGATGTGCGCGATGATGCCGATGTTGCGGACTTTGTCCAGGGGATACTCTGCCATCGGTCCACTCACCAACGATAGTGAGCGAAGGCGCGGTTGGCTTCAGCCATCTTGTGCGTCTCTTCGCGCTTCTTGATGGCCGTCCCGGTGTTGTTCGAGGCATCAAGCAACTCGCCCGACAGCTTGTCGATCATGCTCTTGCCCGAGCGCGAACGCGCCGCGGCGATGATCCAGCGCATCGCCAGGCTCGCGCGGCGGTCCGGGCTGACTTCGACCGGCACCTGGTAGGTCGCGCCGCCGACGCGGCGAGGCTTGACTTCGACCACCGGGCCGACGTTGCGCAGCGCCGCCTCGAGGACTTCCATCGGCTCTTTCTTGGCCCGCTCGGCGGCGGCCGCCATCGCGTCGTACATGACGCGCTGGGCCACGCTCTTCTTGCCGTCCATCATCATGCGATTGATGAATTCGGAGACCAAGGTGCTCTTGAAACGAATGTCCGGCACCAGCGGCCGGCGCGCAGGGGTATATCGACGTGGCATGCTGTCTTAGTCCTTACTTCTTCTTGGCGGCAGCCGCAGCGCCCGCCTTCGGTCGCTTGTTGCCGTACTTGGAGCGGCCCTGGCGGCGGGCGTCGACGCCGGTGGTGTCGAGCGTGCCGCGGACGATGTGATAGCGCACGCCAGGCAGGTCCTTCACGCGACCGCCGCGCACCAATACCACGCTGTGCTCTTGGAGGGAGTGCCCTTCGCCGGGGATGTAAGCCGTCACTTCCAGACCGTTCGACAGGCGGACGCGGGCCACCTTGCGCATCGCCGAATTGGGTTTTTTCGGCGTCTGGGTGCGCACCACGGTGCACACGCCGCGCTTCTGGGGAGAGCCCTTAGGCTGCTCAATTCGCCGCTGCACCTGCGAGTTGAAGGCAAATTGCAGCGCCGGTGACTTCGACTTGGCCTTCTTGTCTTTGCGTCCCTTACGGACGAGCTGGTTGATCGTTGGCACGCTGTGCTCTCCTTAGTCTGAACGATCCAGTTGTGCTTGACCCGGGCGCGTTCGCGCTGCGCCCGCGTTTTAGACCAGGCATAACCCTGGCCCAAATGAATTTTTGTTCGCTTGTTTGCAGGCATGAAGCAAGGCCACCCGTGAACTCCGGTGGCCTTGTGACTATCCTGCTGTATGCGCTTCCCGCCTCGTACAAGCGGCGGGCCGGGCAACGCGAGCACAAGATAATAACATGCCCCGCGCGCCTCGTCAAATGCGGAGCAGGGAAGAGAGAAGAGGGGGGAGGGACACTGCGCAGCAGCGTTCCCTCCTCTCTCCTCCCACTTCCCTGCTCTGCTTTTACTCGACTCCCAGGCTCAGCAGCCCGATTCCGGGCTTGGGCGGGCGGGCCTTCTCGTCGTCCTTGCCGAACTTGAGGATCTCGCCATTGTCCTGGACGGCTTCTACCACCAGACCCAACGATTGGAGTTCCTTGACCAGCACCCGGAACGAGGCCGGGATGCCCGGCTCCTCGATCTTCTCGCCCTTGATGATCGACTCGTAGGTCTTGACCCGGCCCTGGACATCGTCCGACTTGACGGTCAGCATCTCCTGCAGGGTGTGCGCGGCGCCGTAGGCTTCGAGCGCCCACACTTCCATTTCGCCGAAGCGCTGGCCGCCGAACTGGGCCTTGCCGCCGAGCGGCTGCTGGGTGACCAGCGAATAAGGTCCGGTCGACCGGGCATGGACCTTGTCCTCGACCAGGTGGGCGAGCTTGAGCATGTGGATGATGCCCACGGTCACCGGCTGGTCGAAGCGCTCGCCCGACTTGCCGTCATAGAGCACCTGCTTGCCGATGATCGGCAGCGGGATGTTGGTCTCGAGCGAGACCTCGATCGCATGCTTGCGCAGGCGCTCGCCCTCGAGCTTGCTGACGTTGCGGCCCAGGCTCGCCAGCCAGAGCAGCAGCGTGGCATCGATTACGGCCGTGTCACGCTCCGCGCGCACAGCGTGGGTCAGGGCCGCCGTCTCGTCCTCGAACATCAGCATCGCGTCGGGATCGTATTCCTGCTCGCGCAACCACTCGCGCACAGCCACCCGGCGCGCGTACGTCTCGTCCGTGACCATCCGGTCCTGGCTGATCTTGCGGCCCTTGAGCCAATGCCCCATGTACAGCCGCCGCACCTCGCCGTCGTCCTCGATGTTCTCGGGGTCGACTTCCTGGTCGCGCAGCCAATCCCAGGCCCGGTCGTTGACCTGCTGCCAGGCATGGTCGACCAGCCAGGCGCGCGCCAGCTCGGCCTCGATCTCACGCTCGTCGGCGCCGTCAAAGACCGGCGTGACCGCGCGGAAGCCGAGCCGATCGGCCGCCCAACCCAGGTGCGTCTCGAGAATCTGGCCGATGTTCATGCGGCCCGGGACGCCCAGCGGGTTGAGGATGATGTCGACCGGGGTGCCATCAGGCAGGAAGGGCATGTCGGCCACCGGCACGACCTTCGAGATGACGCCCTTGTTGCCGTGGCGGCCGGCCATCTTGTCGCCCTCGGTCAGCTTGCGCTTCTGCGCGACCGAGACCCGCACCATCTTCTCGACGCCGGCCGGCAGATCCCGGTGCTCGTCGCGGGTGAAGACCCGCACATCGATGACCTTGCCGCGCTCGCCGTGCGGCAGCCGCAGCGAGCTGTCCTTGACCTCACGCGCCTTCTCACCAAAGATCGCGCGCAACAGCTTCTCTTCCGGGGTCAGTTCCTTCTCGCCCTTGGGCGTGATCTTGCCGACCAGGATGTCGTTCGGGCCCACCTCGGCGCCGACGCGCACGATGCCGTGCTCGTCCAGGTCCTTCAGGGCCTCTTCGCCGACGTTCGGGATGTCGTACGTGATCTCCTCAGGGCCAAGCCGCGTGTCGCGCGCTTCGATCTCGTGCTTCTCGATGTGGATCGAGGTGAAGCGGTCTTCACGCACCAGGCGCTCGCTGATCAGGATGGCGTCTTCGTAGTTGCCGCCCTCCCAGCTCAGGAACGCGACCAGCACGTTGTGGCCGAGCGCGATCAGGCCCTGGTTGGTCGACGAAGAGTCGGCGATGACGTCGCCCTTCTTGACCTTCTGGCCCTTGACCACCGCCGGGCGCTGGTCGATGCAGGTTGACTGGTTCGAACGCTGATACTTGCGCAGCTTGTACAGGCGCTTCTTGCCGCCTGCCTGAACCACGATCTCCTTGCCCGTCACCGACACGACCTCGCCGTCAACGTCCGACACCAGCACCTGGCCGGAGTCGAGCGCGGCCTGGGCTTCCATGCCGGTGCCCACGGTCGCCACCTCGGGGGTGAGCAGCGGCACGGCCTGGCGCTGCATGTTCGAGCCCATCAAGGCGCGGTTGGCGTCGTCGTGCTCCAGGAACGGGATCAACGCGGCGCTGATGCCCACGATCTGGCGCGGGGCGACGTCCATGTAGTCGATCCGCTCCGGCGGCGCGAACTGGTACTTGCCGTGATGACGGCACGACGGGCGCGCACGCATGAACTCCAGACGCTCGTTGAGCGGCGTGGTCGCCTGCGCGATCACGTAACGATCTTCCGCGTCGGCCGAGAGATAGTGGATCTCCTCGGACACGTACGGCACGATCGGGATCTCGTCGACGAACTTGCCCAGCTTGCGGGCCAGTTCCTTCGTGATCTCCTCGCCCTCGGCGCCGACCACATCTTCGCTCTTGGGGTCGAGCACGTCTTCGCGCAGCTTGCGGCCGAGCACGGTCTTGTCGTCGGCCGCCAGGCCCTTGACCACCTTGCGGTACGGCGTCTCGATGAAGCCGAAGGCGTTGACCTTGGCGTACGAGCCGAGGCGACCGATCAAACCGATGTTCGGGCCTTCCGGCGTCTCGATCGGGCAGATCCGGCCATAGTGCGAGTCGTGCACGTCGCGGACGTCGAAGCCCGCGCGCTCGCGGCGCAGACCGCCTGGCCCAAGGGCCGAAAGCGTGCGCTTGTGCGTCAGCTCGGCCAACGGGTTGGTCTGATCCATGAACTGCGACAGCTGGCTCGAGCCGAAGAACTCGCGGATCGAGGCCACGATCGGGCGGATGTTGACCAGGGTGAGCGGCGAGACGTTGTCGTTCTCGCGGATCGACATGCGCTCCTTAACCACCCGCTCCATGCGGCGCAGGCCGACGCGCATCTTGTTCTGGATCAGCTCGCCGACCGTCTTGACGCGGCGGTTGCCGAGGTGGTCGATGTCGTCGGTCTCGACCACGCCGTTGTTGATCTGGATCATGTGCTTGAGCACGGCGATCACGTCGGCGGCCGTCACGGTGCGGTGCGAGAGCGGGATGTGCTCCATCAGCTGGAGCTTCTGGTTGAGCTTGTAACGGCCCACGCGCTCGAGATCGTAGCGGCGCTGATCGAACAGCTGCTGCAGCATGAACTCGCGCGCGTTGTCGAGTGTGGGCGGATCGCCCGGACGCATGCGCTTGTAGAAGTCGATCAGGGCTTCTTCGGGCACGCTGTGCTTGGCCCGCCCCTCGCCCCAGGTCGGCTCCTGGCGCAGGGTCGCCTCGATGAACTTGCGGTCTTCATTGGTATCGACATCCTTGAAGAGCTCCATGATCTCTTCTTCGGTGCCGTACTTGATCGGGCTGTTCTTCAGCCCGTCCGAGACCGCCGCGAAGGCGCGCAGCAGGATCGTCACCGGGACGGTGCGCTTGCGGTTGAATTTGAGCGTGAGGTAGTCGCTCTTGCGCGTCTCGAATTCCATCCACGCGCCGCGATCCGGGATCAGCTTGGCCATCGCCAGCCGACGCCCGCTGTTGCGATCGCCCTCGGATTCAAAGTAAACGCCAGGCGAACGGATCAGCTGCGAGACAACCACCCGCTCGGTGCCGTTGATAATGAAGGTGCCGTTGTCGGTCATCAGCGGGAAGTCGCCCAGGAAGATGTCGTTCTTCACCGGGCTGGCGACCTCACTACCCGTCAGCAACACCGACACATACAGGGGCGCGGCGTAGGTCAGGTCGCGCTCCACGCACTCCTCGACCGAGTACTTGGGATCGTCAAACCAGTATTTCAGGTTGAACTTGCTGTCGATCCGCTTGCTCGGGAACCACAGCTGCATGCCTCCATTGAAGGACTCGATCGGCGAGACCTCTTCGAAAAGGTCGGCCAGACCCTCGGTGCGGAACCACTCGAATGACTGGAGCTGCACCTCGATCAGGCTGGGGAGCGTGAGGACGTCTTTGATGCGGGCGTAAGACTTTGGAGCCAGAACGTTTGACATAGACACCCGTGTAAGAGAGGACACTAACTCCTGCGGGGCGCGTCCGATCCACCCGATATACCGGATGGCGAACTCCCCCTTGACAAGTTTCTGATTCCCTTGTCGGCAGGCACGAAAAAAGCTCGGGTAAAAACCCGAACCTACAGTTTATCATGGATTTTACGGGTGTCAAACCGCGGGAAGGTAGCGGAGGTCGCCCTAGGGCCGCCGGTGAGCGCCCGACCACCCTCCGGGTTTGCCGGGCGGCAGGCAGAATCACCACGTTACGTCAAACGCAGCCGTTCCCGCGCCTCCGCGCTCGGAACTGCACCGCGCCGGACCCGGGCTACACCAACATGCGGAAGTCGATGCGCTCGGGCGGCGGGCACGTCCGGGCGGCCTGGGCGCGCAGGTCAGCATCGACCGGTCGGCCGGCCTCGGCCGCCAGGCGCCGGGCACACAGCTCAAACCACAGATCGGTCAGGGCATTTTCACCCTCACGGATCACGGCATAGTCGCGGCTCAAAACGTCTTCGACGGTGTCGAGGTCCCCCACGGCGAGGGCGATCTGACCGCGCCAGATCTGCACGCGATCGTCTTCGAAGGCCTCAGGCGGCAGCGCCGCGAGCGCCTTCCGGGCGTCGGCGTGGCGCCCGGCCTCCCACAGCGCCGCCAGGTACTCGGGCGCTAACGCGCGCCGGATCACCGGTGAGGCCAGCGCCCAGGCGCGATCGAAGTCGGCCAAGGCCTGGCCCGTTTGACCGTGCCGGGCCGCCAGACAGGCCAGGTTGCGGTAAGCCCAGGCGGTCGGCTTCTGCGTTAGCGACACGCGCCAGGCCGCCTCGGCCCCGGCTTCATCAAAAGCTTCGAGACGCGCGATGCCGATCTGCAGCCAGGCTGACCAGTTGTTGCCGTGGGGTTCGCCCAGGCTGGCTTCGAGCAGCGCCGCCCACTCGGGTTGAACGAGGAAGGAGAGCTCCGCCTCAGGCGCCGCCTCCGGAAAAGCCCCGGTCCGCAACAGCGTCAGCCACGGCGCCTGCTCGACGCCCAGGGTCGTCTCTGGGAATACAAAGGCCGCCGGCACGGGCCGGGCTGAGGGATCCAGGCTTCGGCGCGCCAGCTCGAGGGCCCCCCACCCTGAACCCGTCAACAGCAACCGGTCAGCGGCGGCGTCGACGCTTGCCCGGCCCTCCGTGTCGAGCGCGTCGAGCTGCTCGGCCGTCAGCCGGCGCGCCAACGCGTGCTCGACGGCGCGGCAGGCCTCGGCCCAGTCGTCGCCATGCACCCTGCCAGGATCGGCCGTGATCGCGCCGAAGACCTGAGTCCACTGCACTTCAGCGCCGCCGGCCAGATCCAGGCCGTGGAGCTGGGTCGGCGCCAGGCCGGCCTGGATCTCGATATACGGCCGGCCGCCCGGCGCCAGGAATTCCTGCCAGTGGCGCCCCCCGGCGTGCTGGCCCCAGCACCACAGCTTGCGATGGCGCAGCGGCAGGGTCGAGGCCTCGATGAAGCCCTGGCCCTCACCGTCGATCGCGGCCTCCCACGGCAACGTCGTCGCATCACATTGAAAGAAGAACTCGCTCGCGAACGGATAGTGCTCGGCATAGGTGCCGTCGGCATCGGCCAGGGTCGGCAGGTTCGGCAGCGGCGCCTGTCCAAAGCCGTGCGGGTGTAGATCGAAGTCGATGTACAGGGCATCGCGGGCTGGAGCCAGGACGCGCACATCCGGACGCTCAGGCACCGCGATATTCGTCCACCAGTACAGCGGCGCGGGGGTCTCACTCGGGTTGAGCACTCGGACGTGCACGACCAGCCAGGGCGAGCCGGATGGCAGGGTGACGTCCATCTGCCAGAACAAGCGCGTGCAGCGCTCGAACTCATACAGGCGCAATCCGGTCGAGCCATCGACGGCCGTGAAGGCCGCCGCGAAGAGCGGCGCGCAGGTCGAGAACGCATGGCCAAACAGACCGAGGTTCCACTCGATGCCCCCCGAGAACCAGGCGTTGCGAATGGCCAGGTTCGCGGGTTGAAAGACCGGATTGCGACACAGCAGCTCGCGCTCGTCGACGACCTGAACCAGCGAGATCAGACGCCCGCCAAGCTCGGGCAAGAACGTCGCGCGCAGGATCTCGTTCTCGAGCACGACCGACTGGAACGTTAACGGTTCCAGCCGCCGGGTGTACCGATCCTGCAGACGATACGGCAGCACTCGAAAGCCGGTATCCCGGCCCAGGTGCTCGCGCTTCTCGGGCGGCACGCCCTCGCGGACCGGGACCTCCCGATCAGGCCGGGGATCGCGAAACGCAGGCAACGGGTTCTCGGGGCCGAGGGCAGCGCCCGGCAGGGTCAGGGGTTCGAGGCGGAGCATCGCAGGTTTATTGTCAGGCGGCGTGGGTCTGAGGGCGAGCGCGCGGGGCCCAATGCAGGAGTCGTCGGGCCTTGGCCATGTTCATGATCCTCTCTTCGAAATCGCCGCTGATCATGAAGGCCTCGAAACCGTGCCGATAGTCGAGCGCGGCCAGGATAGCGTTGGCCACGTCCTCGGCGTCGGTGGCGATCGTAGGTTGGCGAGCGGCGGCTTCTGCCTGCCAATCGGCGGCCGATTTCGGGAAACACAGCCGCAGCGCATTGACGCTCATCGGCCAGACGCGGGCTGCGCGTTCGCAGGCCAGTTCGCCCAGTCGTTTGGAGAAACCGTACAACTCGTCGGAATCGGGCGGCACCGTCTCATCCGGGAAATAGCGCTCGTACAGCTCGCCGCCGTAGACCGACATGCTGCTGGTGTACACCGCGTGCGGCACCCCGGCCCGGCCGGCGGCCTCGAGCGCCAGGTGCACGCCCTTGATATTGACGTCGAGGTTGGTCGTGATGCCCTCGGTCGTGACGTAGCTGTACTTGTTGCCCATGGCCATGTACAGAAGCGCGTCGGCGCCTTTGATGGCCTCGGCCAGCGCGTCGAGATCGCCCACGTTGCCGGGCACATACGCCCAGGCCGGGTCGACCGGCGGGCGGAGGTCATAGACCGCCAGCGCATGCCGACGTGCGATAAACGGCAAAACCAGGCTCCCGACCTGCCCCGAGCCGCCGACGACGAACAGGTTCATGGATTCACCCCTTGAGCGCGCCGGCGGTCATGCCCTTCTCGATCCGGTCGTTGAAGATCAAATAGACGACCAGGGTCGGGATCATGACGATCGTCACAGCCGCGAACAAACCGCTCCAGTCGTTCTGATAGAACTGCTGGGCCTGGAGGTAGTACAGGCCCTGCGAAAGCACGTAGTGCGTTTCGGTGTCGGTGTTGGTGATCATCAACGTGTTGGGCAGGATGTACTGGTTCCACTGCCCGAGGAAGTTAAAGATCCCCATCGTGATCAGACCGGGGCGCGCCAACGGCAGATAGACCTGGAAGAAGATGTCGAACTGGCTGGCCCCGTCGATCAGCGCCGCCTCGCCCAGTTCCTTCGGCAGGGTCTTGAAGAAATTGGTCAGGAAGAACGTCGTGAACGAGAGCGAATAGGCGACGTACACCAGGATCAGGCCGTGATACGTGTCGAGCAGGCGCGTGGTCTGCATGACGAAGTACAGCGGCACCAGCGCCAGAAAGAGCGGGAAGATCATGCCCAGCAGGAAGACATACTGGATGATCGCGCGGCCGCGGAACTCGAAGCGCGCCAGGACGTACGCGACCATGGACGAGAGCAGCAACGTCAGGGTCAGGGCCGGGATGATGATGATCAGGGTATTGACCAGATACTCACCCATGCGCGCCTTGATCCAGGCGCGCGCGAAGTTGTCCCACATCAGGGCCGTGGGCATCGCCCAGGGGCTGAAGAAGATCTCCTGGTCGGACTTGAGCGACGACATGATCGACCACAGCATCGGAAAGACGACCATCACAAACCACATGGCGAGGACGGCGTACATCACGGCCTTGCCAATGACGTCGACCGGGCTCAGCGCGGGTTTCTTGAGGGGTGCCGGGGTGTTTTGAGGGATGGCGGCCATGGACGAGCTCCCGATCAATACTCCACCGACTCGCGGGCGGTGAAGCGCAGACTGATGATGGATAGGCCAAGAACCAGGACGAGCAGCACCAGGCCCATGGCGGTAGCGTACCCGAACTGACCGTCGCTAAAGGCCGTTGAGTAGAGATAAACGGGGGCGACATCCGCAGCGCGGCTTGGCCCGCCGGTGCCGTTGGTCATCACGGTGACGATGGCGAACAGATCCATCGCCCCGATCGCCAGGAACACGATGGCGGTGCGGATGGTGTCCCACAGCAGCGGCACCGTCACCCACCAGAACAATTGCCAGGGGGTGGCGCCGTCGATGCGGGCCGCCTCGTAGTAATCCATGGGGATGGCGTTCATGCCGGCCACGAACAGCACCATGTAGAAGCCGACCGACTGCCAGATCACGACAGCCAGGACCGAGCCGAAGACCGTGCTGCGGTCGCCCAGCCACGGGAAGCTTGCCATCTGTGTGAATCCGAAGGCCTCGAGCGCGGCGTTGAGCAGCCCGATCGTCGGATGATAGATGAACCCCCACAGGACGGCCACGATCACCACCGAGAGCACCTGAGGGAAGAAGAACGCGATCCGGAAACCGCGGGCGAATTTCAGGCCCTGCGTGAAGATGAAGGCGAAGAACAGGGCGATAGCCGCGATCACCGGCGGGAGGACGAGCAACGCGATGCCGTTGTGCGACAGCGCGCTCCAGAACTTCTCGTCGTTATAGAGCTTGATGAAATTATTGAAGCCGTTGAATGTGATGTTTGCCGACAGGCCGCTCCAGCGCGTGAAGGCGAACACCAGCGCAGAGGCGTAGGGGAGCAGCACAAACAAGATGTACAGACCCAGCGGCACGGCCAGGAAGGAGATGATCAGCGCGTTTTTTCCACGGTTCATGCTCGGCGGGCCTCCTCGCTGATTGACCGGGGACGAATGGCGAACGACGATTGACGAAGGCCGGCCCGGGGCCGACCTTCGTCGTTCGTCATCCGTCGTTCGTCAGTCGTCCATGCGCGTCAGTCGAGTCGTTTAGCGCGTGAACTTCGTGATGTCGGGATCCGACGCCACGGCGTCAGCGGCAGCCTGCATGGCGGCCGTAAACTCGGCGGGCTTGATCGTGCCCGTCATGAGCTCGCCGGTGCGGGTCTCCAGCTCCTTGGACATCGAGCTGTACCAGTTCGGGAAGTTCATGACGACCGTCGCGCCCTTGGCGCCCTCGGCCAGGGCCACCGCGGACTTGACGGCGTCCGAAAGCGTCGCGCCCTCGGTGCCGCCGGTCACGGGCATGATGGCCGCGACGTTCTCGGCGAAGTACTTGGCCGAGTCCTTCGAGAGCAGGCAGCGCAGGAACTCCATGCCGTGCTTGGGGTTCTTGGCCTTCGACGGGACGATGTAGGTCTCGCCGCCGCCGGCGTTGACGGCGTTCTGATCGCCGGCGCCATCCGCGTAACCGGGGATGTTCGAGACGACCATGTTGAAACCCTCGGGCGTCACGGTCTTCATCTCGTTCTCGAGCCAGTTACCGCACGGGATGAACGTGGCCGAGCCCTTGAGCCACTCGGTCTGCGACTCGGTGTGGGTCAGGCCCGCGGTGCCGGGCAGGATGTAGCCCTTGTCGTAGAGGGCGTACAGGTCCTCGGTGGCGCGCATGACGGCCGGGTCGGCCCAGGCATTCGGCTCGAGGTTGTCGAGCTTGGTCAGGGTGTCGTTGCCGCCTGCGTAGTAGATCAGGGCGTTGAAGACGATGCCCCAGATGTAATACGGGTACTTGCCCTGATACGTCCAGGGTGAAGCCTTGCCTTCCTTCTTGATGTTCTCGCACAGGTCGAGCATCTCGGCCCAGGTCTTCGGGTAGGTGTACCCGGCGGCCTCGAACTGGGGCTTGGAGTACCAGATACCCGAGACGGTGTAGGCCATGTTGATGCCGTACAGCTTGCCGTCGAAGGTGGCGCTGGTCTGCGAACCGGGGAAGATGGTGTCGCCGAAGGTCTTGCCGGGTGTGTCGAGCGACGGGGCGGCCCACAGCTCCGACAGGTCCATCAGCTGGCCTTCGCGCACCAGATCGGACATCGGGATCATGTTGGCGCCGCTGTTGTCGATGACGTCCGGCGGGTTGCCGGCGACGAAGCGCGGCTGCAGTTGCTCGGTGATCTTCTGGATGCTCTGGACCTTGACGGTCGTCCCGGGGTGCAACTGTTCCTGGAGCTTGGCCGCGTACTTGATGTAGTCGTCGCCAAAGCCGCCGGCGAAGAACACGCCGTCGACCTCGGTCGGCGCCAGGTTGAAGGGGTTGAGGGCCTCGGCCGCCACTTCAAAGGGCATACTGGGCGCGGCGGCAGCGGTCGGCGCGACGGTCGGCGCCGGAGTGGCAGCCGGTGCGCAGGCTGCGATCACGGGGCCGGCGACGGCCGTGCCGGCCAGCGCCGAACCCATTTGCAGAAACTTTCGGCGCGACATCCGGCGGCGATTCGCCTGGTTGCTCATACAGTGCCTCCTTGAAATCGAATTGAACGACGAGTCTTCAGATCTACGGACACAAGCATCAAACGTGAACGATGGCGTGGGTCGATGGGCTCAGCCCTCCCTCCTCGAATAGCCTGGATGATCCAGGCGTGTCGCCCGGCGCCGCGCCAAGGCGCGGCGTCAGGCCGAAATCACGCGCACGCCCTGAGCGCGCGCGCCGGCGACGAATTCTGGCGATGTCAGCCCGTCGGTGACCAGAGTGTTGACCGAGGTGAGCGGCGCCACCACGGCGGCGGCGACCCGCCCGCACTTGGTGTGATCCGCAACGATGATCACCTCGCGCGCGATCGTCAGGATCACGCGATCGACCATGGTCTCCTGCAAGTCGTCATTGGTCAGCCCGTGCTCGACGTCAATGCCCCGAATGCTGAAGATGACCTTGTTGGTGCGCAGTTCGGACAGCGCCTGCGCGGCAATGTGACCGATGAACGACATCCCGCTCCGGTTAAGCCCCCCGCCCAGCCCGATCACGGTGATCGTCGGGACGTCGGCCAGCGCGTTCAGCACCAAGAGCGAGTTCGTGATGACCGTCAGAGCCCGACGCGTCCGAAGGTGCGTGGCAACCTCGACCACCGACGTGCCGCTGCCCAGAAAGACCGTCTCGCCGTCGGAGACGAGCTCGGCAGCAGCCTGCCCGATCCGGCGCTTCTCGGCCGATTGCTCGTTTTTGCGCAAGAGAACCGGCGGCTCAGCCGGGGCCCCGCGTACGGCGATGGCGCCGCCATGGACCCGCCGGACCTTGCCCTGCTCGGCCAGGGCTTCGAGATCCCGGCGCGCAGTAGCCTGGCTGATCGCGAACTTCGCGACTACCTGGTTCACCGTGACTCGCTGGCTACGACCGATCAAGTACAGGATCTGCCGTTGGCGTTCCTGGCTCGAGACGTCGCCTCTCATATCCATATTTGATCGAATTTGATTGGTTCATCACCACTTTAGGCCACAAAACCGTCACTGTCAATCATCACTTTCAGGATAATCAAGCATCGCGCGGTGCGGATCTTGGTCAAGGCTTTCGCACCTCAGTCGCGAGGATCGGTTTCCTTTCCACGAATGTCGCCACTGGGCAGTCACTGCACTTCGTGACACTCGTGGCGAAATCCGCGCTGTTTCACTTTGGCGGCGTTAGCCCTGGTTCCTGGTGCGCTGGGGAACGGCGCACGCATCAGGTATAGTTCGCGCCAGACAACCCGCAGACAACGGCACACTTCAGTTCGCATAGGAGGAAGAACCCATGGCCTTCAACATCAAGAAACGCGGCAAGATCACGTACTTCTATGAAGGCGATGCGCCGGTGCTCTCCAACCTGGTCGTCGAAGAGCAGACCGATGGCGATCTCAAGCTCTACTTCGCGGGGCTGACCGGCGGCTACTCGGCCAAAAACGTGCTCGGACTGGATGAGTTGGTGCGGATGGACCCGGATCGTGAGATCCCGCTGGTCTTCGCCTGTTGGGAGAAGTGGCTGCGCGACGCCGGCATTTGCGAGTCGATTGCGGATGTCGATTTCCTCGAGATCCATGCCTTTGGGTGCCAGCCCAAGAGCCCCAACCCGCTGGTCGATCCGGTCGGCTACGCGGCCGAACAAGATCGGCTGCGCAAGGCCTACGCGCGCGCCTATGGCGACTACTTCCGCGAGCACTGCCCCGAGAACGGTCTGCCCTGCCGCTTCACAGTCCATGTGGTCGACGTGCCCGACCAGGCGGCGTCATACGAGTTCTACGGGACGGCGTTGTTGCAACGCAGAGCGTAGAGCGAGGTCGATCCCCGCTCTACGTTTTCGCTCTACGAATCCAGCAAGACGCGCAAACGCTCGGCGACGATGTGCGCCTCGTCATCGTTCAGCGTCATCGGGTTGAGGTATAGGCTGATGCCATCTTCGTCGGCGTTGACGGCGATGGCCGGGTCACCGTCCCAGAGTGCGGCGATCAGCGCCTGAGTGCCGAGACGGGCACTCGAGTCGAGCGTTAGCTTGCAGCGTGGGTGCGGCTGGCCGGCTTCGTTCGGGAAGGAACGCGCGGCCCGCACGCCCTCGAGCTCGCCGAGCAGGTTGATCCACTCGGCCACGATGCGCTCATCGCGCTCGAGCCGAGCGGCGTGATCGAGCTTGAGGTAGCGCTCGACCGCTGCTAACAACCCGACCATCTCTTCCTTCCCCACCTTCATCGGCCGCGCGAAACCCTGGTTGGGGCTGCCGAGCGGACGGATCGCCTCGATCAGGTCCTTGCGCCCGACAATGAGCCCACTGGATTGAGGTCCCGAGAGATCCTTGCCACCGCTGAAGATCGCGCAGGCCGCGCCCAACTGTGTGAAGCGCCAAAGATTCTCGACCGGCGGCAATTGCGCTGCGGCGTCGACGATCACCGGCACCCCTCGCGCTGAACAAATCGCGAGCACGGTCTCGATCGGGAAGTCACCCAACCCGGTCATGGCGCCCTGGAACCAGACAAAGGCTGCGGTGTTCGCGTTTAGCGCGGCTTCGAGCTCGGTTGGCTCGGTGTGGGTTTCGGACCCGATCTCGACCAGCGTGACGCCGGTCATGCGCACGGCATGGTCGTAGCCGTTGCGGTGCGATTTGAAGACCACAACCTCGTTCTTCAAACCGGTGGTGTCGGGTAGTCGTTGCAGCGCGGCCCGATCCTGTCCGGCAACGCAGGCGATCACCGACAGGGCGATGCCGGCCGCCGCGCCGGTGGTGACGTAGGTGGCCTCATTGTGCGTGAGCTTGGCCAGCCGCGCGCCGACTCGCCGCTGCAGGTCCTCCAGATCGACGAAGCGTTCCGAGGCAGCCTGCATGGCTGCGATCACTTCGGGCGGCATCAGGCTGCCGCCGAGTTTGGTCAACGTGGCGGCGGCGTTGATCACGGGCTTCGCCTTGAGGTCGCCAAAGACGGTCATGGTTTCACATGCCCGGAGAGGGCGGGGTTGACCGTCACGGGCGTGCCCGGCAGCGTCCAGTACGAGGGCGGGGCCTCGGTCCAGAGCGGGGCCGCCACGCCGGCGATGTCATACACGATCTCGCCCGCTCGCAGGGTGAGTTGGCACTCAAGGCGTTTGTCGCCCACGATCTTGGCGCGCCCGCAGTCGACGAAGCCGAAGCGCCCAGTTTGCACGGCGAAGACCGCCACATCGGCGCAGGCACCGACGCTGAGATGGCCCAGCTCCGGCCGGTTGAGCGAGACGGCCACGTTGGCGGTCGAGCGCGTGATCACGTCGGTCAGGCCGAGGCCGAGGTTGAGCATCTTGCTCATCGTGGTCTGCATGTCGATCACCACGCCGTGGACGTTGTGGTTGTGCAGGTCGGTGCTGATCGTATCGGGCGCAAAGCCGTCGGCGATGGCCCGGGCGCCGTTGCGGTACCAGAAGCTGGCGGCGCCGTGGCCGAGGTCGAAGCGCACGCCGCGGGCGCGGGCCTCGCGCATGAAGGGCTTGACCTTGCCGGCGTCATCGATCGTCATGAATTGCTGGGCGAAGACGTGGGTGTGGATGTCGCCGGGCCGGGCCTTCTTCAGAACCAGGTCCTCGTACGGCCGCTCGGGTCTGGGCCAGAAGTCGTACATCACCGGCTTGCCGCAAAGCGCGGCCGCGCGGATGGCTTGGTCGACCGCGGCCCACGGGGTATGCAGCGCGTCATAGTCCGCGTGGGTCCAGTAATGGGCGGTCTTGATCCCGACGCAGATCTCGGGATAGGCCTCGACGGCCGCGGCCGCCAGTTCGGCGTCGAAGGTGCGCGGATCCTGCTCGAAGTCTCCGAGCATGCCTTGATCGACGATGTTGACGTAGGCCAGGATGCGGGTCTTGGCGCGATCGATCACGGTTTGCTTGAAGTGGCGCAAATGCCGGGCCCCGGCAGTGCCGGTGTCGACGGCTGTGGTGACGCCGCTGCGGAACGTATGCGCGTCGGCGGCCACGCTCAGGCCTTCGGGGTCGCCCTCCGGCGCGCGCGTGTGATAGACGTGCACGTGCATGTCGATGATCCCCGGCGTCACCACCAGGCCGGAGACGTCGATGATCCGCCCGGCCAGCGCGCGGTTGAGGTCACGCCCGACTGCGGCGATCCGCCCGGCGGTGATGGCCACGTCCGCGAGGCCGTCGACGCCGTTCTTTGGGTCGATCACGTGCCCGTTGATCAAAAGCATGTCAAAGTGCTCGATCGTCATCGAAGCCTCCGCCAGAATGGGTGAATGCGACGGCGCTAGGCCGCCAGTGTCGTCGAGAGTCGCCGTGCCAGCGGCCCGAGATGCCGCGTCAAGATCGGGCCCAGGTCTGCCCCCGGATCGGCGAGGACGTCACGCCAGACCGTTGCCAGCGCCTGCGACAGTTGGGTCTCCACCAGCCCCCAAAGCTTGACGGGTGGAAACGACCGGCCGCGTTGAGCGTTGGTGCTGAGTGCTCGGAAGAGCGGGTTCGCTGTCAGGCTGGGATCGGTCAAGACATCTAAGCGGGTCGGCAGGAGGTTGCCGATGCGTGCCAGCCTAATTTGGGCGTCGTATCCGGTTAGAAAGCGGACCAGCTCCAGGGCGGCCGGTACCTGCAGACTGCGCCGCCAAACAACCAGGCTAGAGCCACCGACCCAGGACCAGCCCGGCATCGGCGCGGCACCAAGGCCGGCGAGCGCCTCCGGCGTGGACGATGCTTCAGCGATGGTGTCCAATATCCAAGGGCCGGCCATCGTCACTGCGGCGCGCCGCTGAGCGAACAGGAGATCCGAGCCGACCGAGTCGAGCCCGTGCATGTTCGGAGCCATATAACGGGCCAGGCCAAAATAGGCCCTCAAAGCAGACAGCGCCTCCGGCTGGTCGAAGACCGCCGTGGCGTCGTTCGGCCCAAGGATGTCGCCTCCGGCGGCCCAGATCCAGCTCGCGAGGTTTTGCAGTGTGGTCCAGGTCAGTGTCGTGGGCGCGGCCCAGGTCGGCTGGCCGGCGCGCTGCAACCTCGCGATGGTGTCGGTCAACCGCTCCGGATTCTCGAAGGCTCCGATGTCGGGGATGCCGGCCGCCGAGAGTGCCCGCCGCCAATACCAGATCACGCGCGTATCGAGGAGCCACGGCACAGCCCAGATCGTACCGCCGATCATTCCTGTGCGCGCAATCGAGTCCTGAAAAACGCCTGGACCGCCGATCGGCGCCAGATCAGCCGTCGTGAACGGCCGCAGCGCGTTCATCCCCGCCAGCGGACTGATCCAGGTCGTGCCGACCTGGGCCACGTCGGGGCCCTCACCGTAGGTCGCATAGCGAGAATACTCCGTCCAGGCGCTTTCCCACTGCAGTTCGCGCACCTCGACCGAGATGCGATTGCGCGCTTCGAACTCCTTGAGCAGCTCGAACTGGCGCTGACGGTTGTGCTCGCTTGTATTCAACAGAGTCAACGTCACTGACGGCACGCTGGCCTCCCACACCTGTCGCTCGACGCTGCCGGACCTGTCTTCGCATTATAGGTGAATCGCGAAATGCTCTAAAATACGGAAACATGCCCCCCAGCAGCGGTCACGTCGAAATCGTTTGTGCCGGTCGCCTGACTATCGACTACGGCGTCGCACCGGGTGGCGAGCCCATTTCGGGCCGGCCGGGCGGCTCCGCTCTCTATGCGTCGGTCGGCGCCCGGATCTGGAACGACCATGTCGGGATCTTCGGCCGCACCGGGACGGCGTTCACGGCCGAGTGGCTCGAGCGCATCCGTCAACAGGGGCTGGAGACGCGTGGGATCAAGGTGTTGCCCGAGACGCTCGATCAGCGCGACGTGATCGGCGTCGGTGCGCAGGATAGTGCCGAGGCCGTGTATCGAACGGCCGGCCTGCCGGTGCCCGAGGCACTGACAGGGTTCAAGCCCTATCTCCTACAAAAGGAAGAGCGCACCCGTTTCGCCGCTCTGGCGGTTCGGCCGAGCGAAGCGCCCCGAACGTATCTGACGGCCCGGGCCGCGCACGTCGCGCCATGCGAGTTGGTGGTGCAGACCGCCCTGCCCCCCACGCTCCGGCGCAGCGGCTTGAGCTATGTGACCTGCGATCCGCACCCACGCTTTATGACACCCGAATTCGAGGCCGAAGTGCGCCAGGTCGCTTACGGACTTGACGCTATTTTGCCGGGTGAAGCCGCCGTGCGCGCCCTGTTCAAAGGCAAGCCCTGGGCCGACGACCTGTGGCAGGCAGCCGAGGCCCTCGCGGCGATGGGCGCGCGCTCGGTGATCATCAAGCTCGGCACCCGCGGCGCTTACGTCTTCGAGGGCGCCACAGCGCGCCGGTGGCACATCACGGCCTATCCGGCACGTGTCCGCGAGTTGACCGGCGCGGGCGCGGCCTTCGGCGGCGGCTTCGTATCCGGGCTGCTGGCGACCGATGATGTGCTCGAGGCCGCGCTTCGCGCCTCGGTCTCGGCCTCACTCGTCCTCGAGGGCAACGATCCGTTGTATGCGCTGGATGCCACGCCGGGGCTGGCGCAAGCCCGGCTCGAGGCATTGCGGGGCAACGTCCGCAGCGTCTAGATCAATCCACGTCTGGAGTCCATAGCCTGTGTCTCTTGTGACGCGCACGCTCGATCTGGCCTGCCAGATCCAACAGATCCCGGCCCCGACCTTTGCCGAACACGAGCGCGCAGCTTTTGTGCGCGACCGGTTCCGTGAGGCTGGGCTGAGCGACGTCGATATCGATTCGCTTGGCAACGTTTACGGGCGCCGGCCCGGCCGTGGTCAGGCCCGCCCGTTGCTGGTGACCGCCCACACCGACACGGTGTTTCCGGCTGACACGCCGCTGACTCTGGTACGGCGATCGGAGGTGATCGCCGGTCCCGGCATCGGCGACAACTCATTGGCCGTTGCCGGGCTGTTGGGCTTGCTCTGGTCTCTGGGCGACAGCCAGCCCGCGGGTGATCTGTGGCTGGTCGCCAACGTGTGCGAGGAAGGCCTCGGCGACCTGCGCGGCATTCGGGCTGTGATCGATCGGTTGAGATCGACCGTGGCGGCCACGTTGGTGCTCGAGGGGATGGCCCTCGGCCGCATCTACCATGGTGGGATCGGCGTGCGGCGCTATCGCGTCTCGGCTGAGGCCGAGGGCGGCCACAGCTGGCTCAACTTCGGGCGGCCGTCGGCCATACATCGCCTCGCGCGTCTCGCGGTTGCGATAACCGAATTGGAAGTACCCAAGGCGCCACGGACGACTTACAACATTGGCGTGATCCGCGGCGGGACCTCGGTCAACACGATCGCGCGCACCGCCGAGCTCGAGCTCGACCTGCGCAGTGAAGCGCCGTCAGCCCTGGCTACCCTAAGCGCACAAGTCGAGGCCCTGGTCGCGCGCCAGGACAGCCTGGAGGCGCCACTGCGCTGCGACGTCATCGGCGATCGCCCCTCGGGCTGGATCGCGCCCGAACATGCCCTGGTGCAACTGGCGATCGGGGCCCTCAACCGATACGGCGTCGCGGCGACGCTCGACATCGGTTCGACCGATGCGAATTACCCGTTGAGTCTTGGGCTGGCCTGCGTGTGCATCGGGTTGACGACAGGTGCGAACGCGCATCGACCCGATGAGTACATCGACACTGCGCCGCTCGAGAAAGGCCTCCAGGTGTTGTCGGAGACCGTGGCGCGAACATTTGCCTGGGCGACGTAACCGCGACAAACGGCGAGAGACGCATGGCAGAGGCCGAGCCTCACGTGCCAAGCGTCTCTCGCCGTTTGTCAGTTAATCAACCGCCAGCAGAGCCATCTCGGGGCGTTGGATGTAGGCGAAGGCCCGATCGGCCTCGAGCGGCTTCGAGATCAGGTAGCCCTGCCCCAGTTCGCAAGCCAGGGTCTTGATGAAGCTCAGCTGTTCGTGCGTCTCAACGCCCTCGGCGATGACGGTCAGACCCAGGCCGTGCGCGAGGCTGACGATCGAACGCACGATCTCGACGCTGTCGTCGCCGGCCGCGATGCGACCCACGAATGAGCGATCGATTTTGAGGGTGTCGACCGGGAAGCGCTGCAGATAGCTGAGCGACGAATACCCGGTGCCAAAGTCGTCGATCTGCACCTGCACGCCCAGCGCCCGCAGGGCGGCCAGAGTGGCCAGGGCCTGATCGGCGTCATCGACCAGCACGGTCTCGGTGATCTCGACCTTGAGCGCCTCCGGCTCGAGGCCGGCCTGCATCAATGCCAGGCCGACCTGGCTGGCCAGGTCCTGCTCCCGGAATTGCCGGGCCGACAGGTTGACCGACATCGTCAATGAGCGCGCGTTTTCGTCGACCTGGCGCCAACGGGCCAGTTGCGACGCGGCCTCGCGCAACACCCAATGCCCGATCGGCACGATCGAACCGGTCTCCTCCGCGATCGGGATGAACTCCGACGGCGGCACCAGCCCGCGATACGGATGACGCCAGCGCACAAGCGCCTCGAAACCCGTAATCCGGTCGGTGCGCAGATCGAGAATGGGTTGATAGTGCAGGCACAGCTCACCGCGTTCGATGGCCTGGCGAAGCTCGTTCTCGAGCACCAGGCGAGCAATGGCGCGGGCGCGCATGCCGGCGTTGAAGACCGCGTGCCGCGAACGCCCGAGCGCCTTGGCGTGATACATGGTCACTTCCGCATCGCGCAGCAGGTCTTGGGGCGTCTCATAGATAGCGCTGCTGAGGACGATGCCGATGCAGGCCGTGGTGTACAGGCGCTGGCCTTGACCGTCGAAAGGTAACGCCAAGGCCGTTTGCAGGCGCTCCGCGACCGCAACCGCGGCCGCCTCATCGGCGACGTCGTCGACCAGCACCACGAATTCGTCGCCGCCCAGGCGCGCCAGCGTATCGATGCTGCGCAGCCCCAACTGCAGACGGCGGGCGTTCTCGATCAAGACCGAGTCGCCCAGGCCGTGACCCAGGCTGTCGTTGATCACCCGGAAGCCGTCAAAATCCAGAAACAGCAAGGCGAAGCGGTAGTCGATGTGCCGGCGAGCACGCTCGAGCGCGCGGCCGATTCGATCCATCAGTAGCGCCCGGTTGGGCAGACCGGTCAACGCATCGTGGAACGCGTCGTGCAGCAGCCGCGCCTCGCTCTCACGCAGAGCGGACTCGGCCTTGCGCCGATCATCGATCTCGTGGCGCAGGTGGTCATTGGCCAGCGCCAGTTCGCCGGTCCGCACCGCGACGCGTTCTTCGAGCTCGGCGTTCAGGCTCTGCAATTGCGCCTCGGCCGACTCACGTTGGGTCAGCTCGGCCTGCAACCGGCGCGCCAGTCGGATGCGCTCAAACGTGTCCAGGAACTGCTGTAATCCGGCCAATGCGAAGAGCGCGCCGAACAGCAGCGTCGCCGTCCCATAGTTGCCCGGGACGTTGTCTGTCGCATAAACCTCGGCGCCGACGGCGAACAGGGCGTAGGTGGCCCACAACCCGGCCAGCGCGACCAGCGAGCGCCAGGGCCAACGGACATAGAGCACATCGTCTGCGGCAGGACGCGCCGGTTCGATCGCCGCCGCTGACCACCGCGCATGGCTCATGCCCAGCAGGGCGGTCGCCAGCGCGACACCGCGGAGGAGGTGGTCGAGCCAATGCGGGGCGGGCCACACCAGGGAGGTGATGTCGCTGGCGAGCACACCCTGGGCCGCGATCGTGAGCATGCTGACCGCCAGCAAGGTGGCCGTGGCCCGCAATCCTTCACGGTATACGCCGAACAACAAGCGCAGGGCGGCCCAGATCAACACCAGCGAAACGGCGCCCTCGCCGATCTGGCGCCAGAGCGCCGCCATGGGGCGCGCATCGGCCGGAGACGTCGTTGCCAGCGCCGGGCCCAGTAAGGCCGCCCAGGTGATGTAAACCGCCGCCATCATGGCGATCAGAAGATCAAGGCTCAGGTAAAGATATCGCGGCCGGAGCGTGGTGGCGCGGGGGAAGCGGTAGACGGCGACGATCAGGCCGGTTAGCCCGAGGAGATGCGTGCCGGTCGCTACGAAGGGGTCAATTGACGACGACGGCCCACCATGGACCTGCCATTCCTTAAGGACAGCCCCGGCCAGCCACAGGCTCAAACCGACCGTTGTGATGTGCACGGCCGTGGTCAATTGCGGTGCCACGGCCCGGTGGATCCAGGCAGCCCGGATCGACCAGTACAGCGTCAAACCGGCAAGCACGACCTGGCTCGCCAGCGATAGGATCAGCGCCGGCTCGCTCGCGTCGAGGAGTGAGCCAAATACCGAGATCGCCAGCAGCGCGATGACTGCACCAGACCAGCGCAGCCGCGCGCACGCTCGAAGACCTTGCTGTACGTGGCCGAACATGCCCAACTCAGCCCATTCTGGAGTCACTGGCGCTGTGTCCACGTCATCACCAGGAGACCGTAACCTACTCACAAACTGATATCGACCTTACATAGCGTGAGCCCATAAACGTTCTCTAAACCCGGCGCTAACGTTGGATCGATCACTGATTCGTGCGGGCCGTTGCGGTTCACGACCACCCCGCGCTCACGCGGCGCCGCCCTCGACGCTCAGAGTCTTCCGGCAGACCGTCACGATCAGCCACAGGCCAGGATAACGGCTAAAACGAAGGCTTTGCGAGGGACGTGGTTGGTGATCGTCGCCGGCTCGGGCTGCGGCGGTGTCGTCAGCTCAGGGCTTATTGTCGCGTTGTTGCCTGGCGCGT
>JAEURK010000166.1 GCA_016789175.1 Anaerolineales bacterium
AGGCTGCGACAAGCAGCAGCCCGCCTGCAACCGCCAAGCCATAGGGGAGAACACGATTGAGTTTCATGCAGGAGCTCCTGGTTCGGACATCAGAGATAAGGGCACATCGACACAAAGGGCAGTTCGGGCACGATTGAGACGTACAGATCGACCAGATCGACCTCCTTGTCCGATAGGCTCGAGTCGCGTGGCGTCGCACGGTTGTGCCGGAAGGGCAGACCGGAGGCACTCCGGACATCGAGAGGTTTGGCTTTACAGATCAGCGATTGAGAAAATACTAAGTGCCGCCCGCTCGTTCAAGAAGTGATGAAGGTCATCCGAGAGACTGACAGGTTTCCCCTTTACAAGACTTGTTCCTAATTCAGAATAAGTCTCAATAAGGAATCGGGCCGTATTGGAGTGCGGGCGCTCGCAGTGCGGGCGCTCGCAGTGCAGGCGCTCGGGGTGCGGGCGCTCGGAGTGCGGGCGCTCGGAGGGTAGGGTTGGCGCCAGGAGGGTGGACGCGATGCACCGCCGGAAGGCCCATAGTCAGACGGATAAAAGCGATCTATAATCCATCCATTCTGAGAATAGGTCTTTGTATGGCAAAAAAGTCCAGTACAGCCAAAAAAGGTGCCGAGAACGCCGCGAGCGATATGCTCGGAGCGTTGCGACAGGCCGGGATGCGGCTGACCCCGCAGCGCTATGCAATATGCGAGGCGCTGTCCGGCAACCGCGAGCATCCGACGGCGCAGGTATTGTTTGATCGGCTGCGCGTCGATTACCCGTCGCTTAGCCGGGCCACGGTCTACAACACGCTGCATACGCTGGTCGAGGCCGGCTTGCTGCTCGAACTGGTATCAGCCGGCGATGGCAACGCCCATTTCGACCCGGACCTCTCGCCGCACGTGCACCTGGTCTGTGTCAATTGCCATCAGATCGATGATCTGGAAGAGCCGGCGCTGGCCGGCATCGCCCGCCGGGTCGCGCGCAATTCCGGCTATGAACTGCGAAATGCCGGGCTGGCCTACTACGGTCTATGCCCGAACTGCCAGAAAGCCAAAGCGCGCAAGAGCGCTTCTGCCGGGCGCTGAGCCCAGGCATCTTGCGAGCGAAAAGCGAACGCCGCGCCTGCCACAGGCGCGGCGTTCGCTTTTCGCTCGGGGCGTGTTGTGATGCCCACGACAGCCGACCCACCCTCCCCAGCAACCTTTGTGCAGCGCCGGATCGGATACTGGGTCCGGAAGGGTGCGTGCCCAGGCGCAACGCGACAGCCAGTCGAGCGAGGCGCTCGTAGGACAGGCGTGGTGTTCAAGGCGGATCCGCGGGTTTTGCCACGAATTGTTGTGACTGCTCAGCCAGCAGGAGGTTGGGCGAACAAGATGCGATAGCCCTGGAGCGCACCCACGGCGCGGGCGGCAGCAACTCAGCGGATGGGATAATCGAAGCGAACCAAGGAGTTGGCATGCAGCCGATCATCGATTTCATCATCGAGGTTGACAAGCTCAAGCGCGTGACCCGCAAGATCAAACCGCTCGGCCTCGATCGCTACGAAAACCCGGCTGAACACAGCTGGCAGATCGCGCTTCTGGCCACGTCGCTGGCGGAGTATGCCGAGTCGGGCGTCGATCTCAACCATGTCATCGCCATGCTGCTCGTGCACGACATCGGCGAGATCGACACCGGCGACACGATCGCGTTCGCCATCGGCGGCTGGCCGGAGCGCAAAGCCGAAGAGCTTGCGGCCGTCACCCGCATTTTCGGCCTGTTGCCGGAGGCGCAGTCCACCCGCTACCTCGCCTTATGGCAGGAGTTCGAAGCCGGTCAATCGCCGGAGTCGCGTTTCGCCAACGCGGTGGATCGCGCGATGCCCGTCCTGCTCAACCTGGCCAATGGCGGGCAGAGTTGGCGCGAGAACGACATCAGCTATGAACGTGTGGTTCGGCGCGTCGAGCCGCCGATCAGGGCCGGCTGCCCGGCGCTGTGGGACTATCTGTCGTCGCGCCTGAGCGAGGCCCGCGCCCAGGGCCTGTTCGGGGCCGCTTGAGCCGGCGTCGGTTCAGGGCGCAAGGGCCGGTTGGCCGGCTTCGACCAACACCTCGTTGAGGAGCGTCAGGTCGTAGATGCCGGTCAGGTCGGGCTTTTCGTTCAGGAAGCCAGCCGTGAAAGCCGACTCGGCCGCCGTGGTCAGCGAGGGCGCGATCGGATCCCACGTGACGCGCAGCCGCGTCCAGGCCTGTTCCAGGACCGCGTCCGGGAGCTTCCTGCCCGTGATGCGTTCGATCTCGGCGTTGACGGCCGCCTTGGCCTCGTCCGGGTGCTCCAACTCCCACTGCGTGATCGCGACGTGGGCCCTCAGCCAGTTGCGGATGATGTCGGGATGCGCCTCGAGGAACGCCGTGCTGACGATGATGTGGGTAGTGACGAAGTCGCCGTTCGGCCACAGGTCGCGCTCGTCGATGAAGATGGCGCCGCCGCCTTCGACGACCAGCCGGCTCGCCCAGGGCTCGGGCACCCAGGCGCCGTCGATCATGCCCTGCCGGAAAAGGTCCAGGGTCTGCGAATTGTCGGTGGGCACGATCTCGACGTCGCCGCCATTTTCGACGGTCTTCAAGCCATGGGTGACGATGTAGTTGCGCAGCGCCACGTCCTGGGTGCCGCCGAGCTGCGGGGTCGCGAGTTTTTTGCCGGCCAGGTCGTCCGGGCCGTTGATGCCTGCTTCGGGTCTCACGACAAAGGCCGCGCCGCCGCTGGTCGCGCCGGCCACGATGCGCAGGGCCTCGCCACGGGACTTCACGTAGCCGTTGATGGCCGGATTGGGTCCGATGTAGGCCAGGTCGATCGCTCCGGCGAACAGGGCCTCGATCACGGCCGGGCCGGCGTTGAAGGAGGTCGCCTCGATCGAGACATCGTTGCCGAGCGCCTCTCGGAAGTCGCCGCGGGCAAGCCCGATCAAAGCCTGCGAGTGGGTGAGGTTGGGGAAGTAGCCGACCCGCAGGGGGGTCGCGCCGTCAGAGCCGGTCGTCGCGGCGGGCGCTGCCGCCGGGCCGCACGCGGTCAGAAGGGTCAGAGCGCATAGGCTGAGGGCTTTGAGGATTGATCGGCGCGGGGACATCGAACCGGGCTCCTTTCCACAGGCGCTCTGTCTGGAGGGCGGGCTCTCATGCTTGCACCGTCGACCGGCGAAACAAAAAAGCCCAGGTGTGCTCCCGGACCGCGCGCCTCAGTCGAATTCTTAACGATTGTAACAGAGCCCACCCCGCGCCCGACGCCGTGGCGGTTGAACGCGAAACCTGTCTGTAGGGCCGGTCTAGCAGCGCTTTGCGCGATTGTGTAGGACGTGAGATCGAGCTGCCGGTTCCGCGAAACGACGCCGGTCGGAGTTAGCGCTCCGCCGGCGTCGTTTCGCGTGTTGCGGGTCTCAGCCCTTAGCGCGCGGCGATGTAAACCGCCTCGGATTGGAAGACCTGTTCGACCGGGAACACGTCCACCAATTCATACGCGCGCGAACCAAGCCCGAGCTGTTCGGCGTACGCGGTGACCAGGTACGGGTCCTTGTGCGGGCCGTGCAGCCAGCGGAGCGGGTGCCCGACGCGGGTGTGGACCTCCATGCTGGTGGGCACGTTCGCCTCGAGCAGCGGGTTCTGGCTTGTGGCATCGAGCACCGCGGTCTCGAGCGCGACCAGGTCGTCGGAGCCGAAGATCCCGGCGTCGGGCAGGATCGGCATGCTCGTGAAGCCGAAGCAATCGCAGACCGGGGTCATGTGGGTCGCCAGCACCATGTGCGTGCGCTTCTCGGGCGCGAAGGTGGACAGCGTCACCGAGGTGCTGATCGCACAGGCTTCCTGGAAGGCGTGAAAATTGACGGGGTCGATCTTCAGGCTGCCGGCCGGCGCGACCTTGAGACAACGACCGCACTGGTTGCACTCCTCGAAATGCAGGTGGATGTGGCCCGGATGGTGCTTGTCTTCCACCAGAGCTCCGTGCGGGCAGGAGGCCAGGAGCGCCTTGAAGGCCGCCGGATCGGGGCAGCGCTCCGGGAACCAGTACGGCTCGAAATGCATCACGTCGTGCATGGCGCTGCGAGTCGGCCCGGTCATACAGCCGAGTGCCAGGTTCTTGATCGCGCCACCGTAGCCGCAGCTGGGGTGACCCTTAGCGTGCGCGAAGTTGATCAGGAAAGTGGCATCCTGGATCATGCCGGCGACATTCCAGGTCTTGATCGACTTGTAAGGGTGCTCGGCGTGCCCGTACTGATAGCGCTCCTCGAGCCCGGCCGAGGGGTAGATCGGGCAGCCAAGCACCTCGGGCGTGTAGCCACGGGCTTCGGCGCCGCGCACGTCCCAGTCAACATCGGTGATAAACGGCCGGCCGCCGCCGTCTTTCACGGCCTGGACGACTTTGCGTACGAAGATAGGGTGGATGGTCGAGTAGCCGAGGTTGTTGCCCGAATGGAGCTTGATAACGACTGACTCGCCTTTAACGCGCTCGCGGACGTTGAGCCGGTCGAGGATCAAATCGAGCTTGGCGGGCAGCGTCTCCTCAGCCTTTAGCCGCGCCTGTCGCGGCGAACCGTAGTACACCTTGCTGGACATGATTTCTCCTTCTCTCCGAGTGTCTCAACTGTACCGCAAGGCGCCCCGTTCGCGCGATTGACCCGCTCTTCAACCAGTCTGGAATCCGACAAAAAGCGGCTTGTTTCGCGACACGTTTCCTCCGATCTCGATTTTCGTGCCGGTTTCGACTAGAGTCGAGGCGAAAAACCAGAAGCGCCCAGTCGGGCAGGGAGCCAGCGCCATGAACAAAACGTGGTGGAAGGAAAGCGTCGTTTATCAGATCTACCCGCGGAGCTTTGTTGACAGCAACGGCGACGGAGTCGGGGATCTGCGCGGCATCATCGGCAAGTTGGATTATCTCAAGACGCTCGGCGTCGACGTGATCTGGCTCTCGCCGGTGTACAAGTCGCCTAACGACGACAACGGGTACGACATCAGCGACTACCAGGACATCATGACCGAGTTCGGCACATTGGCCGACTGCGACGAGTTGATCACGGCGATGCATGCGCGCGGGCTCAAGTTGATGATGGACCTGGTGGTCAACCATACCTCCGACGAACACGCCTGGTTTCAGCAGGCGCGCTTGAGCCGTAACAACCCGTACCACGATTACTACATCTGGCGTGAGCCGAAGGACGGCCGCGAGCCCAACAACTGGGAGGCCGCCTTTAACGGCTCGGTCTGGGAATGGAACGAGGCGACCGGCGAGTACTTCCTGCACATGTTCTCGAAGAAGCAGCCGGACCTCAACTGGGAGAACCCGCAGGTCCGGCGCGCGGTCTACGACATGATGCACTTCTGGTTCCGCCGGGGTGTCGACGGCTTCCGGATGGACGTGATCAACATGATCTCCAAGCCGGAGGGCCTGCCGGACGCGCCTGTGGTACGCCCGGGCTTCCTGCAACCTGGCTTCCAGTTGGTGACCAACGGGCCGCGCCTGCTTGAGTTCCTGGGCGAGATGAAGCGTGAGGTGCTCTCGAAGTACGACTGCATCACGGTCGGCGAAGCGCCGTTGGCCACAGTCCGACAGGGCGTGGAGATCACCAACGAGGAGACCGGCTCGCTCAATATGCTCTTCCAGTTCGAACATATGGATCTCGACTCGGTCGGCGGGCATATGAACGGCAAGTGGGCGCTCAAGCCGCTCGTTTTGCGCGACCTGAAGGCGACGATGTCGCGCTGGCAGACGGCGTTGAGCGGCAGCGGCTGGAACAGCCTGTACCTGAGCAATCACGATCAGCCTCGCCCGGTGTCGCGCTTCGGCGATGACGGCGCTTATCGGGTGGAATCCGCCAAGATGTTGGGCACGTTCAACCATCTGTTGCAGGGCACGCCTTACATCTACCAGGGCGAAGAGATCGGCATGACCAACGTCGCCTTCGATTCGATCTCGGATTACCGCGATATCGAAATCCTTAACGCCTTCAAGACTCAAACCGAGGAGCAGGGCCGGGATCCGCGGGAGGTCATGCGCGGCATCTACGCCAAGGGCCGCGACAACGCCCGCACGCCGATGCAATGGAGCGCCGCCCCGCAGGCCGGCTTCTCGAAGGCCGAGCCCTGGATCAAGGTCAACCCGAACTACACGACGATCAACGTCGAGCACGCCCTGGCCGACCCCGACTCGGTCTTCGCCTACTACCAAAAGCTCATCCAGCTCCGCAAGGCGCATCCGGTGTTCGTGTACGGCACCTATGCACTGCTGTTGCCGGAGCACGAGGCGATTTATGCGTTCACCCGAACTCTCGAGGATGAACGCCTGCTGGTGGTCTTGAACTTCTCAAAAGGCACACCGGATTTCGAAGCACCGACGGCGTTGGCGTACGGCGAGGCCGAGCTGTTGATCGGCAACTACCCGGTGCCGGGTGGAGATCCGCGACGTTTCACGCTGCGCCCGTATGAGGCGCGGGTGTATCGCCTTCGCTAAGGGCGTCTCGTCTGGCGAGGTTTTGCGTTTCAGGCCGGCGGTGCAGCGCATCGCCGGCTTCTGGTTGTCTGGCCCGAAGCGGGTTGCCTCGGCCTGAGCGTGCTCAGTCTTCCAGGGTCGGGTTGCTCTGAGTCAACGACCAGCGGTCGAGGGTCTGGCTGAGGGCGAGGCGGTTGACGGGTTTGGAGAGGTAATCGTCCATGCCGGCGGACAGGCACTGCTCGCGATCGCCGGCCATGGCGTTGGCGGTCATGGCGACGACGGGGATGTGCGGGGC
>JAEURK010000040.1 GCA_016789175.1 Anaerolineales bacterium
CCGGCGGGGGGGGGGGGGGGGGGGCGCGGGGGGGCCCCCCCCCTCTCCACAGATGCGCGCGCCGTGCCCGCGGCGCGCTCTTCTGTTCAGGTTGATGGTGGCGCTGCTAGCCGGCCGGGCGCAGGGCCGACAGCACAGCCACGGCCAGGTCGGCGCGCAGGCCTTTGAGATCCAGGTCGACGGTGTCGCCATACACCTTGGCCTCGATCCGCAAGGCATCCAGGTACGCATACAGTCGCACGTCGCTGTTCGTCGGGTAGCGCGTACCTTCGCTGAAGGTGATGCCGATCGCGGTGAGGCGCTGAATGGTCTCGGCCGTGGCGGTCTCGTAGGCGACGAGCCTGGCCTCGCGCTCCTCCCGGCGCTCCCAGTAGCGCTGCGCCTCCGGCAGCAAGCGGCGCACGATCTCGCGCGCGATAACCGCTGGCGCTCGATCGGTCGCCACCGTGATCGTCGGCGCCGGCTCGCCCGTCCAGCGGCGAGCGCGTGAGAAGGCATCGGTGGCCGCGGTCAGGATGAGGCGGCGCTCGCCCGGGTGCTGGGCCTTCACCGTCACGTAGCGGTCCTGGCGCAACAGGCGGCAGCGCCAGTCGCCATCCAGACGCTCGGCGCGCCAACCGTCGCCGAGCGTCTCGGCGATCGCTTCGGTCAGGGTCAACAAGGTTTCCATGGGGGGTGCTCCAATCCGTGAGAGCCCGCCGGCGCGCCGGCGGGCTCTCACGCTTGATTCAGAACGGCGCGTCTTCGTCTTCGCCATCTGTGATGGCTTCGATGATGGCGAAGGCGGCGTGTTGGATGCGGCTCAGCGACGCGCGCAGGGCCTGGGCGTCTCCGCCCCACGCGGCGATGTAGGTTGGGCAGTGGAGCCCGTCCGTGAGCCCCATGTGGCGGCAGACCACATAGGCCACGCTCTCGGCCTGCAGCTCGATCACGCCCGCGGGCAGTCCAACCTTCTCGCCCGCCGGCGTCCAGTGCAGAAGTTCATGGGCCAGCTCGTGCACCAGGGTCTTGACGCTCGCGCCCGGGGCGAGTTCGATCCGGCCCCCGTAGCTGCGCCCCTGGGCGCCGTCGCACTGGATGCGCTCGGTGACCTCGATCCCATGCGCACCCGCGAAGCACATCAGGCGTTCACGCAGGTCCTCGTCCTGGAGGGTGGAGAAAGCTTTGATCGTGGGCAAGTCGTCGCCTTCGGTCTGGGCGACGTCGAACACATACCCAACCCGGAAGTACGGCGGCGTCTCCCGGCGCTCTCGCGCCTGGCCCTCACCCGTCTCGGAGGCCTCGGCGGCCGTGTCGGTCTGCTTCTTCCAGCAGGGCACCAGGATCGGCGCGCCCTTCTCGCCGACACGCACGGTGCGGCCGAGCTTCGCCCAGGTGCGATAGCCGGCCACGCGCGTGGCCGTGGGGCAGTGGGTCAGGATCAGGATGACGTTGGCCAGCGAGTAGGAATGAAAGGCGGCGGTCATCATCAGCCAGCGCTGAAAGGTGTCGCTCGCGCGCACGGCGTCGACGTCGCCGGCGAGCTGCTCGATGAAGGTCGTCACCGAGGTCTTCAGATCGGCTTCGGTGAAACGGGCCGGCTTGCGAAGGGTGACAGTGGTCATGGTGTCGCTCCTTGGGGTGGGGCGGTCCCCACGATCGGAAACCGCTGTTTTGTGGAAAACAGCGACGGAGCGGAGCCGTGAGCGGGACCCGAGCCCGGTCCAGGCCGAGCGTAGCGGCCGCCGGCGCCAGCCTGAGCGGCTGTGAGTACACAGCAGGCGGCGACAGCCTGAGGCGGCCGCGTGGCGCGAGAGAAGGGCGTTAGCCCGCCGAGCCTTGACCGGGCGCGGGCACGCGGTGTCCCCTTGGGTCACGGGCGAGCGCGGGCGGCATGTCCTCCCGCCGCCGGCCGGCCGTGACCCAAGCCGTTCCCTGGGCTCACGAGGGGGAAGGGGACTCGGCGCCTTGGCCGAGGGCTTGCGTCAAACCGCTGAAGATCCGCAGAGGGGCGAGGCAGTCGGGGTCGAATGCAAGGGGCAGCCGTGTTCTGCTATTTTCCGAGGTGGCGCGCCAACCCATGACAATCGTCTATACGAAACCGCCCAGAGCGATGGCATACTCACTCAGAGTGCGATCCAATCGTATGGTTGGCGCTCGCTGCACTTGCGCCCCAACATGGGCTGGACGATGGTCTTGGGCACTGGACGAGGGTAAACACGCAGCAATCGAGCCTGTATTTTTGAGCAAGCATGTTGGTTCGCCTATCCGACACAGCCATCGTCGAGTCAAATCGGCATTGATCTTCGCGCCATGTTCGGCTGTCGGAGCCCTGGCGCAAAGGCGGACCATGGTCACTTGTTTTGATCTGGTGTTGACGATCGGTGGCTATTCATCTTTGATCGCCTATGCCACTGGGTGAGGCCTCGATCTCGACGGGCACCACGCGAGCGC
>JAEURK010000450.1 GCA_016789175.1 Anaerolineales bacterium
CCGATGTACCCCGATGTCCGGGTGCAGCACCCGGACATCGGGGTACATCGGGGCACTCCCGGCGTCTTTTCCGGTAAAATCACGCCTAGTTCCATCCGAATACACGCGCCAAAGGAGCCTCCCTTGACCGCTGCTAACGCCCGCGAATACGGTCTGTTCATCGACGGCCAGTGGATCCGAACCGGGACCCTGCAAGAGATCAAGAACAAGTACACGGGCGAGCCCGTCGGCGCGCTACCGGTTGCCCGGCGTGAAGACGTCGACGCCGCGATCGCGGCCGCCGAGCGCGCCGCGGTCGTGATGGCCGACTTGCCCGCCCACCGCCGGGCCGAGATCCTGGCCCGCGCCGCGCTGCTCATCAAAGAGCGCCGCGAGGAGCTGGCGCGCATGATCGCGGCCGAGGCCGGCAAGGCGCTCAAGTTCGCGCGGGCCGAGGCCGACCGCGGCTATTGGACCTTCCAGATCGCGTCCGAGGAGGCCCGGCGCCTGCACGGTGAGACCATCCCGCTCGACGGCGTGCCAGCCGGCGAAGGCTACTTCGGCTTCTGGCAGCGCCGCCCGGTCGGCGTGATCGCGGCCATCAGCCCGTTCAACTTTCCGCTCAATCTGGTCGCGCACAAGGTCGCGCCGGCGCTGGCCGCCGGAAACAGCGTCGTGCTCAAGCCCGCCGGCACGACGCCGCTGACATCGGTGCTGCTGTGCGAGATCCTCGAAGCCGCCGGGCTCCCGGCCGGCGCCGTCAACCTCGTGCACGGCGGCGGTGGCACGGTCGGGGAATGGCTCGTGACCGATCCGCGCACCTCCAAGGTCACATTTACCGGCAGCCCGCCCGTCGGGCGGCACATCCTGAGCGTCGCCGGGATCAAGAAGGTCACGCTCGAGCTGGGCAACGCCTCGCCCGTGATCATCGCGCCCGACGCCGATCTCGACTTCGTCGCCAAGCGCTGCGCGGTCGGCGCGTATTACAACTCGGGCCAGGTGTGCATCTCGGTCCAGCGCATCTACAGCGACAAACAAGTCTACGAACCGTTCGCCGAGAAATTCACGACGGCCAGCGAAGCCATGGTGGTCGGCGATCCGCTCGACGAGCGCGTCGATGTCGGCCCCATGATCGACGTCAAGGAGGCCGAGCGCATCGAGCACTGGGTCGGCGAGGCCCTGGCCGGCGGCGCGCAGGCCCGCACCGGCGGCCGTCGCGACGGCGCCGTCTATCAACCGACCGTGCTCACCGGTGTGACGCCGGACATGAAAGTCGTGGCCGAAGAGACTTTCGCGCCAGTCGCCAGTGTGATCGCGACCGACGACTTCGAGGAGGCGCTGCGCCAGGCGGATCGCAGCGCCTTCGGCCTGCAGGCCAGCGTTTTCACCAACGACATCAACCGCGTCTTCAAAGCCATCAAGCGCCTGAACTTCGGCGGCGTGATCATCAACGACACGCCCGCCTTCCGCGCCGACCACATGCCCTACGGCGGCAACCGCCAGTCCGGCCTCGGCCGCGAAGGCGTACGCTTCGCGATGGAAGAGATGACAAACGTGCAGCTGGTGGCAATCAAGATCAGTTGATCGCGGATTGAGGGCGCGATCAGCTGCCTCCAGACAGAGACTGCGACGATACTTTGTGACCGCTTCACGATCGATCTGGCAACGGCTTTACGACCAGATAGGGCGACGCCTGCACAAAGGCCTGCGGCATGATCTTGCTCGTCCGGATGCGTTGCGCCGGAGGGCCACCGGCTCGTTCCTGTTGGCGACGGTGTTCTCACTGGTCGTGATGCTGACGGCGATCGCGCTCTTTGTGACGGGGCTGGCGGTCGTGTTCTAGCCAGATCTTGTGTGGCCTGTGCGTCTCATGATCGCGGTGCCGATGATCGGGCTGGCCTGGCTAGGACGTCCGCGTTGGGCAATCCCTCCCGATGGCAGCCGCAGCCCAGCCGATTTCCCCGCCCTGAACCGGCTGATCGGTCAGATCGCCGAAAGATTGCAGGTGGCGCCGCACGACGGTGTTCGAACTAGGCCTACCCCTGGCGGCGATTCTCCAACCCCAAGAACTGGTGGCGCTGATCGGCCACGAGCTCGGCCATCTTGCTGCCGGCGATCCACAGCGCCACTGGTTGATCGGCTCGATCGTCGCAGCCCTGGCCAACTGGTACGACGCGCTGCATCCGAAAAGTCTATGGGCCTCGCGACCCAGCTTCATCGAAACGGTTTACGCTTTCTTCGCCAACATCGTGCTGGTCGCGCTGGCGGGCCTGATCTGGCCGGCGCTTTGGGCACTCAGTCTGCTCCTCTGGCGCGAATCGCAACGTGCCGAGTACCGCGCCGACCAAATCGCCGCAACGCTCGCCGGACGGACAGCGGTAGCTTCTCTACTGCGCAAACTGGGTCGCGCCGACCAGATCCATGAGGTGGTCAAAGCACGAGCGTTGGCTTCGCGCTTGCGGGAAGGCGCGCGCGACCTCATCACGCACATTGGCGACCTGGATTGGCGCGTGCCGGACGGCCCGCCCTCCGAAGCCGAAGCCGGGTATGTCGCAGACTGCGACATCCAGGCCGACGCTAGTCATCCGCCCCTGGCATATCGGCTCGATCTACTGTATCGACAGGCTCAAACTGGCGCTGAACTCACGCTCACACGCGCCGAGTTCGACGCTATCCAGGCCGAGATCCATTTCGAGGCTCCGCGTATCGAAGCCCAGCTGATTGATCGCTACCTGAGCCGGATCTAGCCACCAAGGCGTTTCGTTAAGTCTTCGAGCGCCCGCACAAAGGCCTTGGGCTTGAAGTAGTGGATGACGTGGTTGGCCGCGATGCGTTCGACGCGGGTGTCGGGGCGCAAGGCCACGATCCGAGCGACGTCATCGGCATCGAGAGCGCCGACCAGGCCGAAATCCGGATGCCGGAACCAATCGGCGTGCAACACCAGGATCGGACAACGCGTCCGCCGCAACGCCTCGGCGTGATCGAAATCGCCGTAGAAACGCCCATCGACGAAGGCACGCGCAAAGTCGGGGTCGAACTGCGATAGCGATTTGAACATGACCCGCGCCGAGCCTGGCAGCCAGCCGATGTCGACCGGCTCGTCCGGGTGCGCCGCCAGTCGCCGCTTGATCGCCCACGACAGCAGGTCGACGAACCAGTCCGGCATGCGCCGGATCCGGCGGCCTCGGTTAGTCGGCAGGACCTGGCCGCGCAGGTAGTCGGCCAGGTCACGGTTCTTCACGTCACCGATCGAGTCGACCAGATGGACCAGGCCCGTGTAGACGAAACGGTCACGATCGCGAAAGCGCGGCCATTCAACCGAAAAGACCGGCGCATCCTCCAGCACGATCGCAGACACCCGCTCCGGGTGTTCGGCCGCAAGCCAGAGCGCCAGCACCCCGCCCGACGAGTTACCCGCGACGATCGCGGGCCGGCCCACGACCCGCTCCAGGAACACAGCCAGGTCGCCGCCGACGCTGGCCCAGGTGTAGTCGCCGGTCGTCCAGGTCGAGCCCCCATGTCCGCGCACGTCGACCGCATAAACCTGAAAATGCTCGGCGAGCGTCTCCAGGACGCGCTCGTATGACTCCCAGGTGCCCATCTGAGCCGGGATGAGCACCAGCGCCGGGCCCCGGTTCGGCCCGACCACGTAGTTCAGTTCGACCTTGCCGGTTGTAACCCGACGCATCTCGAAACCCGCGCGGGTCAGTGTGGCCTTCACGATTTCAATCCTCCTCGGCCGCGGCATTCAACGCCTGCCAGCGCGCCAGAACCGTTTGATGCAATTCGGCATAAGCCGTGACGTAAGCTTGAAAACCCCTCATGCGTCGCTTCACCTTTGCGGCCGCGACCGGCAGCGCCCGGCCGGCCTCCGCCAGCCGTAGCATCGGCGTCAGGCCGGCCAACCGGCGCTCCAACAGGCTCTGCCAGGGCGATTCGGGCATCTCGAAATAATCGCTGCGATCGTGGCCCAGTCGCACGCGCTGAATCAACTGCGCGCCCTCCAGCATCCGCAAGTTGCTCGACACGCTGCTGCGGCTGACCTTCAGCCGATCGGCGATCTGCTCGGCCTTAAGCGGCTCGTCGGCCAGCATGAACAGCCCCAACATCCGCCCCCCGATCCGCGGCAGGCCGTACCCCTCGAAAAACAGCGATATGGCTTCGACAAAGCGCTCCTGCTGTTGGGCATCGTCGGTCTTTAGTCCGCGTCGGTGGGTCATCGCCCCTCCCTCAATAACTGCCGTCTGGAGTACAGTCGTTGCAGTTTAGACTGCACTGACTGTACTCCAGATCCGTGCGGCCCCGACCGGCAATTGCCGGACATTTGACTGACGCAGGGGGTTTCCCCCTCCCAAAGCCGAACTGGATCCCGCCCATCCGCAACTTCCCCCGAAAACTTGCGTTAATCCCAGTAGCTTTCCCGTTGACGGTCGGCGGAGAGGCTGCGACAATGTTATTTGGCCCGCGGCAGGCGAGCGTCCGGGCCAGACCCTGGGCGGCCATTCCCGCCGCCGGGGCCTGCGACTGCGAGAAAATGTCGGACTTCAACGCTTACGCCCACCTGCGCGCCACCAGCCGCACATTTGCGCTCTCCATCGAACGGCTGCCTCAGCCGGTCAAGGACGCGATCTGCCTCGGCTATTTGATGATGCGCATCTCGGACTATCTTGAAGACAACGATGTCATGTCCGATGCGCGGAAGGTCGAGACCCTCCAACTGTGGGACCGGGTCGTCGCCGGCGAGGAGGCCCCTGAGCGCCTGGTAGCCGCCATCGCCGATTGCCGCCCGCCGGTCGGACACCACGACGGCGCCGACTTCGAGGCCGCCAACGCCGCGCCCGACGTGCTCGCCATGCTGCGCCGGCTGCCGGTGCCGCTCCAGAACCATCTGGTGCTGCATGTGCGCGCCACATCCATGGGCATGGCGCGCTGGGTCGAGCGCGGCCCGGTCATCCCGGCCGAGCCCGACATGGACGACTACATGTTCGAGGTCGCCGGGCGAGTCGGATATCTCGTGACCGACGTCTTCGCCTGGTACTCGCGCTTCGTGCGCGAGCGCCTGGATGTGCTCATGCCGCTGGCGCGCGAGTTCGGCCTGGCGCTGCAGACCGTCAACGTCATCCGCGGCCTGCGCAAGGACTACGAGCGCGGCTGGATCTACGTGCCCGACTCATTCTGCGCGGCCGTCGACCTCAAGCGCACCGATCTGTTCAATCCGTCCTACGAGCGTGAGGCGCTGCAGGTGCTCGACATGCTGGCCGACAAGGCCGAGCGGCATCTGCAGCTGGCACTGGCGTACGTCCAGGCTTTGCCGCGCTGGCTGCACGGTCTCCGACTGGCCTGCATCTGGCCGTTGCTCTTCGCCGTGCGCACCCTGGCCATCAGCCGCCGTAACGTCAATGTGCTGCTCGGTGAGGTCAAGATGACGCGCGAAGAGGTCAAGGCGATCATGCGCGACACCACCCTCTTCGGCTGGTCCAATCGTTGGCTGGCCAACTACGCCCGCCAACTGCGCGACGCGCCCCGCGAAGCCGTCACGGTCCGCCTGGCCGAGGCCGGCTAGCAACCCCCGTCACCCGTCCACAAGCGAAGGGCCGGTCATTGACCGGCCCTTCGCCTTATTGCTGCCCGACCCGCGCCAGGATCGCGGCGACGAAATCGGTCTTGGCTTGCGTGTAGCGTTCTCGGTCGCGACCATGGGCCACGGACAGGTCGCGCTTGAGCGCCGCATAGGCCTGTGCATCGACCGGATGACCGCGCAGGTGGTCGCGAAACGCCAGGCCCTCCCACAACCGGTGGCCGCGCGGCGCCAGGTGCACGTGATGCGTGCGCGCGCCCATTAAACCTGCGCGACGCACGAACAGCATGTGCCCGGCATGCCACCAGTAATCCCACTCCCCTGCGTTGAACCGCGGCACGGCCCGGGCCTTGGCCGCCTCGAACGACGGCACCTCCACCAACACGTCGATCACGGGCTTGGCCGGGATCCCCGGGATCGCGGTGCTGCCGTAGTGCTCGACCCGCAGTGCCAGATCCGGCCCGAGGGCCTCGATCAGCCAACCCGCAAACTCGGCATACTGTTGGGGCCAGGCCGGATCAGACTCGACCAGGTGAACGCTGTCATCCACGGCCCCACGCCCATCGGGCCGGAAGTAGGCGTTGGCTGACAGCCAGAAAGGACGCCCATCGCCCAACACAAACTCGCCGACCAATCCTCCGGCCGAAACCGCCGGAGCCGCACGCCACAGCCAGCGGAGCGGCTCGACGATCGGGTCTGCGCCTGCGCCCGGCCAGTGCGTGCAAACTTCCGGCCCCAGCGCCCAGCCCGACAGCCCCTCGGGCAGGTCGACGATCCGCTCGACCTCAACGCCCAACACATGCGTCGTGCGCCCGTCCACGGCCCGACGCTGATAGCCGACGAAGCGCGTGACTTCACCCAGGTGTGGGACGGCGCTTGGCAGCCGGCCGAACAGGCCGCCGTAGAAGCCAAGAGCCTCCTCATCATCTGGCTGCGCCAAGATCCGCGCCGCGCCCACCCACTGCAACGTCACCGAATCCATGTACCCGCCTTTCATCGTCACCCGTCTCAGCGGCCTGGAAGTATGATAACGGGGATCGGCACGACGTTCTCAAAATATGCAACCCTCATCCCACCCGGGAGATCCTGGACCTCTGGCCCGACCCACAACGGTCGATCTGCTGGTGCGCGTCTATTGCTGGTTGTCGGACCAGGTGTACCGGCATTTCGCCGGGGTCTTCGATCTGCTTACGCGTCTGCTGACCGCCGGCCGCTTCCCGCGCTGGCGTCGGATCGCGCGCGACTACCTGCCCACCGATCAGGTGCTCGACCTCGCCTGCGGCACGGGCCAACTCCTGCGCGAGTGGCCGGCCGACTCCCGCAGGCTGGTCGGGATCGACCTTTCGCCCGGCATGGCCGCCGTCTTTCGACAACGTGCGCGGGGCGGGCGACATTCGGCGGTCATGGTCCTGGCCAGCGCCGAGCGTCTGCCCTTCAGGGATCGCAGCTTCAAAGCCGCTGTCGCCACCTTCCCGACCCGCTTCCTTTCAGATCCGATCGTCTTGCGCGAAGCCGCGCGCGTGCTGCGAACGGATGGCGAACGCAGCGGTCGGCTGGTCGTGGTCGGCCTGCACCTTGTCGCGCGCCAGGCACTCCTGCAGAAGGCGCTCAGCGCCCTCTATGGTGCGCCTTCAGCCGACCTGCGCGCGCGGTTTGCCCGGCAGGTCGAAGCGGCCGGGCTCATCTTTCAGGTCGTCGAACAACCCGGCGAGACCATCCAGCCGGCGCTTTATCTCGCCACGCTCCCCGAGGCCGATCATCATGACGCGCTATAACGGGCAGGTCGCGCTCATCACGGGTGCCGCCTCCGGGATCGGGCGCGCGCTGAGCCTGGCTCTGGCGCGCTCCGGGGCAGCCGTGGCCCTGATCGACGTCAACGCTCAGGGCCTGGACGTGCTCGAACGCGAGATCGTCGACGCCGGTGGTCAGGGCCGGGCCTTCACCGGCGACGTCTCCCACCCGGATGCGCTGGCCGACGTCACTGCCGAGATGCTGCGGCA
>JAEURK010000274.1 GCA_016789175.1 Anaerolineales bacterium
CTCCTCGCCCCCGGTGTGTTGTACCCTACTGCATCGGTCCGACTTTCAGGAGTGCCCGCTGCAGGCTTTCGAGTACCAGGCGCCCATCAGCCTCGAACAGGCGGTTGCACGACTTGCCGCTGAACCCGAACGGGCCCGCCCCATGGCCGGTGGGACCGATCTGCTGACCCAGATGCGCGAGGGTCGTCGCCAGGTCGGCTCCGTCATCGACATCAAGTCGATCCCACACCTGTCGACCATCGCCTATGACGCTGAACGTGGCCTCGACCTCGGCGCGGCCGCGTCGTGTTTCGCGATCTGCCATCATCCGGACGTCGTCGCGCGCTACCCCGGGCTGGTTGATGGCCTGGGCGTGATCGGTGCGGTACAGATCCAGTTCCGCGCGACGGTCGGCGGCAACCTGTGCAACGCGTCGCCGGCTGCGGACTCGATCCCGGCCCTGATCGTGCACGGCGCGACCTGTACGATCGTCGGTCCGGCCGGCGCCCGCACTGTGGCGGTTGAGGACTTCTGCGTGGCACCCGGCCGGACTGTGTTGCAGCCGGGCGAGCTGCTGGTGTCGATCCAGGTGCCGCCGCCGCCCCCGCGGTTCGGCGCGCACTATCTGCGCTTCATCCCACGCAACGAGATGGATATCGCGGTCGTCGGCGCGGCCGCGGCCGTCACGCTCTCGGAGGACGGCCGCGCGTTTGCGACTGCCCGGCTGGCGTTGGGCGCCGTCGGCCCGACCCCGCTGTTGCTCACCAGCGCCGGCGACTATCTGCCGGGCCGGCCCATCAACGACGAGACCCTGCGCCAGGCCGCGCGGCTGGCACAGGCCGAGGCCCGTCCGATCGACGACGTCCGCGGCACGGCTGATTTCAGGCGCCACCTGAGCGGCGTGCTGACCCGCCGGGCCCTCGAGCACGCGCTGGAAAGGGCCAGGGCTTAAGCGATGGCCACCAAAACCCAGGTCGAGGCCGTGATCAACGGCGAACCCATCGAGTTCCTGTGTGAACCGCGTCAGAGCCTGCTGGAGGTCCTGCGCGACACGCTCGGCCTGACCGGCTCGAAGGAAGGCTGCAACAACGGAAACTGCGGCGCGTGTTCGGTGCTGATCGACGGCGCGCTTGTCAATGCGTGTCTGGTGCTGGCGGTCGAGATCCAGGGCCGCCAGGTCACCACCATCGAAGGGATCGCCACGCCCGACGGTCTGCACCCGCTGCAACAGAAGTTCCTGGAGCACGCCGCCCTGCAATGCGGCTTCTGCACCCCGGGCTTCATCGTGGCGGCGAAGGCCCTGCTCGACCGCAATCCCGACCCGAGCGAAGCCGAGGTGCGCCAGTGGCTGGCCGGGAACCTGTGTCGGTGCACCGGCTACGATCACATCGTCAAGGCAATCCTGGCTGCAGCCGATCGCCCGACCGGAGCGGAGGCCCACCCATGACCCAGACCGAGAAGACCTCCAGACCCGGCTTTCGAGTCATCGGCTCCTCGCCGCTCCGCCAGGACGGCGTCGAGAAAGTCACAGGCCGCGCGCGGTTCGGGGCCGACATCCACCTGCCTGGTCTGCTGATCGGCGCCGTCTTGCGCAGCCCGCACGCCCACGCGCGGATCCTGGCGATCGACACCTCGGCTGCCGCCGCCTACCCGGGCGTGAAGGCAGTCGTGACAGCGCTCGACCTGCCTGAGCTCGAGAGCAAAATCGCGGACATCGGCGAGGCGTCGATCAACCAACGCTACCAGAGCAACAACATCCTCGCCCGCGACAAGGTCCTGTACTTCGGCCATGCCGTCGCGGCGGTGGCCGCCGTCAACGGGCACGTGGCCGAGGCGGCTGCGGCGCTGATCAAGGTGGACTATGAAGTCCTGCCACCGGTGCTTGACGTGCGCGCCGCGATGGCACCCGATGCACCGATCCTGCTTGAGGAATTGCGCACAGCGGAGCTCGGCGATCACGGAACCGGGCCCACGAACGTCGCCGCCCATCTCCTGTTGGAAACCGGCGATATCGCGCGGGGATTCGAGGCGGCGGCGGTCGTGGTCGAGCGCGCGTTCACGACCGCGATGGTGCATCAGGGCTACATCGAACCGCATGCGGCCACGGCCCAGGTCGAGGCCGACGGTCAGGTGACCATCTGGTGCAGCACTCAAGGCACCTTCGGCGTGCGCGAGCAGGTCGCGTCGATCCTGCGTCTGCCGCTGTCGCGGATCCGGGTGGTGCCGCTGGAGATCGGCGGCGGCTTTGGCGGAAAGAACAACGTCTACCTCGAGCCGTTGGCCGTCCTGCTCTCACGCAAGAGCGGCTTTCGACCGGTCAAGCTGACCATGAGCCGCAAGGATGTGCTTGCGGCGACCGGCCCGACGTCCGGCTCGGTGATCACGGTCAAGCTGGGCGCCGACGCCGCGGGCAAGCTCACGGCCGCTCAGGCGACCCTGATCTACGAGGCCGGAGCCTATCCCGGCTCGCCAGTGGGCTCGGCCATGGACGTGATCTTCACGCCGTATCGCATCCCCCACGTGCGGATCGACGGTTACGACGTCGTCGTCAACAAGCCGCACACCGCAGCCTATCGCGCACCGGGCGGCACCAACGCGGCCTTCGCCGCCGAGAGCGTAGTAGACGAGCTCAGCGAGCGACTGGGGCTGGATCCGATTGCGTTCCGGCTGCTCAATGGCGTACACGAAGGCAACCGCAAGGTCGATGGTGTTGCCTTCGAGCGGATCGGGTTGCTCGAGACGCTCGAAGCTGCGCAGTCGACGGCCCACTACCGGGCTGCCGCGCCTGGCAGGCACCGCGGGCGCGGCGTTGCGGCCGGCTTTTGGGGCAACTATGGCGGCAAGTCGAGCGCCTCGGCCAGCGTCAACGCCGACGGCACGATCAGCCTGATCGAAGGCTCGGTCGACATCGGCGGCTCGCGCACATCTATTGCCATGCAACTGGCCGAGACGCTCGAGCTGCCCATCGAGACGGTGCGGACCACGATCGCAGACACGGACTCCATCGGCGAGACCGAGGGCACCTACGGCAGCCGCACGACCTTCGCCACCGGATGGGCCGCCTACGAGGTCGGCCAGAAACTTAAGGTCGGGCTGAAAGAGAGGGCCGCGCACCTTTGGGGCGTCACTGCGGCGGACGTGGACTACGCCGACGGTGTCTTCCGCTCCGGGGCCGAGCACATGACGTTTGCCGGGCTGGCAGCCCAGATGGACGGAACGGGCGGCCCGGTAGTCGCCAGCGCTTCGGTTCAACCGTCAAGCTGGGGGCCGGGTTTCGCCGTGCACATCGTCGACGTCGAAGTGGATCCCGAGACCGGCAAAGTCGACATCCTGCGCTACACGGCCCTCCAGGATGCCGGGAAAGCCGTGTACCCGGACTACGTCGCCGGCCAGATGCAGGGCGGCGCCGCGCAGGGGATCGGGTGGGCGCTCCACGAAGAATTTATCTACGACGGCCAGGGCCGCCTGCTGAACGCCAACTGGCTGGACTACCGGATGCCCGTCAGCCTCGACCTCCCGTTCATCGAGACCGTGATCGTCGAGGTGCCGAGCCCGAGCCATCCATACGGTGTCCGCGGCGTCGGCGAGGTGCCGATCGTGCCGCCGGCCGCTGCGGTCGCCAACGCCATCTATCGCGCAATCGGCGTCCGACTGACCGAGCTGCCCATGTCGCCCGGTCGGATCGTGGCCGCGCTTCGGGCACAGGATCGCTAGAGTCGTGGCCTCCGTCTGGATTCCGGCCCTGCTGCGGTCCCTGACCGGCGGTCAGGCAACCGTGTCTGCGACAGGGACATCCGTGCTGGCCCTCATCGACGACCTCGACACCCGCTATCCGGGACTGCGCGCCCGTTTGGTGGACGGAGACCGACTCAGACCCGGTTTGGCTGTCGTTGTGGACGGCAAGACCGGACGGCTCAGGCTACGCGAGCCGGTGGCGGAAGCCAGTGAGGTGCATTTTGTGGCGACGATCAGCGGGGGGTGATGGGGTGTGAGGGGCGTAGAGTCGTCTTCCGCGACAGCAGACACCAAAGCGGGGTCCTTCGCGCTCATTCGGCGCTCCTGAGAAACGAAACGCGCTCGACTCTGCGGTCAATGCAGTGTCGGTCCTGGGTGGGCCGTTCCGGTCCGGCGCTTGCCACGACCAACAGGGCGGCGACAAGCGCCGCCCTTACGATCGCGCCACCGAGCCTCGACGGGACACCGGCCCCCACCCTTTCTCGCCGGCCGTTCAGGCTGCGCCCTTCGCTCGGCCCTTTTCTCGCAACTGTTCTCCCGCGCCTTTCGTTCCTCACGCCTCCCGACGCGCCCTGGCCGTTCAAGCAAGGCCGGGTTGGGGTTCGTTGGCGCGTGGCACGCCCCTTGCACATCCTCCCCCAGGACGCGCGTCACCGAGGACCAACGCGCCTGGAGGAACCCATGGCCGAGACTTTTTCCATCGACAATCTGCGCATCATGATGGGCCTGACGTTTTTTGCGTTCGGCCTGGTCTCGCTCGGAGCCGGCATGTTCATGCTGATCCGCGGACCGTTCCGGCAGGAAGCTCAGGTGCTGGCCGCCCAATCGGCCAAACTGAGCCAGAAAGCCCTGACCGATGACATCGGCGCGATCGTCGGCAACGCTACAGCCCTGGTCGATGCGGTCAATAACCTGATCCGTACCTCATCGGGCAACGCCATCGTGCTGGTCGTGGTCGGCGCGCTCTTCGAAGCCGCGGCCTATCGACTCCTGGTGGCCTTCTAAGCCGATCCGGCCTGTGCGAGCGGCACTCCCTGCATTTGAGAGGCGTCATGACCCCCGTTGAATCCATCCTTGCAGCTCTTCCCGAATCACGCTGGGCGGAAGCCATGCGTCGGCTCAAGCTCGTCCCGGAGCTGTGGGAGGTTGCGCACGAGCCGGATGTGCTCAAAGCCTGGCTGGCCCAGGCCTCCGAGTTTGAGGCGACCTGGCGGCCGGGTCGATTGGCCATGATCGCCTTCGGAGCCCGCTACCCCGAGGTCAAGGATGACCCCGAGGCCTACTTGCTGGGCGATGGTTACGACCAGACCGGCGCCGCCTATGCCGCCCTGGCCACGCCGAGCGCCGCGCTCGATCCGATCCGCCATACGCTGCCCGCCGCCCTGGCCCTGCGCCTGCGCGCGGCAGCCGCGTCGGATTGGAACGGCGTCGCGGTCGAGGCCAGCGCCCAGCCCGAACGCTGGCGGCTGCCGCTCCAGTACGTGTGGGGTCTGATCGAACAGCCCGCCGCCCTGCTCGATGGGTTGCTGAATGCCTCGCTCGAGTCGGCGGCCCTCGCCGCCTTCGTGGTCGGCGCGAACCTGTCGCCGGCCGGCATCGTCGCCCTGGTGCAACAAACCGCGCCGGAGTGCCCGGCCAAACACTGGTTGGCCTTTACGTCGACGCTGCGCGAGCTGGGCGAGCCCGCCTTGGCCGAGCAACTCTGCCGTATGGCCGCCCACTCGCTACCCGTTCAGGATACGCTCGCGCACTCGCTTGACTCGGCCTGGCTGTGGGCTGGCACCGGCGACCTTGGCGCTGCCCACAGCGCGATCGAGACCGCCTGGGCCCACATTGGCGACGTCCGCGCCCGTCTGGCCGCCGCCCGCGCCGACCTGCAGCTCAAGTCCGGCGACCTGGAGGGCGCTCTCACCAGTTACGCTACCGCGCTCGACAGCGCCGATGACCCGGCCTATCGGCTCGGCGCCGCACGCGCCCACCTCAAGGCCGGCGATCCCGAAGCCGCGCTGCACCTGGTCACCGACGCCGTCGAAGCCGATCCGGATGCGGCCGTCCTGGCGGCTCAGGCCCAACACGCGCTCGGCCGAACCGACGAAGCCCTGAACGCCCTGGATTCGATCAAGTTCGACCACCCTGCCTCCGCCACGGCCCTGACCACGGCCTCGCGCCTGGCGCGCGAGCTGGGCGACCTGCGCCTGGCGACCCGCCTGCTGGCGCGTGCCGTGAGCGCCGCCGGCTCCGACGCCGAGCCTCACCTGCTGCAGGCCGATTGGGCCCGCGCCGAAGGGGACTGGGCTTCGGCCAGGCAGGCCGCGCTCGAGGCCGTGGCGGTTGCGCCGCACAATGTCGAGGCGCGCGTCATGCTCGGCTCCGCGCTTTTGAACGTCGGCTCCGCGCATGAGGCCGTGCCGCACTTCCGCGCCGCCCTGGCCCACGACCCGGCCCGCACTCAGGCCAGCCTGGGCCTGGCCCGAGCCGAGCTCGGGCGCGGTGACGCGAGCCGGGCCCGCGAGGCCGCCCAGCACGTGCTGGCCGCCGAGCCCGAGGGCGCCGTCGCGGCCGAGGCCCACATCATCCTGGGCGAGATCGAGGCCGCCACAGCACAGGGCGACGCTGCCTACGAGCACTTCATGCGCGCCGCGCAGCAGCACCCGGGCGCCGCCTCACCGTGGCGCGCGATCGCCCGCCACCACCTGACCCAGGGCGACCTGGATCGCGCGACGGCCGCCCTGGAGGCCGGCCGACAGGCGCTCAAGACCGCGGCGTCGGGAGCCAAGTCGCTCAGCCGGCAACCCGAGACCGAGGTTCGCGCTCTGCTGGCAGATCTGGCGGATCTCTACGAACAACAGAACCAGCCGGCCGAGGCCATCGCCGTCCTGCGCGACGCCGTCGCCGCCGATGCGATGGGCCAGACCGAACTGCGCCGGCTCGGCGTCCTGCTCCGCCGCAACGAACAGCCGGCCGAGGCCGCTGAGGCGCTGCGCAAAGCCGTCGCGCTCAAGCCCACCGACTGGGAAGCTCAATACGAGTTGGGCAAGACGCTCGAATCGATCGGGCAAGATGCCGAGGCCTGCGCTGCACTACAACAAGCCGCGATGGCTCAGCCCGACACCGCGCGCGTGTATGCCGACCTGGGCCGGATCACGCTCAAGCTGCACCAGGCCAAACAGATCAGCGCTGGTCCGCTTCAGGCCATCGGCGCCCTGACCGAGGGCCTGCGCCACGCCCCCGACGATGCCGACACCTACGCCCTGCTGGCCGACGCGCACCTCCTGAATAACGATCCTGAAGCCGCGCTGGCCAACTATCGCGAGGCGCTGCATCGTGACCCGACCCGTTCGGATTGGTCGCTCGGCCTGGGCCAGGCGGCCCTGGCCCTGGGCCAGCACGACATGGCCATCACGGCTCTGACCGATGCCCGCAACTGCGCGCCGCACAACGTCGCGATCCACACGGCGCTGACCGAGGCTTATCTCAAGAGCGGGCTGCAGCTCGAGGCGGTTGCCAGCGCCGAGACGGCGCTGCGCCTGGACGACAACGATCCGCAGGCTCAAGCCCGATTGGCGGATGCGCTGACGCGCGCCGGCCAATTCGATCGCGCGTTGCAGGAATGGCGCGCCGCGATCGCGCGTGAGCCGCGCAATCCGAAACTGCACATCTCCGAAGCGCGCACCCTGTTGAAGATGGGCCGCATCGAAGAAGCCCGCCAATCGTTCAACCATGCCCTGGCGTCGGCGCCGGAGAGCGCCGAGGCGTATCTGGCGGCCGGCCAGTCGATGCTGGAGTTGGACGAGATCGAAGACGCCTTCCAGGCGTTGTCACAAGCCGTCGGCCTCGCCCCGCGGATGGTCGTCGCGCACCTGGCTTACGGCGACTCGGCGTTGCGCACCCACCGGTACGAGGCCGCGCACGCCGCCTACCAGCGCGCCGCCGAGCTCGACCCGACCAATGTTGCGGCCCTGTCCGAATCGGGCGAGGCGCTCTGGCAGCTCGGCCGCACGTCAGCGGCCCTGACCCAGTGGCAGCGCGCCCTGACCGTCGCGCCGACCCACGGCAAGACCCTGGAGCGGCTCGGCCAGGCCTATCTGCGCCTGGACCAGCCGGCCGAGGCCGTGCTGGCCCTCGAGGCCGCGCTGGGCGCCGAGCCCGAGAACGCCTCGCTGGCACGCGAGACGGCACGGGCCGCCCTGGCGTTCGGTGACCTGGAGCGCGCGGCCCACCATCTCGAGACCGCGCTGGTCGCGGCACCGGGCGATCCAGAGGTCCGCACGCTGTTGGGGGACGTCTACGAACGGCGCAACGAAGGCGAGAAGGCCGTGGCGCTCTATCGCCAGGCCGTGCGCCTGGCGCCAGCCGACGGCCGCCCCTTGGCCATGCTGGCGGAAGCGCTGGCGAACCAGGGCGCGACGGTCGAGGCCGCGAGCGAGATGCGCAAGGCCGTGTCGCTCAGCCCTGAAGCCCTCGACGTTCAGAAGCGGGCCGGCCGGGTCTTCCTCAAGGCGCGTCGGCCGGCCGAGGCTGCCGAAGCCTACGCCAAGTGGGTCGAGCTCGCGCCCCGCGACCCCGAGGCCCACCTGGCCCAATCCGAGGCCCTGGTCGCTCTGGCCGAACACGCCGACCTGGAGACGCTCTCCGGTCTGAAGGCGCGCGAAGCCGGAGCTTCCGACCTGCATCTGCCGCGCGTCTACAACGCCTTGCAGCAGGCGGCGGCCTTCGGAGCGGATCCACTGCGCGTGCGCTACTGGATGGGCCGCGCCAAGGCCATCGCACCGGCGCAGGTCTCGGCCGGGGCCGTGGTCGCCCACGACGGCGAAGGGCCGAAGGGCGTGATCGTCAGCGACGCCGTGCAGATCCTGGAAGGGATCGCGCAGACCAAGACGGTCGAGATCGACCGCGCCAGCCTGTACCAGGCGTTGGGCATCGCGGAGCGCAAGTCCGGCGACTTCGACCGGGCCCGCGGCGCCCTAATGCTGGCGCTCGACAACGGCGCCGACTCGGCCAACATCTCGCTACAGCTTGGCCTGACCGAGATCCTGGCCGGCGACGCCGCCACAGCGGTCACGCACTTCAACCGCGCGATCGCGGACGACGCTGCCAACCCTTATGCGTACTACCACCTGGCCCGCGCACTCAAGGTCGCGGCCCGGTCGGCCGAGGCCGAGGTCATGCTGCAGAAGGCCATCGCGCTACGGCCCGAGGCCGCGGCCTGGCAGCACCTGCTCGGCACCTGGCTGCGGGGCGACGGCGAAGCCGCCGGCGCGCTCGCGCACTTCCAGCAGGCCGCCCAGCTGCAGCCCGCCAACGCCGAGTACAACGCCGACCTGGCACGGGCCCTGGCCCACGACGGCGACTGGGCCGGTGCGGTCGACTATCTCGGCCGGGCGGCCCATCATGCCGAGACCGACGCGGCGCTGTGGTACGAACTGGGTCAGGCGCAGTACAACCTGGGCGATTTCGGGGACTCGGCCCGCAGTTTCGCCAAGTCGCTGAGCTTCCATCCCGGCCAGATCCAGCCCATGTTGGGCGCGGCCCGCACCAGCCTGGCGCTGGGCGACCTGCCGGGCGCGATCAACCGGGCGGAAGCCGCCGTGCGTCTGAACCCGAACGACTCCTCAGCTCTGACCTGCCTTGCCGAAGTGCAATCGGCCCGGGGCGAGAGCGAT
>JAEURK010000277.1 GCA_016789175.1 Anaerolineales bacterium
GACGTCAAGCAGAACATCAGCCTGGCCAATTTGCGCGAACTGGCCGAGCGCGGCGTAGTCAACGCCAACCGCGAGATCAAGGTCGCCAACGAGTATCGGACCTCGTTGAACATCAAGACACCGAGCGTCGAGCAGCGGGTCGGGAACCTGAGCGGCGGCAACCAGCAGAAAGTCTCGCTGGGCAAGTGGCTGTTCGTCAAACCAAGCCTGCTCATCCTCGATGAGCCGACCCGCGGGATCGACGTCGGCGCCAAATACGAGATCTACACCATCATGACCCAGCTGGTGAAGCAGGGTCTGAGCATATTGATGATCTCTTCGGAGCTGCCCGAGGTGCTGGGCATGAGCGACCGCGTCTATGTGGTCGCCTCCGGGCGAATCGCGGGCGAGATGCCGATCGCCGAAGCGAACCAAGAGAAGATCATGCACCTGGCTACGAATTGAGGAGCGAGAAGATGTCGTCGTCGTTTGCCCAGAACCTCCAGAAAGTCTTGCGCCAGAACATCCGCGACTATGGGATGCTGATCGCGCTCTTCGTGATCATGGCGACCTTTGCCGCCCTGACCGATGGCGTGTTCCTCTCGTCGCGCAACATCAGCAATCTTATGAACCAGACCGGCTACATCGCGGTGCTGGCGGTCGGCATGACGCTGGTCATCGTCATCCGCCACATCGACCTGTCGGTCGGTTTCCTGGCCGGCTTCATCGGCGCTGTGACGGCGATCGCCCTGACCGCCTGGTCGCTGCCGATCTACGTCGCGATCCCGATGGTCTTGGTGCTCGGCATCCTGGGCGGCCTGATCACGGGCTTTTTGGTGGCGCAGATGAAGATCCCGGCCTTTGTGGCCTCGCTGGCCGGCTGGCTGATCTATCGCGGCGCGCTGTTGCTGTCGACCGAAGGAACGGGCACGATCATCATCCCGGATGAGGCCTTCAACGCCATCGGCAACGGCTATATCCCGGACATCCCCGGTCTGACGTTCATGCCGGACATCCACAAGCTGACGTTGTTGCTCGGCGCGATCGCGATCGTGCTATACGTGGTCAGCGAGATCAACAACCGGCGCAAGAAGCAGTCCTACAACTTCGAGGTGCTCACGCCCGACATCTTCGCGGTGAAGCTGGTGGTGGTCTCGGCCGTGCTGGCTGCCGTCACCTGGGTGCTGGCCGGCTACAACGGCATCTCCTGGACGCTGGTGGTGGTGCTGGTCGTGGTCGCCGTGTACCACTTCATCACCTCCGAGACCGTCCTGGGCCGTCACATCTATGCCCTGGGCGGCAACCCCGAGGCGGCCGAACTGAGTGGCATCAGCATCAGCCGGATCACGTATGTGGTTTTTGGCTCGATGGGCATGCTTTCGGCGCTCTCGGGCATCTTATTCACCTCGCGCCTGCAGTCGGCCACGACCACGGCCGGAACGCTGTTCGAGCTCGACGCGATCGCGGCGGCCTACGTCGGCGGCGTGTCTGCGGCCGGCGGCGTCGGCAAGGTGACCGGCTCGCTCATCGGCGCGCTGGTGATGGGCTCGCTCATCAGCGGCATGAACCTGATGGGCGTCGGCATCGCTTACCAGTACATTGTGCGCGGTGCGGTGCTGGTTGCGGCCGTGATCTTTGACGTGGCCACGCGCAACCCGGGGAAGTAAACACGTAGAACGTGGAGCGTAGAGCGATCACGCTCCACGCTCCACGTTCTCGCGCTCAGCGCGCCAGCTTGGTGCGGCGTTTGCGAGGCGGCGGCGGGGCGTCTTGCGGCCCGAGTTGGGTCGGGTTCGCCACGATGCCCCACACCAGCGACAGGGTGCCGTAGGCGATCAGGCTGACCAGCACGGTCAGGGCCAGGCTGGTGATCTCGATCGAGACCGGCCCGACCTGTCGCAGCGGCTCCGAGAGCGTGAAGGGCCCATAGCCCGGCACCGGCCACTGCGTCACCGGGCGCGGAAACTGATAGGTGCCCAGATCGATATTCAGGGTTGGGATACCCTGGGCCCCGAACGGCGCCGGGAGGAAGACCTTCGCCTGGTTCGCGGCGTTGATCGCCTTGATCGCGCCGCTGACGCCAAAGTAGCTCCCCAGGGTCAGCACGACCATCAGCACGAACCCGATGCCGCGCCAGATCGGGTTGAGCTGCCCGCGAGTCGAGGGCGGTTGTTGGACTTTGTAGCTGCGCATCGCATCCTCCGCACGCGTCTTGCCGCGGCACAGCGCGGAACGACGGGCTTGATCGGGCCCTTTGGGCCTCGGCGGACCACGGTCCACCCTCGGCGGGCCGCAGTCACCCAGACCCTGCACCTATCGTGCCAGGACCTCGACGGTCTGCAGCTCGACGCGATCACGCGGGGCGCCGCTGGGGTCGTTATCGGCCGGGCGGACGACAACACGAGCGCCCGTCAGCGGGTCGTACAAGCCGACCGTAAGCACGTAGGCCCCCGGCTCAAGCCCTTCCGGCAAAGCGATCACATGGGAATCGAGGATCACTTCCGGTGGCAACCATCCGGTCGTCGGGCGCCGGCCCATCTGAGGCACGGCATCCGACTGGGCTGCCGGAAAACCGTCGGGCCCGATCAGGTGGACGAAGACCGTGAAGGATTGGCCGGTGATCTCGCGAACCAGCCAGGCGAGTTCGACGGTCAGCACCCCGCCCGGCTCGCGCGCGCCGCTCAGGCGATACCCGGCCAGCGTCGCGAACGGCTCGAACGTGACGGGCTCGCCGAGCAGATCAGCGGGCAGCTGCTCGCTCCGTTCCGGGATCGAGAGCACTACGGCCCCCAGTGTGACGACCTCATCCCCCACTCGGATCTGCCAGGATCCAGAGCCGGGCGCCACATCGGCCGGGATGATGGCAGGTGAGACCAGCCGCCAGAGATCGCCGGGCCGCCAATCGGATTCGCCGAAGTCGGCCGCCGTCAGCCGGGCCGGGCCAAGGTCATGCACCATCCCAAGCGAGTCCCGTATTTCGAGGTGCGGGCGAATGCCATCCAGGGCCGATCGCGCCTGCCAGTACAGGTCCAGTGTGACGGCATCGCCGGCCTGAGCGTGTTCGGGGAAGGACACCGGCACGACGGCCGCGAACGGGCCGGCGGCGAACGACAACCAGCCGGCCTCGCTGACCGCGGCCGGATCCACCGGTTGAGATGGGCGTCCGACCTGGATCTCGCCGACTTGCACATACGCGTCCAGCGGGCCTTCGCTGACGCGACCCGGCAGGGTCTCACGCTCGACGGACGTGTAAGCCGTGACCATCAGGCGATAGCGACCGGGCGGCGCGGAGGGATCGAGATAGAGCCGCAGGGTATCGATCGCGTACTCGCCCGGGAACCAGCGCCGAGTCGGCCAGCCCCCGGGGTTTGGCGAATCGCCCTGCGCGACGATGCGGCCGCGCTCATCCCAGACCTGGAAGCTGAAGCTCAAGTCGCGCTCGATGGGATGGGTCAAGGACCAATAAGACGTTAGAACCCAACCGGCGTCGGCGTTGGCCGCAGCGGGTGCGTCGATCCCCAAAAGCACCAGCTCGTCTCCGAAGACGACCCGAAGCGGCTGAGCCACGCCGCGCACAGTCTGGCCGTCGTAGCGCGTATTGTCGAAGGGGCTGGCCATCATGGAGAGGCCGATCCGCGTGGCCGTCAACATCAGCCCGGCGACAACCATGCCGCGTGACGCCGTCCACGGATGCGCCTCAAGCAGACCCGGCGCGCGCCAGGCGAAGGGGCGGCGGCGCGCCAGGGCCACGAGTGCCAGCGCTGTGAGCACGGCAAGGTTGGAGACCACGCTCGCGATCAAGCGCAGCGGGGTCAGACCAAGCCAGACCTCGACGCGGTGGCGGCCCGCCGGGACCAGCACCTCCACGTAACCGTGCTCGTCCGAGGCTCGCACCGCGAGCGGCACGCCATCCAGGGTGGCCTGCCAGCCGGGCCAATACAACCAGCGAAATCGGAGCGTCACCGGGTCGGCGCCGTCGACCTGCACCGTCGAGCTCAAACGCGCCTGTGCCAGGGCCACGACCGTCGTGTCAGCCGGCAGCCCGGCGCGGTCGACCCGGTCGGCCGTGCCGGCGTACACGGCCTGGGCCCAGGTGAAGTCGGCCGTGGGTCGTGCCGCGCCGATCGGCAGGAACTCGCCGGTGGACGTCAACCCGATCGTGCCAAGGTCGGCCTCGGCCGTGAAGAGCTCCCCGATATCGGGATCGGCGGGCAGCGTTGGATCCGGCTTGCCGAAGGTCCAGGGCCAGGCCAGCACGATCATGGCCAGGATCAGAGCGATCGGCAGCCAGGCAGCGAGGCGGGCCGGTCGGCCTCGATCGACCAGTCGATCCTGGGCCCAGGCTGCGCCGCGCCCGCCGACCAGCGCCAAAAAGAGCGAGGCCGGACCCAGCCAGCGATACGGGAACTGGATGATCTGCGCCATGGGAAGCGCCTCCCAGATCATCGTGGACGCCCTCAGCGTCATGAAGATGCAGCTCACCGCGAGCAGCAGCAGCACGCCGGTGCGCATCCGGAGGGCACGGTGGGCAAACGAAAGGCGCGCGTTCGGATCGCGGAGGATGAGAGACAGCGCTCCCAGCGCACCGAGCAGTAACACGCCCCACCCCAGGCTGGGCGGGACCGGCGTCAATACCCGGCGCGAGTCGTACGTGAAGGCGCCGGTCAGAAGCGTGGTCAGATCCAGGAAATTCCCGCGGAAGTCGTAACCGGCCGGACCGGTGGCTGCGCTCATCTGCACGGACCCGGTCTCGAGCAAGGCCGGCGCCCAGAAGAACGACGTCGACGCCAGGCCAAGCGCGACCGCAGCGACGGCCCACAACACCCGTCGGACCAGTGCCCGCCGATGGCCGGCGCGAATGGCTACCAGAAGCTCGGCCAGGCCGATCACGGTCATCAGACCGCACCCCAGCAAGGCGGTGAGATTGTGGCTGAGCATCAACGCGGCGACGGCGCCGCCCAGAATCAGGCGGCCGCGGAGTGTGCCATGCTGCAAGCTCTCGCTGAGCGCCCAACCCAGCCACGGGAGACAGGCGAGCCCAAGGACCTCGGGCCCGGCGCCGCGGGTATAGACGTTATAGAGCACGTATGGAGCAGCGACCCACAGGACACCGGCCACAAGCCGGGCGCGCTGCCCATACCAGGCTCCGGCCCAGGCTGCGGCGCCGACGCCGCCCAGAACCAGGCTCAAGCTCAAGACGATCTGATATGCGATGGTGAGGCGGAAGCCGAGGCCGGAGATCAGGGCCGTGGCGTAGTACGTCAGCGGCGCATAGTAGCTCAGGAGCGGCGCGCCATAGCCGAAAGCCAGCTCAGGGAAGTAACGCGAAAACCAATCGCCGCCGGCGAGGGCGCGTTCGAGCAGGAGCGTGCGCAGAATGTGGTTCCGGCCGTCGGCCGTAAACGGTTGTGCGTCCAGTGCCAATGGCACGATCAGGGCGCTCAAGAAGGCCAGCAGCACGAGGCGGGCGCGCCAACGGTCAGGGGCGCCTGGGGATTCCATCTCGGGCATAATCACTCAAGCCCATCGAACCCGAAACGATCGCCGCCCGAACAGAAGACTATCCTCTTCGGAGCCGCGGCGGCGTGTCGCGGCCCGACCCTGGCTCTCCAGAGCGACCCTGGTCATGGGGCCGAAGGCTCGGGATCCGGATACACGCGCCAGCCCAAAACATCGACCTGATCGAGGTGGAGCTTGCCCGGGGGCAGGTCGGCCACGAGCACGGAAGCCTCGGTCAGGACCAGCCCTTCCAGGGTCTGGATGACGGCCTCGGCGGTCACCAGGCGACCGCGGTCCTTCACCAATCGGCCGGTGGCCTTGAGCGGCACGCCTTGCGGCACCGGCTCGCGATATCGAAGCTCGAGCTTGGCGGTCATCCCGAAACGCTCAGGCGCGCCGATCATCATCGTCCGACAGCCAACCTCGTCGAGGATGGCGGCGCTGATCCCGCCATGCACGACGCCCGGGAATCCCTGATGCTGATCCGCGATCACGAACTGCGACCAGACCGTGTCGCGGCCGTCGTCATAGAAATGCAAACAGAGCCCGCCCGTATTTTCCAGCCCGCAGACAAAGCACATGCGCGAATTCGGCTGTTTGTTTGCCATATGCGACAACTATACCGCAGCGGGATACACAGGCTGGGCTGGCGATTCCACCAATCATGTTGCGTCAGGCGAAAGATTAACTGTGACGCAGGGTCGGGCCTTGCGACGCCAGCATCATCGTCCACATTGTCTTGCCACCATTTCCTTCCAGGCGCCCCTGGTCACTCAACCCGTCGGGGCGAGGATCCGGATCCAACCCGCCCATCAAGAAAAAAGGTGACCAGTGCATCGATCTCCATCGCGGGCATGGATGCGTCCCCTGCCGTGCGCGCAATCATCGAGTAATAGATGAGCGGTCCGAGCAGCGAAGCCGCACCATGCAGGGCATTCTCAGGTTTGAGGACGCCGTCGGCCTGGTAGCGCGAAAGCAACCCCGCAATCGACCTGAACAATCCGAGTGGCTCTGAAATGGAATCGGCCAGTTCGGGGGTTCGGCTGAGTTCGGCAAACAACCCAAAGAAGAAGCGCTCGTGCAGGATGACTGCCGCCTGGTAGGCCTGTACCACGCGCAACAAATCAGCCCGAACATCGCCGGTATAGTGTGCGGCGCGATCAAACTCCGTTTGCTCAACCAGAGCGCTGATGGCACGTTTGACCAGCTCCGCCTTAGTGCCGAATTTCCGGAACAGAGTCACTTCACTCACTCCGGCCG
>JAEURK010000308.1 GCA_016789175.1 Anaerolineales bacterium
GGCCCGGCCGACACATTCACGGCTGGCGCCCCCGGGATGATGCCAGCCGTGCCGGCCGGCGAGACCCCGCAGCTGAGATAGGGCCGATTGTACTCGTGCAGATGCCAGATCCCGCCGCAGCGCGCCGCGGCTTCGAGGGCCGGCATGAAGCTCGCCAGATCGGCGTAGGCGGTCGGCCATCCGGTCGCAAAACCCCCGACGGCGGCCCGGTACCCATGCTGCTGCATCAAGCACGCCCGCGCCGCTTCGAAGCGGCCATACCAGGCCAGCTTCTCGGGGCCCTCGGCGCCATAGCCGACTTCGTTCCAGCCTTCCCAGTAGTCGATGCCGGCGTTGCTCTGAAACTCGGACAGATGTCTTTGAACGTAAGCATCGGCGGCGGCTTCGGGGCTCAGCCCCTGCAAATACAATGATTCCTGGTTCTCCTCGACGATCCGCGCGATAGTCACCGTCGACGGCGAGATCTGCTTGACCTCGGCCAGCCAACCATAACTGCCCGCGCCCTTTACCACGGCCGGCTTGACACGGCGGATGAATTCGAACAGGTAGGGATCGCCGACGCCGACCGCATGCAGACCCAGCTTGCTCGCGCTCGGCCCATCGATCGGCTCGGGCCAGGGGGGCGTCGGTGTCGCCGTGGGCATCGGCGTGGGTTCGGGGGTCGCGGTCTCCCGTGGAGGCGTTGCCGTCACAGTTGGAGTCGATGTCGGCGGGACATCGTTCTGGAGGATGCCCGGCATGTAGCTGAAGTTGGGGTCGACCGACGGCGTTCCCGCCGGCGTCACACGCGCGACCTTGGTCCCGTTGGCCGGTTGACCCAGATCGGCGGTTGCCGTGATCAGCGGCAGGGGCTGCGGGCGGCTGCATCCGGCAACAGTCGCCAGCGCCAAACCGATCAGCGGCATTCGCCAGGCCCAGTTTCGGGTAGGACGAGTGGAATTCATTGGGTAACACTACCACGGCCGGCTGAGCGCCGAAGGCGTCGGCCGATGACGAGCCCGACAAAAAGAGAGAGGCGGGGAGTTGAGTCGCTTGGTGAGCGCTCCCCGCCTCTCGAGGTCGTTCGTTGCGTGTGTCACGCTTACGTTTACCAGGGCACAATGGGGAGTATACCACGGTCTGCTATACTCCCCGAACATATGTCTCAGCCCACACTTGTCGCCCTGGATATTGAAACCACCGGCCTCGACCCGCAGCGCGACGCCATTATCGAGATCGGCGCAATCCGGTTTCGCGGTGATCGGCTCGAGGGCGAATACCACACCCTGCTCAACCCGGGCCGGAGCATCCCGCGCAACGTGGTTGACCTGACCGGGATCACGGATGCCATGGTGGCGCGCGCCCCGCGCGCGATCGACAAACTCCCGGAGCTGGAGGCGTTCGTCGGCGATGACCCGGTGGTCGGCCACAACGTCCGCTTCGACTTGAGCTTCCTGCGGGTCGGCAAGATCCTGCGTTACAACGAGGCAGTCGATACCTACCCGATCGCCAGCGCGCTCCTGCCGACCGCGACCCGCTATAACCTCGGCGCGCTCGCGCGCCAGCTGGGCATCGTGCTGCCGGCCACGCACCGCGCCCTGGACGACACCCGCGTGACCGTGGCGGTCTATCAGACGCTGTATCAGCGCGCGCTGGCCCTGCCGCTGAAGACGCTGGCCGAGATCGTCAACCTCCAACAAGACGTCGATTGGGGCGCCAACCTGCTGTTCGAAGAGGCCTTGCGCGCGCGCAGTCGGGAGCTGGCCAACGGCCGCGCCGCGCCGGGCTCGGTCTCGCTGGAACCGCGGACCCTGCCACGCGGCCTGGTGCCGGTGGCCGAGCCCACGCCGCTGGATGATGAAGCCCTGGCTCATCTGCTCGAACCCGGCGGCGCGTTTGCCCAGCGTTTCGCGAACTACGAGTTCCGGCCCGAACAGGTGCGCATGCTCAAAGCCGTTGCGCGGGCCTTCTCGGAAGGCAAGCACGCCATGATCGAAGCCGGCACCGGCACCGGCAAATCGTTCGCGTACCTGGTCCCGGCCGCACAATGGGCGGTTCAGAACGGCCAACGGGTGGTCGTCTCGACCAACACCATCAACCTGCAAGAGCAACTGCTGCGCAAAGACGTGCCCGACGTCGAGGCCGCGCTCAAGATCGGGCTGCGCGCCGCGCTGCTCAAGGGCCGCAGCAACTACCTCTGCCCGCGCCGACTCGACAATGCCCGCCGCCACCGCCCGAAGCAGGCCGACGAGATGCGCGTCCTGGCCAAGGTGCTGACCTGGCTGGCGACCGAGACACCGGCCGGCGACGACGGTGAAGGCGAGCGCCCCGCCCTCAGCCTCGGCCCGGGCGACCGCCCGGCCTGGGTGCGGCTGTCGGCCGAAGACGAGAACTGCACGCTCAACACCTGCCAGACCCGGATGCATGGGTCGTGCGCCTACTACCAGGCGCGCCGCGCCGCGGAGGCCGCCCACGTCCTGATCGTCAACCACGCCCTGCTCCTGGCCGACATCGCCGCCAATCAGCAGGTGCTGCCGGCTTACCAGCACCTCGTGCTCGACGAGGCCCATCACCTCGAGGCAGCGACGACCGATGCGCTCGGGTTCGAGGCCACCCGGCTCGACCTGGACAAACAGTTCAAGGAGCTCGGCGGTCCGTCGGCCGGCCTGCTCGGCACCGTGC
>JAEURK010000311.1 GCA_016789175.1 Anaerolineales bacterium
CGATGTGACCGAAATCGGCGGCCACCGCATCGATCCAGGCGCCCACGGCGGCCCGATCCGCCACGTTGACCCGGTCATAGCGCGCGGTCGGGCCGAGCACGGCCAGGGCTTCCCGGCCGGCGGCTTCATTCAGGTCGCAGAACGCGAGCCGGGCGCCTTCTTCGGAAAACCGTTCGGCTGTGGCGCGCCCGATCCCGGCCCCGCCACCTGTGACCAGGACCACTTTGTTTTTGAAGCGCATGGGGGTCTCCGTAGTGTGCGCTAGGTGCGCGGACGTCAGGCCGGCCGGAAGGCCAGCACGGTTCGGCCAGTGATCGGCTCGAAGCCGACGACGAGCCGCTGGCCGATGTGAATGTTCTCTGGACGGCGGGCATCGACGCCCAGGATCAGGGCGCTGATGGTGACGCCCTCCTCGAGCGCGACGATGCCGCTGCAGTACGGGTTGTCGCGGCCATAGCCGGCGGCCTGCATGGCGGCCGGGCCGATGGCGATCGCGGTGAAGGCGGCCAGCGTGCCGCGGCCGGAGGTCTCGACCCATTCCAGCGACTCGCCAAAGCACGTGGGACATATCGCGCGCGGCGGAAGGTGCAGGGTCGCACAGCCCGTGCAGCGCGTGGCCATCAGCCGGCCTTCGCCCAGGAACAGGTCGAACGAGGCTGCCGTGAACGGACGGTCGCTCATCAGGCCCTCCGCTCGAAGATGTGGACGACGGCTGTGTTGCCGGTGCCGCCGACATTGTGGGTGAGGGCGAGCGAGACGTCGCCGGGTACCTGACGGGCGCCCGCCTCGCCGCGCAGCTGCTTCCAAACTTCGACGGCCTGGGCGACGCCCGAGGCCCCGACCGGGTGGCCCTTCGACTTGAGGCCGCCCGAGGTGTTGATCGGCCTGGCCCCATCGCGCGCGGTGACGCCGTCTTCGGCCATGCCGTAACCGGTGCCCGGCGCGAAGAAGCCCAGGTCTTCGGTGGCGATCACTTCCGCGATCGTGAAGCAGTCGTGGACTTCGGCGATACGCACGTCGGCCGGGCCGACGCCGGCCATGCGATAGGCCTCATGCGCAGCGGCCTGAGCGGCGCGCAGCCCGGTCAGGCTGACCCGGTCGTGCAAGGGGGCGTCCGAGGCCTGGCCGCTACCGATCAGATGGAGCGGGTGGTCGGTGAACTCACCGGCCCGCTCGGCGGCGACCAGCAACAGACAGGCCGCGCCGTCGGTGATCGGCGAGCAATCAAACAGCCGCAGCGGCCACGCGATGGTGGGGTTAGCGGCCTCATCGTGCAGGAAATCCAGCACGTCGGCCCAGGCCGGCACTGGCTTGTTCTTCTGCCTGGCTGACGTGATCCGGCCTTGCATCCAATCGGCGATGGTCTGCCCAAACTGGGCCTTTGGGTTGACGGCGCCGTTGTTGTGGTTCTTGACGGCGACGTGCATCAGGTGCTCGGCCTTCATGCCGTACTGATGCATGTAGGCTGAGGCCATCGCGGCGTAGAAGCCCGGGAAGGTGAACCCGGCCGGCGTCTCGAAGAGCGTGTCTCCGGCGGTGGCCAACGTGTCGGTCACCTCGGCCGTGGGCAGCCGGGTCATGCGCTCGGCGCCGCCGACCAGCACGACGTCGGCCAGGCCGGCGGCGATGGCCATGACCCCCTGGCGCAGGGCGACGCCGCCGCTGGCGCAGGCGTCCTCCACGCGGGTGGCCGGGCGCGGGGTCAGCCCGACCGCGTCGGCCAGGTGCGGGGCCAGATGGCCCTGATGCTCGAACAGGTCACTCGAGAAGTTCCCGATGAACAGGCTTTCGATGCAGGCCGGGTCCAGACCCTGATCGACCGAGGCGCGCAGGTCCTTGAAGGCCTCGACGAACAGGTCCCGGCTCGATTTCTGTGCAAAGACCCCGAAGGCGCTCATCCCCGCGCCGACGACCGCGACGCCGCGGGCCAGACGATGAATTTTGGGCATGCTTGATTCGGTCGATGTTCGTTTGAACGCGGATCGCTGCGGATGACGCGGAGTGAATCCCTTCACCCCGCGTCATCCGCGGACCGCACTCAGCCGTTGGCTTCAGCCAGATGCGCCGTGAACGCGGCCAGGAACTCGGCCGGCTTCTCGATGTGCGGGCCGTGTCCGGCGTCCGCGATGACAACTTCTTTGAACGCGCCGCCCTTGGCCCGGTATTTCTCCAGCACGGCGCGGGTCTGGCCCACCATGGGCTGCGGCGGGAAAACGTCCGCACCCGGCCAGCCGGGGACGAAGCCCAGCTGACCCAGCGTGCCGAAGTCGAAGAACGAGGCGTCGCCCACGATCTGATCCGAGTCGCCCCGGATCCACAGCACCGGTGGCTTTTGGGCCAGGTCGACGATGCCGCTGGCGTTGAAGAACCGGGGCGACAGCGCGTTGATCGGTCCGAGCGTGCCCGGCGCGATGTTGGGCCAGTTGGCTGAGGGCGTCAGGTCGCCCGGGTATTTGTCGGTTCCCGTTTTCTCGAGCAGGGCGGCCTCCAGGAAGGCCTCTTCGCGCGCGGCCTTGAATGGCGCCTTGTAGTAGAAGGCGTTGATCACGTTGCGCGGGGAGTTCGGGTCCTCGGCGCTGCGATCGCCGGCCTGAATCCTTTTGACGAACTCAGGATTGACGGTTCCGCCGCCCGAGCCGGCGCAGTCGGCGTAGCACGGCGTGCCGTCGAGGCCCTTGGTGCCGCCGAATCCGTACGGGCTGACCGGCGCGACCAGCGTGAGCGAGGCCACCAGCTCAGGGTAGTCGAGCGCGAACTGCAGGATGACACCGCCGCCGGCTGACCAGCCGACCAGGTGCCCGGCCCGCGTGCCGAGGGCATCCGACAGCGCCTTGAGATCATCGGCCCAGTCGCGAGCGCCGCGTGTGCCGTCGATGAGCTTGTCCTCGGTGTCGCCGTAGCCGCGCAGATCCGGCGCGATGCAGCGATATTGCGGCGGCATGGCCAGCATCAACTCCTCCCAATACGTGGCAGCCGAGAAATTGCCATGGATGAAGACGACCGGGATGCCGTCTTCCGGGCCGCTGAAGAGCACATGCTGCTTCAGCCGCGCGGTTTCAACCAAGCGGGACGTGATACCGGGCAGGGTGGGTACGGTGGGCATAGGGGCTCCTGTCATGGGTGATTGCTTCTTGTCGATTTCTGATTGTGGAAGTGATCGCCGTTTCCGGATGGCTGATCGGTGCTTCCAGATCGTCAATTCGTCCGTGTCGACTGTCAACTACCAACTGTCGACGGCCGCCGGCTGTGTGCGGACACCTGGTTGTCGGCGCCCGATCGTTGACCGGCACCTCTCTCCCTTCAGGGAGGGGGGCCGGGGGCGTAAGTCTCGCGCAATTCGCGCTTCAGGATCTTGCCCATCCCCGAAAGCGGCAACGCATTCAACATGACCACGCGTTTGGGCACTTTGTAGCGCGCCACATGGTTGCGGAGATGGTCGAGCAACCCGTCTGGCGTGGCCTCAGCGCCGGGTTTGAGCACGACGGCGGCGACGCCGGCCTCGCCCCACTCCGGGTCCGGAACGCCGATGACCGCGCACTGGTGCACGGCCGGGTGGTGGTACAGGGCCGCCTCGATCTCGGCCGGGTAGACGTTCTCGCCGCCCGAGATGAACATGTCTTTCTTGCGATCAAGAACGTAGAAGTAACCTTCGGAGTCGTAGCGGACGATGTCGCCGGTGTGGAACCAGCCGCCGGCATCGACGGCCGCGGCCGTGGCCTGCGGGTCGTTGTAATAACCTGAACAGCCGCTTGGTCCGCGCAACACCAATTCGCCGGGCTGATCCGGCCCAAGTGCCTCGCCGAGGTCATCGACCACACGCACGTCCACGAAGAAGTTGGGGCGGCCGATGCTGCCGGCCTTGCGCACCGCGTCCTCGGGCGCCAACGCGAATAGCCCGGGCCCAAATTCGGTCATGCCAAAGCCTTGCTTGAACTTCACGCCCTTCTCGGCGACGTAGCGCTCGATCAGAGCGACCGGCAACGGCGCGCCGCCGCTTGTGCAAAAGCGCAGACGGCTGAGATCGGCCTTAGCCCAGTTCGGGGCCTGCGTAAGCATCTGGTACATCGTCGGGACCGCGGCGAAGACCGTGATGGCTTCGTTCTCGAGCAGATCCAACACCTGGGCGGCGTCGAATTGGCGTATCAGGTGGGTCGTGTTCCCAAACGTGATCTGTGTCGCCAGATAAGTGAACAGCCCGCCGGTGTGGAAGAGGGGGAAGACGTTCAGGTAGACGTCCCCATGGCCGAGATCGTGGATGATTGTGTTGAGCGCGTTCCAGTTGATCTGGCGGTGGCTGATCATCGCGCCCTTCGGCCGGCCGGTGGTGCCGCCCGTGAACAACAGACAGGCGATGTCTTCCAGTTCGAGCGACTCGCACCTGGCGGCTGCGTCGGAGGAAGCGTTCAGCGTTGTCGAGAAGTCGAGGCTGCCGGGGAGGCCCGGGCCGTCCAGGTGCAGCAAGAAGCCCAGGGCTGCCGGGCCTTCGCGCAGGCTTGCGGCGATCTCGCCGGCCTGATCCCGAAAGTCGTTGCCGAAGATCAGGCCGCCCGGGCCGACGTGCGCCAGGATGGCGGCGTTCTCGCGCCAATGCAGGCGCCAGTTGAGCGGCGTATGGATCGCGCCGAGTTTGCCGCAGGCGTAGAAGGCGACGAGGTGTTCGACACCGTCACGGGCCAGGATCGCGACACGATCGCCTTTGGATACGCCTGCGGCCGCGCGCAGCCAGTTGGCGAGCCGGTTGGCGCGCTCATTGAGTTCGCGAAAGGTGAGGCGGAGCGTCGGGGTCTGGCCATGGTCGACGATGGCCAACCGATCCGGTGTGTACAGCGTCCGTCGTCCTAAGTAGTCGCCGACGTGCATGCCTACCTCGTCCTGGAAGTTGCCGTCTCGTCACCACCGCCACAGCGAGGCGGCCATGGCCATGCCGCCGCCGCTGGCGCAGAACATGATCCACTCGCCGGGCTGCGGCCCGCGGCCCTGCGCGATCGCGTCGTCGAGCGCCATCGGGATGCAGGCCGAGCCCGTGTAGCCCCACTTATCCATCACCCAATGGGTCTTGCTCAACGGCTGTTCCAGGGCAGCCATCATCAGTTCGATCGTGCGCAGGTTGAGCTGCGTAAAGTAGAACTTGTCGACGCCGTCGAGCGTCCTGGGAACGCCCGGGAGGCCCTGGGCCTTCTCCAGCGTAGCACGGATCAGAGGCGGCCAGTGGTCGCTGTTGAAGGTCTTGGGGAACTTGCGGACGAATTCGACGTGCTGAACCGGGTGCTCGGGTGAGGCGGGCTGTCGGGCGCCGCCGGTGTAGATGCCCAGGGCATCGTGGTACTCACCCACCGCAAGGAGTTTGCTGGCGGCAAACCCCGGCGTGTCGCCGGCGCCCAGCACCACGGCTCCGCCGCCGTCGGCGAAGAGCGTGCAAGTTTTTTTGTCTTTCCAGTTGATGAAGCGGCTCATGCCGTAGCCGCCGACGACAAGCACATGTCGGTAGTCGGAATCGGCGGCCACGTATTTCGCGGCGATGTCCAGGCCGGTCACCCAACCGGCGCAGGCGCAGTTGACGTCGAAGGTGCCGGCACCTGACGCGCCAAGCTTAGCCTGAACGACCGAGGCCGTGGCCGGGCTGAGGTAGTCGGGCGTATCGGTGGCGACCACGATCAGGTCGAGGTCCCGTGCCGCCAACCCGACCCTGTCCAGCGCGCGTTGGGCCGCCGCGACGCACAAATCCGACGTGGTCTGGTCGGGGGCCATGAAATGGCGCTCGCGAATGCCGACGTTCTCGACCAGCCAATCGCTGACCGGCTCGCCGAGCAGGGCATCGAACTCGGCATTGGTCATCACGCGCTCCGGGACGTAGCTGCCGGTGCTCAGGATTTTGGCATAGCGGGTCATGGCTCAAGCTTAACCGGTTACGGTCACAAACGGGTCATCGGGCTTCACCAGAAAATCTGGCCCATCCCGACCACGACGGCCTGCCCGCCGATTTTCACTTCCACGAAGGCGCCGCCAACCCGACGGGCGCTGACGTGGATGCGGCTTGGGCGTCCCATCTCGACGCCCTGATCGATGATGAAGCCGCCGTCCGGCTTGAGCCCGTAATGCACGGCATAGGCCGACATCGGCCCAGCCGCTGCGCCCGTCGCAGGATCTTCGGGGATGTCGGCGACGTGGGGCGCGAACATGCGAGCGCGGAGGCCGTCGCCGTGCGAGGCGAAGAGATACACCATGCGCGGCTCACGATCGGGCCATAATCCCGCCAGGGCCGACTGATTGACCCGTGCCCGCCCGAGCGCCTCGACCGAGGCCAACGGCACATACAGAAACGGCACACCGGTTGAGACTTCCTGAAGCGGCAGGTCGGCGCGCAAATCGGAGGGGCCGAGGCCCAGCGCGGTGGCCACGGTTTCGCGATCATGGCGCACCGGTCCGAACTCGGGCAGGCGGTGGGTCATCCAGACAAAGCGGAGCTTGCCGTCCGGGTCACGCTCCAGATCGATTTTGATCGGCCCGATGTTGAGGCCGAGATGTGCGCTGGGTCCTGTCAGCGCGCCGGACTGCGCCAGCCACCAGGCCGTGCCCACGGTGGGGTGGCCGGCCATGGGCATCTCCATCGCCGGTGTGAAGATCCGGACCCGCGCCGCGGTGTCGGGCGTTTCGGCCGGCAGCACAAAGGTCGACTCGGAGAAGTTCATCTCGCGCGTCAGGGTCTGCATCTCCTCGGCCGACAAACCGCGCGCATCCGTGAAAACGGCCAGTTGGTTGCCGCCGAAGGCCTGGTCCGTGAAGACATCCAACTGTGCAAAGGCATAGCGTCGTTGAGACATGACCCCTCCTGAATAAGCCTCACCGTAGGCGCTTCTCCGCGAACGTGCCGGGTTCGTGAGTCAATCGCCCCCCTGGCGCGCGTTCGCGGGAGTGGGGCCAGGGGTGAGGGCCGCTTTTATCGTACGCGCATTGACAAACACGATCCCGGCAATCACCAACAGCGCGCCGATCGCGAGCCGCCAGGTGAGCGTTTCGTGCAGGAAGAGCGCGCCGAGCAACAGACCCACGACCGGGAACACATAGGTCACCAGCGACGACCGGGTCGGTCCCCAGGCATTCAAGAGCCCGTACGACATGATAAAAGCTATACAGGAGCCCAGCAAGCCCAGCCACAAAACGGCTGTCCAGGTGAGTGGCAGGCTCGGGATCTGGTACGGCTGAAAAACGGGTGTCAGGATCCAGACGATCGAGCCGCCGACTCCCAGGCTCAACATGGATTGCAGCACCGGGTTCTGGCCGCGCAGATACCGGCGCTGAAAAGTCACCGAGATCGCGTAGAGCAACACCGCCAGGATCAGGGCCAACTCGGCGATCAAATCGCCCGCCAGGAAATTCGAAAGGTCGATGTCGTCGCCGACCAGCACCACGACCCCGACGAAACCGACCATCAAGCCGAGCGCGCGCCCAGTCGTGATCTTGTCGTCGTGCAAGGCGAAGTGCGCTAACACTGTCGTAAACAACGGCATGGTGCCGTTGAGCACCGCCGCCAGGCCGGAGTCCACCCTTGTCTCGGCCCACGTAATCAATAGCCAGGGCAGCGCGACGTTGAGTGTGCCCATCACCGCGAATTTGCCCAGCGTCACCGGGTCGCGCGGCACAGCCACCCCGCGCAGCCGGAGGATGACGACCAACCCGAGGAAGCCGAACAGCGTGCGCCACCCCACGACCGCGAAGGGCCCGATCTCCTCGAGCGCCAGCTTGATCCACAAGAACGACGAGCCCCAGATCAGACCCAGGGCGCCGAACATCAACCAATTCCTCGACTGCGACATTCCGTCCTCTTTTCCGTGGGCGACAGTGTTCGCTCAACCCGTTCAGGGTAGCCGATCGCCTGCGCAGAGACCATCAAAAACTTGCGCCCAGCATCAGGCTTCGCCGGTTTCCGCAACACCTTGCCGGATCTGGTCCGGGACCCACAGCGAGAGCACCGCGGCCACGGCCGGGATCCAGACCACCACGGCCATGGTCAGGTCGAGGCCGAACCGATCCGCGACCATTCCCAGCGAATACACAGCCAGGCTGATGCCGCTATAGGCGGTGCCGAGGGTCAGGCCGCTGGCCAGCCCCGGCTGGCCCGGCATCGCATCCTGTACCATGACCACACTCACGGTCCAGGGTGCGGTCAGGGCCGCGCCGCCGACAGCGAGCGCCACTATCTGGAGGATCCCTGTTGCGTTGAGGAACAGTTGCAATGCGCCGAACACAATGATCATCGATCCGGCCATCACGGCCCGTCGACCCCAGCGGTCGGCCGCGGCGCCGCTGAAGAGCATGCCGACGGCCGACGCCAGCGACAGCACCGAAACCAGACCGGCCGTTCCGCCCGCCTGCGCCCCCCCCTGGTCGTGAAAATAAAGCGGGATGAACGTGGTCAGCCCGCTCGACACGGTTTGGCGCACGATGATCAGCATCATCACGTACACCACCAGCCCCACCGCGACGTGGTGTTTCCTCACGGCGTGTCTGCCTTCGCCATGCGGGCGGCGGATGGCACGCTGTTGCGTCAGCAGCAACGCGCCGGTGACGATCGGGAGCGCTCCGATCAGCGAGACGCTCGAGAGCCCGCCGTTGTCGAGCAGGGCACCGGCCAGGATCGGGCCGAGGGCAAAGCCGAGGTTGCCGGCGAAGAAGAAGACCGACGAACCGGTGGACGTTTGCGCGCCGCTGACCTGACGCACGCCCGCGAGCGCTTCCGGGTGGAAGGCTGCCGAGCCCAAACCGCCGAGAATCACGGCCGCGATCACGAGGGCATAGCTGTGCAACCCGAGCCCGGCGACCGGAACCAGCGCCAACCCCGCGCCGCAGATCAACGCCCCTATGGGCGCCAGCCAGCGCAGCGACTTCCGGTCACCCAACAAGCCGAACAACGGTTGGGCGATCGCGATCACCACGGCGTTGGCGCTTACAATGCCGGCGGCCAACGCGTAGTTGAGATCGAGCGCGACCAGCAGCTGCGGCAACAGGATCGGCAGCGCGCCGATCTGGATGTCGACTGAAGTGTGGGCCAGGGCGATTGCCCCGAGCGGCACGGCCTGCAACGGTGCTGCCGGAGCGATCGTTTCGAGTTGGGCTTCGACGGAGGTCATGCGCTCCGTCCTGTGTTCGATCGGGAAGACATGGCGCTGCTACTCCTTGAGGGTGGCCATCGAGATCATCGTGACCGCGCGCAGCAGGGTCACATGCGCTTTTGCGCGCAGCAGAAAATCGTGGAGATGGTCGGTGTCGCGCACCTTGACCTTGACGATCAGACAGTCTTCACCGGCGACGGTGTGCGCATCGATCACCTCGGGCTCGGCGGCGATGGCATGCATCCCCGTATCGTGCTTCTCGTCATAGGCGGCCGAGAGCCGCACAAACGCGGTGATCTTCTGCCCCAGAGCGGCATGGTTGAGCCGGGCTGTATAGCCGTGCACGACGCCGCGCCGCTCAAGTTTCTTGACGCGCTCGAAGACGGATGAGGCCGTCAACCCGACCTGTTCGCCGATGGCGGCGTTGGTCAGGCGCGCATCCCGTTGCAGCAACGCCAGGATCTTGTGGTCAGTCTCGTCCAAAGGCACCACGCCGTTGGGGATCACGGGTTTGATCATGTTCGTCCTTCCTCAAACACGGCTTCGACGTGCTTGCACGCCGGCCAGGATCGCATCGAGTGCCGCAAAGATGTACGGCAGGCCGCGTCGTTCCGGGTCGCCGGCAGCGTGGTACGTCGCCAGGGTGCACGCCCGCAGTTCTACGCTGGCTGCCGCCGCCCGCAGGCTGGCGAGCACCGCCGCGCCGTCAGCCGGCGCCGGGCTCGGTGTGGTTGCACCCGGCACATGCTCGGGCCCGACCACGTCCAGGTCGAGGTGGAGATACCAGGCTGCGGCTTCCTGGGCGCGCGCCTCGAGCAGTGACCGCGTCGCAGCACCGTCGACGCCGAGCGCGACGGCATCCAGCCGGGCGATCGGGTGCCGCTTCAGGGCCTCCTCTTCAGCGGCATCAAGGTCGTTGGCGCCGATCAGCGCCGCGGCCTCCGGTCGCACCGGGCTTGCGAGCCCGCAGGCCAGCCGCCAGTCGTCCAGATCCCACCCGAGCGCAACGGCAAACGGCAGTCCGCCGATGAAGCCGGTCTCGGTTGTGGCAAAGGTGTTGAGATCGCCGTGGGCGTCGTACCAGACGATACCGGGCGCCAACCCGGCCCGCGCCAACCCGCCGGCCGCACCGACGGCGTGCGGGCAATTCCCGGCCAGCACCAGCGCGAAGCCGTCCGGGTCGCTCACGGCCTCGGCCACGGCTGCCGACAGCCGCTCCCCAATGCGTGCCAGGTTGGTGACGCTGTCGCGCGTGCGCTCACTGCGCGGCAACGCGATCTCGACCGGCGCGGCGACGGCATGCCCGGCCGTGCGCACGTGCTCGAGCAGGCCGGCGTCAACCAACGTCCGCGGCCCGGTCGCGGTGCCCCACCGGGCGATGTCATGGTCGTATGGAACAAGGATGGGCGAGATTTGCATGCTGATCGCACTCCTACTATGGAATTGCTGATTGCGGATTGCTGATGGAGACGTCAATCGCAACTAGAAATCATCGATCAGCAATCCACGATCGCCGTAGCCTCGATCTCGACCAGCAGGTCTGGCGAAATCAGGGCGCTGACCTGGACCATGGTCGCCACGGGCCGGGTGTCGCCGAAGAACGCGCCATGGGCGCGGCCGATGGCCTCCCATTGGGCGATATCGGTCACGAACATCCGCGTGCGGACGACGTCGGCGAGCGTTGCGCTGGCTGCATTGAGCGCTCGCCGGATCTTGTTCAGGATGTACGTGGTCTGAGCCGCGGGATCGCCGACGCCCACGACCTGCCCCTGCTCATCGACGGCCGTCGTCCCGGCCACTTCGACGACGTTGCCCACGCGCACCGCGCGCGAGTACCCGACGATGTCTTCCCATTGCGTGCCGCTGCTGATGCGCTGTCTGTGAGTCATGTGCGACCCTCCAATCCTCGTTGCATGGCCTGGCCAGTCGCGCGCGAGTCGGCGTTGGCGCTGTCGTTTAGGGCAGCGGCGACGCTGGCCTGATCCGCGACCGAACGGTTCTGACTGAGCTTGAACTTGCCCTCGATGCGCTCGGCCATCAACGCGAACCCGACGATGCCGCGCCGCAGGCCGTCGCGGTACCGTTCGGAAAGCGCCTCCCAATGAGCCTGATAGCCCGGCTCATGCTGCGCGATCAGGCCGGACAGGGCGCGCTCGATTTCGGCCGGCGCATCGTCGACCCGATAGGCGCGCAGCCGGCCGTAGACGTGCACGGCCATGTAGTTCCACGTCGGCACCGCCTCGCGGGCCTCGTACCACTCCGGCGAGATGTAGGCGTGCGGCCCGGCGAACAGGACCAGGCCATCAGCACCGTCCAGATCCGGCGCTTGCGGATTGGCCTTGGCCAGGTGGCCGACGATCTGCAGCGTCGCGCCGTCGTCCTGGATCGTGAGCGGGACCGAGGTGGCCTGCAGGCCGCCGGCCCCGGCCGTGACCAGCGTCGCAAAATTGTGGGCTCGCATAAAGGCCGTCAGTGTGTCCCGATCGTCGACGTGGAAGGCCTTTGGAAGGTACATAACCCCTCTGGATTGCCGATAGCCAATTGCTAATTGAGAGCCCAATCAGCAATCAGCAATCAGCAATCAACAATCACCGTGTCTCCGACGGCCACACCGCCCCAATTCAAGGTCGGCCCGCCATCGGGCGGGGTCTGGATGACATTTTTGCCAAAGAGCACGCCGCGGTCGCTGTCACGATAGGTCGCCAGCGTCGCCAGCGGCTCGCGCTCGCGGGCGGCCGTCGTCTGATCGGTCGTTGTGACGGCGCAGCGCGCGCAGGTCTTGACGCCTTCAAAGGCCAGGCCGTTGATCGTGAAGCGCCGCCAGGTGTCTTCGGCGTACGGCGCGGCCCCGCGCACGACGATGTTGGGCCGGAAGCGGTTCATGGGCAGCGGCGTCGTCAGCCGGCGGTTGAGGTCCATCAACGACTCCTCGCTGAGCACCAGGATCGGATACCCGTCGGCAAAGCCGGTGGTATCGCTCGGGCGGGGG
>JAEURK010000322.1 GCA_016789175.1 Anaerolineales bacterium
GCCGTCATCGCGTCCCCTCCCGCCTCCGCCTCCCGTCAGGGATAGGCTTCTCGCAAGAATGCGTCGAGATCGGTCGTCTCGGCGATCGCGGCCAGAAGCTGGGAGGCTTCCTCGCCGATCGCCACCGCGCTGGCCCGCCAGCGCGGACTGTATTGAAGAAGATGGTAATGCCGAAGCGCCAGTTGTCGCAACACCGCTTCGCCGGTCGTCGTCAACACACGCGCCGCGACGGTTCCCCCGACCCACGCTCGCAACCGGGCATGCACCCGGTTGCCGAAGGGCTGAACCGCGGCGTCGGCCCGCTCGGCCCAGGCCTCCCCCCAGGTCAGCACGAAGGACGAAAACGTGGCGTTGCCCGCCTCGTCGATGCCCTCGGTCAGCGTGTGTCGCCAGAGCGCAACCAACCCATCGGTGAAACGCTCGCCCTCTGCTTCGAGTGTCGGCGGCGACTCGCGGTCAAAGGTATCCTGACACCAAAGCGTCCAGGGCAGGACCGACATTGGGCGTCGGAGGTCAGGCGTCGACATCCAGGCCGGCCTCTCGTCCATCGTCAGGGCGTTGCATGGCCGAAGTATAGCGCGGCGTTTACGGCCCTTCGGTCACCGCGTCACGCCCGCGGCTCGCCCCGACATACAGCACCAGCAACCCCAGGAACAGGCCCACCAGCCAGACCGGGATGATCTCGATCGAGATCCGACGCGCCAGGACGCCGGCCAGGCCCGGGACGAGGGCGGCGCCAAGACCCGCGCCCGCGATCTGCATGCCGATGGTATTGGCCGCGAAGCGCGCCCCGACCCGCCGACTCGTGTCGGACACCAGGGCCGGGAAGACGGGCGCGATCGAGAAGCCGATCACGGCCACTGCGACCAGGTTGAACACGGGCGCCGGGGCCAGCCACAACAGGATCGCGCCTGCCAAAGCGCCGGCCAGACTGATCAGCAAGAGCGTATCGAGCCCGACCCGTTTCGTGTACAGGCCTGCCAGAGCGCGTCCCACGGTGAACATGGCCCAATAGCTGCCGGTCCACAACCCGGCGGCCGCGGGTTCAACCCCGCGCGACTCGGTCAGCAGGGTGTAGGCCCAGACGCCCAACGTAGCCTCGGCTCCGGTGTACATCAGAAACATCACGATACTCAGCCACACCCGCGGCTGGCGCAGCGTCTCGCGCAACGAGGTCTTGTACTCGGTCAGCCGCTTGGGTTGCTCGGCTTCGACGGGCGCGTCATCCTTACGATTCCACATCGGCAGCGTCAGCACAAACGAAAGCGCCAGCGCGCCTTGAAACAGCGCCACCGTGATATAGCCGGGACGCCAGGCGTTCAACGTCGACAACACGATCGTCATGATGATCGGGCCGAGAGTCACGCCGACGCCAAAGCTGGCATGCAACCATTGCATCAGCCCTTCGCCGAAGTGCGAAGCCACATAGGTGTTGAGGCCGGCGTCGATCGCGCCCGCCCCGAGGCCCGCCCCTACCCCGAGCGCGACCATGAACTCCCAGGAGGGCACAAGGGTGTAGCCAAACAGGATCGAGCCTGTCAGAGCGCAGCTGGCCGCCAGGACCTGACCGACCCCGAAGCGCGAGATCAGGCGACCGCTCAGGAAGCTCGAAACCATATACCCCGAGGTCGCGGCCACCAGCAGGGCGCCCATCGCATCCAGCGGGATCCCGAAACCCTGGCGCATGGAGGGCCAGGCCACCCCGAGCAGGCCGTCCGGCATGCCGAGGGCGATGAAGGCGACATAAGCCAGGACGATCAGGCCCAGTTTGGGGTAGCTTTTGATGCGTGCCAGGGTGCGCATAGCGTGTGACTTTTCCCGTGACTGCTTTGACACTGTCAAACTGCCCAGTCGGACTGGTATCAGAACGACGCCCCAGGGAGTCTAGCCGATGCCTGCAACCGGTTCCAGTGCCGAGCACAAATGATTCGCATGCCATTCGACAGTGCGCCAGTCGCACGCCGACGGTCTTGGGCGTTTCCCTGGCGTCAGGAGATATATACTACAAGAACTATAATACATGTAATATAATATCGTCACAGTATAGTCAGATCTGGATGCTCCTTCACCTGCGGAGTGTAGACGAGGCACCTTTCATGTCACTCAAGCACGCCATCCTGGGCTTTCTCTCACTCCAGCCGATGACCGGCTACGACCTCAAGAAAGCGTTCGACCAATCCGTCAGACACTTCTGGCCGGCGAACCAAAGCCAGATCTACCGCACCCTCGCAGAACTGGATGCGGAAGGTCTGATCGATAAAGAGGTTGTCGCTCGCGAGGACCGGCTTGATATGAAGATCTACGCCATCTCAGGCGCTGGACGGGAGGAGCTACGGCGCTGGCTGGCGAAACCCTTGCCGATACAGGAAACACGCGAACCCTTGCTCATCCAGGTGTTCTTTGCCGGCCTGCTCTCCGACGCGGAGCTCCTGCCCGTCCTGGAACATCACATTCGTGAGATCGAAGAGCAGCTGCGGATGTTCAGCGCACTCTATGAAGCCTCGCGCGCCCGGATCGCTAGCCCGGTCCCCGAACGCACGATCTTCCTCAGTCTGCTCACCGTCGAATACGCGCTCGGTAGCCTCAGCCATGCCTTGCATTGGCTCAAGTCCGCCGCGACGCGGGTCCGCGCCGGCAATTATGCTTTGACGCCGGTGACTGAGCTGCTCGGTTCAAACGCGATCACTTTGAAGGAGTCTGCATGAACCCATCCTGGCGCAATCTCAGCCTGTTCGCACTCGTGGCGCTTGGCGCCGGTTTCGTCGGGGCGGGTGTCAACGCCCTTACCGGGGCCGAGAATTCGATGGAGGGCCTCGGCACGTTGATCTGGCTGGTGGGTCCGCTGGCCGCCAACCTGGGGCTACGGGCTTTCGGAGGCGACGGCTGGAAGGATTTCGGGATCGGGTTCGGTGGTCGGGCCGCCTGGCGCTCATATCTTGGCTCGGTCTTGATCCCGCTCCTGGTCACCCTCGGCGTGCTGGCGCTAGCCGTCGTGACCGGGGTCGTCAAGCTCGGAGACTCGCCCGACGGGGCCGTCGCCTTGTTGAGTGCCGTCGGTGTGACTTTCGCGGGATCGGCGGTGAAGAACATCTTCGAAGAGTTCGCGTGGCGCGGCTATCTGACGCCGCGGCTCGAGGCCCTGGGCGTTGCGGCACCGATCGGCTGGTTGATCACGGGCCTGATCTGGGCCGGCTGGCACATCCCGTATTACCTTTATTTCCTGGATGCTGAGGCGCTGGCACAACACACGACCCTGAGCCCGCTGGCAGTCACCGCGCTGGCCGCCCTTCTTCTGCCGTTGCAGGCGATCGTTTACGGGGAACTGCGGTTGCAGAGCGGGTCGGTCTGGCCGGCCTGGCTGATGCATAACATCGCCAACGCCGTCAGCCTGACCCTGTTTGCGGGCGGCTTTGTGTCACGACCCGCCGGGCTGGGCCTGATTCTCTCACCCGGCACCGAGGGCGTGGCCTATGGGCTGACGCTTGGCCTGATCGGGTTTGGCCTGTATCGGATGCGGATCCGGGACCTGGCGCGGCGGCAACCGCCCGCGGCCCTCGACCGACTGCCGGCGGATCGGCCTGTCTGACGTCCAGGGCGCGCCCTGTATGGCTGCTTGGGCGCCCGTGATGTTCATCACTAGACGCTCAGCGGGGCCTGCGCCTACGCTCAGGGCATGGATTTTCCCGCTTTTTGTCGCGATCGCGTTCAGTCGGCCCGACAGGCTGTCGGCTTGATCGATTCGCATACGCGGGTATTCCTGAGCGGCAACGCCTCCGTCCCGCACCGGTTGTTGGCGGCACTGGTGGAGCGCGCGCCCGAGCTGACCGGGGTCGAGATCGTGCAGGTCCTGACGATCGGCGCCGCCGACTATGCGGCGCCGGCGATGAGCGGCCATCTGCGGGTCAACACACTTTTCATCAGCGATAACGTCCGGCCGGCCGTCAATGCCGGCCGGGCCGATTTCACGCCGTGTTTGCTGTCCGAGATCCCGGGGTTGTTTCGCCGGGGTCGGTTGCCGCTCGACGTCGCCTTGATCATGGTCTCCCCGCCCGATGAGCACGGCTTTTGCTCTTTCGGCACCGAGGTCGGCGTCACCAAGACCGCGGCCGAACACGCGCGTCTGATCATCGCCGAGATCAACCCGCGCATGCCGCGCACGCACGGCGACGCGTTTATCCACGTCTCGAAGCTGGGCGCGCTGGTGCCGGTCGACTATCCGCTGCCCGAAATCCGTATGACCGAGACGCGCGACGACGTGATCGACCGCATTGCCGATCATGCCGCAGCCCTGATCCCCGACGGCGCAACGCTGCAGCTCGGCATCGGCGCCATCCCGGACGCCGTGCTCTGCCGGCTGGTCGATCGACGGCACCTGGGCATCCACACCGAGCTGTTCTCGGACGGCGTGATCGATCTGGTCGAGCGCGGGGTGATCACGGGCGAGCGCAAGACCCTGCACCCGGGCAAGATCGTCGCCGGCATGATCATGGGGTCGCAACGGCTTTATGATTTCGTCGACGACAATCCGATCATCGAGCTGCACCCGACCGAGTACGTCAACGACCCGTTCATCATCGCCCAGAACCGCGCGATGGTGGCGATCAACTCGGCCATCGAAGTCGACCTGACCGGCCAGGTGTGCGCCGACAGCATCGGCACGCGTCTGTATAGCGGTGTGGGCGGCCAGATGGATTTCATCTATGGAGCGGCCCGCTCGGTCGACGGCGTGCCGGTCATCGCCCTGCCCAGCGTGCTGCGGCGGCTCGAACGCCCGGCCGTGAGCAAGATCGTGCCCTCGCTCAACCTGGGCGCCGGCGTGACCACCACGCGCAACCACGTCCACTACGTCGTCACCGAGCACGGGGTCGCCGATCTGTACGGCCGGACCCTGGCCGAACGGGCCCGGGCCCTGATCCAGATCGCGGACCCCGAGTTCCGCGACGCCCTCAGCGCGCAGGCCCGGCAGCTCAACTACCTAGAATGTGCGCAAAAACGTTCGCAAACCCGGCGCTGTGGCGGCAAAGCCACCACAGCGCTGGGTTTTTGCCTTATTAAGGTCGGGTTGACCTTCATCACCCGTATGGGTGACCAATGATACTTGTAGGTGATATGGGCCGGACCTAGGCTCAGGTATGGAGGACCAAAGCCTATGACCCATGGCACCGTACGGATCGATCCTGAGCGCTGCAAGGGCTGCCAATTGTGCGCCACGGCCTGCCCACAGCACCTGCTCGGGATCAACCGCGATTCGCTCAACCTCAAGGGCTTCCACCCCGCCCAACTGAACGATCCACTTGGACGTTGCACAGGCTGCGCCCTGTGCGCCGTCATTTGTCCCGACGTCGCCATCACGGTGGTGCGGTACACGCCCTCCGCACGGACGCCGGTCGGAGCCTGATCCCATGCCAACCGAACTCATCAAGGGCAATACCGCGATCGCGGAGGCTGCGTTACGCGCCGGCCTCGACGCCTACTTCGGGTATCCGATCACACCGCAAACCGAGCTGCTCGAGCATCTGGCCAGGCGCATGCCCGAACTGGGGCGCGTCTTCCTGCAGGCCGAGAGCGAGATCGGCGCGATCCACATGGTTTATGGCGCCGCCTGCGCCGGCGCGCGCACGATGACGTCGTCGTCGAGCCCGGGCGTGAGCCTGATGGCCGAGGGCCTGTCGTACATCGCCGCCTCCGACGTGCCGATGGTGCTGGTCGACGTCATGCGCGGCGGGCCGGGCCTGGGCAACATCGCCCCGGCGCAGATGGACTACTTCCAGATCGTCAAGGGCGGCGGGCACGGCGGCTATCACCCGATCGTGCTGGCGCCCGCCACGGTGCAGGAAGCCATCGACCTGACTTACGCGGCCTTCGACCTGGCCGAGCACTATCGCACGATCGTGGTGATCCTGACCGACGGCTGCTTGGCCCAGATGATGGAGCCGGCCGAGCTGCCGCCGATGCGCGAGCGCGGCTCGCCGATCAGCAAGGCCTGGGCGCTCTCGGGCGCGAAGGGCCGCGAGCGGCGGGTGTTCACCAGCGTGCACATGTCGCCCGAGGAGGGCGAGGCCTTCGTCAACAAGTGCGCGCGCCAGTGGGACGTTATCACGGCCAATGAACGCCGCTGCGTCTCCGAACAGATTGACGACGCCGAGTGGCTGCTGGTTGGCTTCGGCACCGCCGGTCGTGTGGCACAGAGCGCGATGCGCGCCGCGCGCGCGGCAGGTCTCAAAGTCGGCGTGTGGCGACCGATCAGCCTGTCGCCTTACCCGACGCCCGAGCTGAAGGCGCTGGCGCCGCAGCTGCGCGGCTGCCTGGTGGTCGAGATGAACACCGGGCAGATGGTCGAGGATGTGCGCCTGGCCTTCGATGGCCGGGTGCCGGTCTCGTTTTTCGGGCGGAGCGGCGGCGTCGTGCCGCTGCCCGAAGAGGTGCTTGAGGCGGTTCACCGCATGATCGAGACGGCCAAGGAGGTCGTATGCTGATGGCAGATGCGCCCGAGGTACATCTGGTCTTTGATCGGCCCGAGTCGCTGACCGACGTCGACACCCATTACTGCCCGGGCTGCTCGCACGGGATCGCGCATCGCCTGGTGGCCGAGGTAATCGACGAACTCGAGATCCGCGAGCGCACGATCGGCGTGGCACCGGTCGGCTGCGCGGTGTTCGCGTACAACTATTTCAACGTCGACTTCGCCGAGGCCGCCCACGGGCGCGCGCCGGCGATGGCGACCGGGCTCAAGCGCGTGCACCCCGAGGCCGTGGTCTTCACCTATCAAGGCGACGGCGACCTGGCCTCGATCGGGATCGCCGAGGCCTTGCACGCGGCCGCGCGCGGCGAGCACCTGACCACGATCTTCATCAACAACGCCATCTACGGCATGACCGGCGGCCAGATGGCGCCGACCAGCCTGCCCGGTCAGCGCACGACCTCGTCGCCGTGCGGCCGCGACGTCGAGACCATGGGCATGCCGTTGCGGATGTCGGAATTGCTCGCGACACTGCCGGGCGTAGCCTACTCGGTGCGCCGCAGCCTGCACAACCCCAAGAACATCCTGCAGGCCAAGAAAGCGATCAAGCGCGCCTTCGAGATCCAGATCGAGGAGCGCGGCTTCAGCTTCGTCGAACTGCTCTCAACCTGTCCGACCAACTGGGGCCTGACGCCGAGCGAGTCGATGACGTGGGTCGAGCAGCGTCTGATCCCGTTTTATCCGCTGGGCGATTACAAGGTGATCTGACCTATGCACACCACCACCGAATTCGTGATTGCCGGCTTCGGCGGCCAGGGCGTGCTGTTGACCGGCCAGGTGCTGGCCTACGCCGCGCTCGAGGCCGGCAAGCACGTCACCTGGATCCCGTCGTACGGGCCCGAGATGCGCGGCGGCACAGCCAACTGCACGGTCGTGATCTCGACCGAGCCGATCGGCGCGCCGCTGGTGCGCAACCCCGCGGTCGTGATCGCGCTCAACCAGCCCTCGTTCGACAAATACGAACCGATCGTGCGCGTCGGCGGCGTGCTGGCCGTCAACGCCTCGCTGACCACGCGCGCGCCCGTGCGGACCGATATCCGGGTGTTGGCGCCGCATGCGACCGAAATGGCTGAGCGCGCCGGCAGCCCGAAAGTGGCCGGCATCGTCCTGCTCGGCGCGGCGGTAGCGGCCACCGGCGTGCTCGAGCTGGGCGACATCGAGCTGGCGCTCGACAAGCACCTGCCCGCCAAGCACCGTGACCTGCTGCCCGTCAACATCGCGGCCCTGTGGGCTGGCGCCGTGCTAGTGGCCGAGCCCGAGATCTGAGCACGACCCGCAGGTGAGCGACGAAAGACGAGGGCGTCGGCCCTCGTCTTTGTTTTCCAGGGCGAGCGCTGGGATTCTAACCATCGACCTGTCAGGTTCACTCGCGATTCTCGGGTTTTGCAGGCCATTCAAAAACCGTATTCAAAAAAACAGCCAGGGATTCCAACCAAATAGGTTAGCCGACGCCGTCGAACGCGGTGCCCAGGAAGTCGAGCGCGTACACGAGCCAGGCGATCGCCGCAACCCCAAGCCCAATCATCGGCAACGCCCAGAACCGCAGACCGCCGGCGGGCCTGCGCGTCCACCACCGCCAAAGCCCGTCTGTCGCCCCGAGCGCCGCCAGACACCCGCCGAGCACCATGGCCGCCGAGGTGGTTGTCGGTATGTCGAACTCGGCCCACAAAGTGGGCGCCCCCCGCTCCGTCACCCCGACGACTACACGGGGTTGATGGACCTCAGGCACAGCCGCAAACAGATCGTACCAACCCGAGTACGCCGCGCTGCCGCTCACGGCCAGCACGACCAAACAGACCAGAGGGACCCAGAGCTGTCGTCGAGTGGTATTGGGTGGCATGTGCTCTCCGATCGGGACACGACACACCGCCAATGTATCACGCGCCGCGTCATCGCCAACGGCCTCGTGAGGTATGGAACGGCGTCTAAGAACGTGAGTGTTTCGTTTGTTTCAAGAGTGAGCCCGCAAGGGCCGATCGCGTTATAATCCATGTCCGCCCCCAAGGCGCCATAACCGCATTTGCTTTTCAGGCCGACTGACTAGAATCAGCCGGTGTCCGCCGCGACGCTCCATGCGCCCGGCCGGCTACACCCGATCCCGGTATGTCTTTCGTACACCTGCACTGTCATTCCGAGTACTCTCTGCTCGACGGCTTCAGCAACATCAAGAAGCTGATCAAGCGCGCCAAAGAGATGGAGATGCCGGCGGTCGCGCTGACCGATCACGGCACCATGCACGGCACCATCGAGTTCTACAGCGCCGCCGTCGAGGCCGGGGTCAAGCCGATCATCGGCCTCGAGGCCTACCTCGCGCCGCGCCGTATGCAGGACCGCGACTCGAAGATCGACCTCAAGCCCTTCCACCTGCTGCTGCTGGCCGAGAACCAGACCGGCTACAAGAACCTCCTGAAGATCGCCAGCGCGGCACAACTCGAAGGCTTCTATGGCAAGCCGCGCATCGACCGCGACTTCCTGGCCGCCCACAACGAGGGCCTGATCGCCACCAGCGGTTGTCTGGCCGCCGATGTGCCGCGCGCGCTCAATGAAGGCAACTTCGACGAGGCCCGCCGCCGCCTGGATTACTACTACGAGGTCTTCGGGCCCGAGCGCTTCTTCATCGAGCTGCAGGCCCACGACATCCCCGAGCTGACGGCGCTCAACCGCCAGTTGATCGACCTCGGACCGCGCTATCAGGCCCGCTACGTGGCCACCAACGACGTCCACTATGTCGACGCCAGCGACGCGCGCCTGCAGGACGTGCTGCTTGCGATCCAGACCGGCTGCACTCTGGCCGACCCAAAGCGCATGCGCATGTCGGACGCTTCGTATTACCTGCGCTCACCCGACGAGATGCGCCGGCTGTTCGGCGATGTGCCCGGCGCGATCGAGAACACACTGCTGATCGCCGAGCGCACCGCGCTCGACCTCAAGACCAAGGGCTATCACCTGCCGCTCTTTCCGGTGCCGGCCGGTCACACCGCCGAGACCTACCTGCGCGAGCTGTGCGAGGCCGGTCTGCGCATGCGCTACGGCGCCCGCGCCGACGAGGCCGTAGTGCGCCAGCGCCTCGACTATGAACTGGGCGTGATCGAGAAGATGGGCTTTGCGGCCTACTTCCTGATCGTGTGGGACCTGTGCCGCTACGCGGCCAAACAGGGCATCTGGTACAACGCGCGCGGTTCGGCCGCCGGGTCGATGGTGGCCTACGTGCTCGAGATCACGCTGGTCGAGCCGCTCGGGCACGGCCTGATCTTCGAGCGTTTCCTCAACCCGGGCCGCATCTCGATGCCCGATATCGACCTGGACTTCCAGGACGATCTGCGCAGCCGCATGCTCGATTACTGCGTGCGCAAATACGGCGACGACAAGGTCGCACAGATCATCACCTACGGCACGCTCGGCGCGCGCGCCGCGATCCGCGACGTCGGCCGGGTGATGGACATCCCGTTGCCCGAGGTCGACCGGGTCGCCAAGACCGTGCCGAACATCCCGGGCAAGCCGGTCAGCATCGCCCAGGCGCTCGAGGAAGTGGCCGAGTTCAAGCAGGCCTACGACGAGGCCCGCGGCGAGCAGGCCTACTTGCGCGAGTTGATCGACACAGCAGCGCAGATGGAAGGCGTGGTGCGCAACGTCGGCACGCATGCGGCCGGCGTGGTGATCGGCGACAAGCCCCTGATCGAATACCTGCCGTTGCATCGCCCGACCGGCAACGTCGAAGAGACCCCGATCAAGTCGGTGACGCAATTCGAGATGGGCGTGCTCGAAAAACTCGGCATGCTCAAGGTCGACTTCCTCGGCCTGGCGACGCTGACGATCATGCAGCGCGCCTGCGCCTTGATCGCCGAGCGACACGGCAAGCAATACACGCTCGACAACATCCCGACTGATCATCCGGCCACGTACGAGTTGATGGGCAAGGGCCAGACGGCTGGCGTGTTCCAGGTAGAAGGCACCGGCATGAAGCGCTACCTCATGCAGATGAAGCCCCAAAACCTGGACAACATCATCGCCATGATCTCGCTCTATCGGCCGGGGCCGCTGGAGTTCATCCCGAACTACATCAAGCGCATGCACGGCGAGGAGCAGGTCGAGTACCAGCACCCGTCGCTCGAGCCGATCTTCAAAGAGACCTACGGCATCCCGGTCTATCAAGAGCAGATCATGCGCGCGGCCGTCGACCTGGCCGGGTACTCGATGTCCGAGTCCGACGACCTGCGCAAAGCGATCGCCAAGAAGAACAAAGAACAGCTGCAGAAGCACCAGCAGAAGTTCATTACCGGCGCGGTCGAGCGCGGCATGCCCAAGGACGCGGCGGAGAAGATCTTCGCCGACTGGGAAGAGTTCGCGCGCTACGGCTTCAACAAGAGCCATGCTGCCGACTACGGCGTGATCGCGGCCCAGACCGCCTATCTCAAGGCCGTCTACCCGGCCGAATACATGACCGCCCTGCTCTCGGTGTCGAAGAACGAAACCGAGAAGGTCGCGCAATACATCGACGACTGCAAGTCTCTGGGCATCGAGGTGCTCCAACCCGACATCAACCGCAGCGGGCTGGATTTCACGATCGAAGACTTTGCAGGCGGAGGAGAGAAGCGGGAAGAGGGGAGAGGGAAGAAAGCGAACGGCAACGGTCGCTCCTCCCCCCTCCCCCCTCCCTCCTCCGCCATCCGCTTCGGCCTGGCCGCGATCAAGAACGTGGGCGAGGGCGCGGTCGAGACGATCATCGCGGCGCGCAAGCTCGGCGGGCCGTTCGGAACGCTCGACGAGCTTTGCCAGCGCGTCGACCTGCGCCAGGTGGGCAAGCGCGCGCTCGAGTGCTTGATCAAGGTCGGCGCGCTCGACGGGCTGGGCGAGCGCGGCCAGCTGGCCGAGGGGCTCGACCAGATCGTCAACGCCAGCGTCGCGCACTTCAAGGCGGCCGAGTCGGGCCAGCTGATGCTCTTCGGCGGCGCGGCCTCGGCCGAGACCGCGGCCTTCGCGCACGTGCAGCTCCCCAAGGCCAAGGTGACGGTGACCAAGCGCGAAATGCTGACCTGGGAGAAGGAGCTGATCGGCCTGTACGTCAGCGATCATCCGCTTCAGACCGTGGTCGAGCAGGTCGGCCAGATCGTCACCCACAGCAGCGCGCAGCTCGGCGAGGAGGACCACGGCAAGCCGGTCGTCCTGGTCGGTGTGGTCTCGACCATGCGCGCGCACACGACCAAAAAGGGCGACCCGATGGGGTTCGTCGGCGCCGAGGATCTCACCGGCCAGATCGAACTCGTGATCTTCCCCAAGGTCTGGAAAGAGGTCAGCAAGTGGCTGGCGCTCGAACAGATCATCGTGATCTACGGCAAGGCCGACACCCAGGGCGGCGGCAACCCCAAGATCCTGGTCGATAACCTGCGTCAGGATTTCAAGATCGCGGCCGGCCGACCTGCCGGCGGCCCAAGCCCGGCGCAGGGCATCATGTGGACGCCCGATACGGTCCCGGGTCGATCGGCCCGCGAGGAAGAGCCGCCGCAGGAGTGGACGCCGCCACCGCCTGACGACGATTGGATGACCGGCGTCGACGAGCCTGTTGCCCCACCGATCGCCGTGGCAGCGCCGCCGACGGCGGCCCCTGTACCGCCAGTGCCTGCTCAGCCGGCGCCGCGGCCGGCCGTCGGCAACGGCAATGGCCATACCAACGGCAAAGTCAACGGGAACGCCGCCGGCAACGGCCATGCCCCGCGCGCCAGCCAGGGCCCGAGCGATGTTTCTCAAAGTGAGCGAGCTCCGCAGCCCCTTTCGTCGCCGAGCAGCGCCTCGCCTGCTCCGGTAGCCCTGCCACCGGCCGATCCGATGCTTGATGCCAGCGGCCGCCGGGTCGTCATCACGCTGACCAACTCGGGCGACAAGGATCGTGACCTGCGGCTGCTCAAGCGCGTGCACGGCCTGCTCACGGCCTCTCCGGGCTCCGACCGCTTCGAGTTTCAGATCCGCGAAGGGTCGCGCCACTACCAGTTGCGCTTCCCGAACCACACCACCGGCCTTAACCCTGAACTGGCCGGTCAGCTGACAAGCCTGCTCGGCCCCAACTGTATCGACGTACAGCGGTAGACGAACGAACCGCAAAGACGCGAAGG
>JAEURK010000388.1 GCA_016789175.1 Anaerolineales bacterium
GGCCCGCTGGTGATCGCAAGCGCCATTGAGGTCGGCACACTCCTGGCCTGCAGCCCGGACGTCGCGGCGCTCGGCCTCGGTCCGGGCAGTTCGCGCTATGTCGCCGAGCAGATGCTGCCGGAGGCCGTCGTCCTCGAAGCCGATGAGCACGCCTATCACGCCGTGCATGCCGCGGCACAGGCGGCCCTGCAGACCTTTACGCCCGAGGTCGAGACCATCGGGCTGGGCGAGTGGGCCGTGGACCTGCGCGGCGTGACGGCCGGGGTGAGCGTTGAGCGAAGAGAGCGAGGGGTGAGGAGCGAGGGGCGAAAAGCGAAGGGCGAGGGCCGAGGAGAGCGAGGCCTGCGGGGCGAGGAAGCGGGAGTGAAGAGCGAAGCGCCCACCTTTGCACAGGCCGCTTTGTTTGAGCAGATGGCGGCTGTTCAGCCGCGATTGTTGGTGGAGGCAGGCGCCCAGGCGAACGAGGACGAGGGGCGTCGGGCGACCCCGCGCGCGCGCGCTCAGGCGCCGACTTCAGCGGAGGCCACGGCGCAACGGCTCACCGCTATCGCTCAGGCCCTGGCCGCGGCGGTCCAGGCGGCCAGCGGTTTGCAGGTGCAGATCGGTGTCGCGGGCAATCGTTTCACGGCCGAGCAGGCGGCAAAGAGGGAGAAGGGAGGAGGGAAGAGGGAAGAGCGAGGCATAGTCCCTCCTCGCTCCTCGCTCCTCCCGCTTCGCGCCCCCATCACCATCATCCCTTCCGGCGAAGAGGCGCGCTTCCTGGCGCCCCTGTCGGTCGAGGTCTTGCCGCATCTGCCGGGCGAGGCGCGGCGGCGACTGCATCTGCTCGACCTGCACACGCTCGGCGACCTGGCGGCGTTGCGCAAGCCGGCGGTGCTGCGCCAGTTCGGCGGCGACTTCGCGGGCCTGCACGATCTGGCCTGCGGGCGCGATCCGCGCCCGGTGCGGGCCGACGCACCGCCGCTGCGCATCGTGCGTTCGCTGCTGTTGCCGGAATTGGATGAGCGCGGCCTGATCCTCAACGCGCTCGGGCGTCTGGCCCGTCAGGTCGGGCGGGCCCTGCAGCACAGCGGTCATCACGCCGAGGCCCTGCGGCTGACGCTCACGCTCGACGATGGTCGGCGGTTGGAGATCGGCGCGGCGGTCAAGCCGCCCTCGTCGGATGAGACCCGGCTGATGCGTCTGGCCGCGCAACTGCTGGGCCGGCTCGACGTGCCGGCGCCGGTCGTGAGCGCCGCGGTCAGCGCCTACCCGTTGCGGTCCTGGCACCTGGGTTTTTATCAGCGCGCCCTGCGCGAAGCCGATGCGCTCAGCGAGGCGCAGGGCCGGCTCGAGACCGCCTTGCACGGCCTGGCCCGCCGTTTCGGCGAGGCCGCGGTGCGTGTCGCCGCTTTGTTCGGCCCGCCGTTGCCTTTGCCGATCGACGTCGACCTGAGCGCCAACGGTCAGCCGCTGCGCTTTCGGCTGGGCGGGCGCGGTTACGCCGTGATCGCCGTCGACGAGACCTGGCGCGAGGAACGCCGCTGGTGGGATCGACCGATCCGCCGAGATTACTTTCGCCTTCAAGTCGGTGACGGCTCACCGCGCACGATCTATCAAGACCTGGATCGCGCCAGCTGGCATCTTGATCGCGCCTGGCCGAGATGAATTGGGTGACTGGGCGAGCGACTGCCAATCGTCCAATCCCCTGCTCGCCCAACCGCACAATGTATATAGAGTTGCATGCCCACTCCTGCTTCAGTCTGCTCGACGGCGTGGCCACGCCCGAGGCCCTGGTTGCGCGCGCCGCGGCGCTGGAGATGCCGGCGCTGGCGTTGACCGATCACGACGCCCTGTACGGCCTGCCGGCGTTCGAGGCCGCCGCCGAGCGCGATGGGCTACAGCCGATCCTGGGCGCCGAGCTGTCTCTGGAGGACGGCGCCCATCTGACCCTGTTGGCCGAGACCCAGGCCGGTTACGCCAATCTATGCCGATTGATCACGGCCGGGCGGCTCAACGCGCCCAAAGGCGAGGCGCGTTTGCCGCGCGCGACGCTGGCCGAACACACATCCGGTCTGATCGCATTGACCGGCTGCCGACGCGGCGACGTGGCGGCCCGCCTGCTGGCGCGCGATCCGGAGGGGGCCGGGCGCGCCCTGGCCGGGCTGGTCGAGTTGTTCGGGCGCGAGCACGTGGTCGTTGAACTGCAGCGGCACCTGCAGCGCGGCGATGGCCCTTTGACACGTGCGCTCGCCGGGCTGGCGCATGCCCAGGGTTTGCCGGTTGTCGCAACCGGGAACGTGCACTACCTCGAGCGCGACGACGCGCCCGTGCAGAGCGCGCTCACCAGCATCCGCACCCGCGTGCCGTTGACGACCCCGACCGGCTTCTTCTGGCGACGCGCTGTCCAGTCCGCGCCCAACCACGAGCGTTTCTTGCGCGGCACAGCCGCGATGCTGGCGCTGTACCCGGATCTGCCCGAGGTTGTGCATGCGACCGCGGACGTCGCAGCCCGGTGCACGGCCCGCCTGCCGCACGGGCTGCAGGTGTTGCCGGTCTTCCCGACGCCGCCCGGTCATGACGCTGATTCGTATCTGCGCAAGGTGTGTTGGGCGCGGGTGAGGGGCGAGGGAGGAGGGAGGAGGGAGGTGGGAGGAGAGAGGAGGGAGGGGGTTGGACCGGCTGAGGCCCTGCTCGAGAAAGAGCTCGGCCTGATCCGGCAGCTCGGTCTGGCCAATTACTTCCTGGTGGTGGCCGACATCGTGGCCTTCTGCAAGCGTGAGGGCATCCTGTGCCATGGGCGCGGCTCGGCAGCTAACAGCCTGGTGGCGCATCTGCTCGGGATCTCGGCTGTCGATCCGATCGCGCAGGACCTGGTGGTCGAACGCTTCCTATCGGTCGAGCACGGCGGCACGCCCGACATCGATCTCGATATCGACGCCGCCCGGCGGGAGCGCGTGATCCAGTACGTCTACGACCACTGGGGGCGCGAGCACGCGGCCATGGCCTGCACCTATGTCACCTATCGTGCCCGCAGCGCCGTGCGGGATGCGGCGTTCGTGTTGGGAATGGGAAAGAAGGAGGAGGGAGGAGTGAAGAGGGAGGAGGGAGAAGAGGTGCCCTCCTCCCTCCTCTCTCCTCCTTCCTCCTCTCTCGACGAGCCTCCGCCCGCCGTCGCGGCGCTGGCCGAGCGGCTGCTGGGCCTGCCACGGCATCTTGGGCTGCACAACGGCGGCATGGTGGTGAGCGGCGCGGAGCTGGCGGCACTGATGCCGATCGAGCCCGCGAGCATGCCCGATCGCACCGTGGTGCAGTTCGATAAGGAAGGGCTCGAGGCGCTCGGGATCGTCAAGATCGATCTGCTTGGCCTGCGCATGCTCTCGGCCATCTCCGACGCGCTCGCGCAGATCCGGACGACGCGCGGGGACGTGATCGACCTGTATGCGCTTGACGGTAAGGACCCGGCCGTGTTCGACCAGATCTGCTCGGCGCACACCATCGGCCTGTTCCAGGTTGAGAGCGGCGCGCAGGTCTCGATCATCCCGCATCTGCAGCCGCGTTGCTTTCAGGATCTGATCGCCGAGGTCAGCCTGATCCGTCCGGGGCCGCTCCAGGGCAACATGGTGCGCCCCTACATCAAGCGCCGGCAGGGCCTGGAGCCGGTGCAGTATCTGCATGCCTCGCTCAAGCCCGCGCTCGCGGAGACCTACGGCGTGATCGTGTTTCAGGAGCAGGTGATCAAGATCGCGCGTGACGTGGCCGGCTTCACCCCCGGGCGCGGCGAGTTGTTGCGGCGCGCGCTCGGGGCCAAGGATCCGGATGCCGCGCTCGGCGCCTTTCGTGCCGAATTTCTGCGCGGGGCCGAGGCCAACGGCGTGCCGCTGCCGACGGCCGAGCAGGTCTGGATGATGCTCAAAGGCTTCGCCGGGTACTCGTTCAGCAAGGCGCACGCCGCGGCCTTCGCCGTGATCGTATATTGGTCGGCCTGGCTGCGTGTGCATTACGCGGTCGAGTATTTCTGCGGCCTGCTGCGCAACGCGCCGTTGGGCACGTATCCCGCGCACGTGCTCGAGGCCGAGGCCCGCCGCTGCGGCATCCGTTTCCTGCCTTTCGACATCCAGCGCAGCCCGGATCTGCCCGCCGTCGAGCGCGTGCGCGGTGGGCTCGCGATCCGACATGGGCTGGGCTACGTCAAGGGGGTGGGGGGCGAGTTCGCCGAAGCGATCCTGGCGGAGCGCGCGCGCGGGCCGTTCAAGTCGCTGGCCGATTTCGTGGTGCGCTTGAAGCCGGAGCGCCGGGTCGTCGAGAACCTGGTGCTGGCCGGCGCCTTTGATGAGCTGGGTGAGCGGCGCTCGCTCCTGTGGGATCTGGCGGCCGCGTTCGAGCTGGTCAAGCGCCCGCCGGGGCGCCCGTTGCCGTTCGACCTGCCCGACGAGCGGCCGGCCCTGCGCCCGATGTCGACCACACAGAAGGTGACGCTGACGTTCGCGGCCACGGGCGTGACCGGCGATCTGCACCTGGTCGAGCTGCGCCGCGACGCCTTCACGCGCGCCGGGTGTCTGACGCTGGCCGAGTTGCGACGGATGCGGCCGGGCGCGCGTGTGCGCGTCGGCGGGCTGGTGGCCGACGGCCTACGCCGTCCACCGACGGCGAAAGGCACGGCCTTCATTCGGCTCGAGCAGCCCGACGGCCTGATCGACGTCATCGTCCCGGCTGAGGTCTATGCCGCCCGGCGCCCGGAATTGCGCTCGCCTTTTCTGGCGATCGACGGTGTCGTGCAGCGCCTCCAGCCGGTGCCGAGCGTCCTGGCGCGGGATATCCATCCGGTGTGAGGTTGGCTGGCCCGATTGAAGAATCACAAAGCCCCACCCGGCTCGAACCGGATGGGGCTCTGTCGGCATTGTCGCGCTGGGTGGGCGCGCCCGCCGGTTACGGGAGTTCGGGTCGCGCGATGTAGTCGGCCGGGATCTCGCCGGTCAGAGCGCGCAGGAAGAGCACGATGTCGTTGACCTCGTCATCCTCCAATTGCTTGCCAAGTTGATGGCGGGCCATCACCCGCACCATGTCTTCCAGGGTCGGGATGCTGCCGTCGTGCAGGTACGGGCCGGTCTGTGCGATGTTGCGCAGCGCCGGCACCTTGAAGACATACCTGTCGGCCTCGGCACCCGTCACATTGAACCGACCCAGGTCGGCGCCCGCGAAGCTTTCGGCCGCGCCGAGCTTGGCGTACATCGTGCCGCCCAACGCCGCGCCGCTGTGGCAGCTGGCGCAGCCGGTCGAGACGAACAACGCCAGACCGCGCTTCTCCTGCTCGTTGAAGGCGCTCTCATCGCCCGCGACCAACAGGTCGAAGCGGCCGGGGGTGATCAGCCGACGCTCGAAGGCGCCAATCGCCGTGCCCACGTTGTCGTAGGTGATCGGATCAGCCTGATCCGGGAAGGCCGCTTCGAACAGCGGCAGATAGCCCGGGATCTCCTTCAGCACACCCACGACGAAATCCGAATTGGGCATGCCCATCTCGCCGCCAGCCAGGATCGGGCCCTTAGCCTGGGCTTCAACATCTGCGGCGCGCCCGTCCCAGAACTGGGCGATGTGCAGGGCGGCATTGTAGGACGAGGGCGAGTTGCGGCCGACCGGGTCGCCGGCATGGCCGAACGAGAAGCGCAGACCGTCCATGCCGTAGGTGTTGAGCGGATGGCAGGTGTTGCAGCTCATCTGGCTGTTGACCGACAGCCGCGGCTCGTAATACAGCATTCGGCCGAGGTCGACCAGCGGCTCGCTCAGCTCGTAGCCAGTGGGAGCGGCCTCGTCGGGCAGGGCCGCAAACTGCTTGAGCATGTTGGGGTCGTACTGAACCTCGGCTTCGGGGGTCGGTGTGGCTGTGGTGCAGGCTGCGACAAGCAGCAGCCCGCCTGCAACCGCCAAGCCATAGGGGAGAACACGATTGAGTTTCATGCAGGAGCTCCTGGTTCGGACATCAGAGATAAGGGCACATCGACACAAAGGGCAGTTCGGGCACGATTGAGACG
>JAEURK010000399.1 GCA_016789175.1 Anaerolineales bacterium
ACGTTGATGGAGTCACGTATACTCGTCTCATCGAAGCGCAATTCATCGACAGGAGGTGAGAGCCATGTCCGAGTTGGTCGATCCCGTCCCGGACGTGACCCCTCAAACGATCCGGTCTGAATCACTTCTGACTTGTCCCCACTGCGGCTTTTCTCGACTCGAAACGATGCCGACCGACGCCTGTATTGTGTTTTATGAGTGCACCCATTGTCACGCACGTCTGAGGCCCAAGGCGGGCGATTGCTGCGTGTTCTGTTCGTACGGCAGCGTTCCCTGTCCACCGATCCAACTAGAGCGTAGATGTTGCAGTGGTTAGCAGGCTGACCAAGGCGCGCGAGGAACCGGAGATCATCCGTGGCCGGCATTCCCACGGCTGGGAGACGTGCGAGGTCAATGCACCCGGGTTATCTAACGACCCACCCTCGACAGCGGGGAATGAGGAATGGCGTGCTCGCCTTGTACGCCAGATAGTCGCTGCCGAACCGGCCCGTTAGTTCGCGCGTCTCGTGGCGGTGGATGTGGGCCAGCAAGAGGCTGAACACGATCGCGGTTAACGCCAACACGCTGCCGGAGCCCACCGCCAGCCCAATCCCCAGATACAGGGCCAGGGCGCCCAGGGTCATCGGATTGCGCGTGCAACGGTAGGGCCCGGTTGTCACCAGGCGGAGCGTGGCTGCAACGGGCGCCGGCGTGCCCTGGCCCAACGTGTACTGGATGTGGACCGACCAACTCACGAGGGCAAGGCCGCCGACGGTCAGCGTAGTGCCGATCGCCGCGCTCAACGCGCCAAGCCGAAACCGCCCCCAGTCACCGCACAGCCAATCGACGCCCAGCGCGATCCCGGCCATGAACAGCAGACCCAGGTAGAAAAGGGCGACGATCCCACGCCGGACACGCTCGGAAGGCTGACGCGCGGTGGTCATGTCACCCGCCGATGCCCTTCAACAAAGCGCCGACCCCGTAGGCCACGCCGGCGGCCAGACCGCCGACGATCAGCATCTCCAGGCCGCTGCGCAGCGGATTGAGCTTGGTCACCAGGACCTTGGCGGCGCCCAGACCAAACAGCGCCAGGCCCGACAGCCCGATCGCCACGGGGAAGGCCGCGTCAGGTGGAACCGGGAACGCGAGACCCAGCAGATAGACGAGCAGGGGCACCGCGCCCGCGACCACAAAGGCGCCGAAGGTCACGAGGCCGTTGGTAAGGGGATTGCCCGTGTCCTCCATCATGCCCAGCTCATCCAGCATCATGGCCTTCACCCACCGCTTCGGCTCGCGGCTCTGGATGTCGACCAGCTGGCGGGCGTCCTCCTCGGTGTAGCCCTGCTGACGATACACCTCGATCAACTCGGCGCGCTCGCCATCGGGGAAGTGTTCCACCTCCCAGGCCTCGCGCTCCCATTCCTTGCGATAGTATTCCTGCTTGCTCTTGGTTGAGAGGTAGGCGCCGGTCGCCATCGAGAAGCCATCGGCAAACAGATTGGCGAGGCCCAGGATCAGGATAACGGGGGTGCCGAGTTGCGCCCCGGCCACCCCGCTGACCACCGCAAACGTGGTGATGATCCCATCCAGCCCGCCGTACACCATCTCGCCCAGGTACTGGCCGCCAGCGCCGCCGTGCCGTTCGGCGGCCGCGACGATGGCTGCGGGTTCATGCGCCAGCGCCGAGGCCTGCCGGTCGCGCCGACTGAAGGCCTGCCGCGCTTTTTCGAGACGCTTCGAAGGACTGTCCATTCATTTTCTCCCGCTGCCTCACGGCAGCCCCTGCTGAAACGTCAACCATCAACGAAGCGCCGCGGTGGGTCTTCAGCCACCGCCGCCGTCGACTCATCGCGATCAAGCCCGGCACGCGTGATGCGCCCCAACTCCAACAGGATGGGTCGCCTCGAGTTCGATGGCCCTTCTCACACCGATCGAGTGTGAGACGACAACGCCTTTTGTCCGCCCAAGACCGCGATTTGAGATCGTCGCTCAGCCAGCGAGGATGCGGCAATGTCCCGCGCCGCACCCTCGCTGGCGAACCAGGCCGAGCGCAATCGCGCGGAGGCAGATCGGGAATCAGCGGCCGTGCGTTGACAACCTCTGGGTGGCACCGGGTGTGTCGTGGCGAAGACGATAAAGCATCCCAGCGATGATGGCCCACACGCTCAAGCGGATCGTCATCGCGACGAGGCTATCGGGCGCAACGACCACGCGGTAAACCGCCAGCAGGGTTAGCATGACGGTCGCGTGGGCGCTGAAGACGATCGCGGCGACGGCACGCGCACGCCAACCGCGGAGCCAGATCCAGGCCGCGGCAGCGACGCTCAAGACGCCCACCGTGAAGTTGTAAACCACCAGCCAATCGATCACGTAATAACCTGGATCACGCCCAAGGAACAGCACCTGCCCGCCGGCGATGATTGCCATGACTCCGATGACCAGCGCCAACGCCGCCGCGATCGTGGTTCGATGGATTCGCATGCCGCTCTCCTTTTGGATGGGGCGCCCCCCTGATCCCGGCCGTCTAGTGCTCGCCTGCCACGCGCGGGGCATCGTTCAGCGCCGCCGCATGACCCTCGAACGACTCGCGCGTCAGCCGCCAGATCTGGACCACCAGGGGCACCAGGGCGACCGCCCAGGCCAGATAGGCGGCGCCATGCACGAGACCCTGGATGTCCTTCAGGAAGATGCTGGCCCACAGCAGCACACCGCCGATATGGATGGCGCCCAGGCTGAACCAGCTACCCCCCAGCGCCGCGGGCCGCCCGGGAAACAGCCAGCGGCAGAAGAGATACGGGATGAGCGCGACGCCGAACTGCAGGACCCAGCCGTAGACCAGGGCCTGAGGCGCGTTCTGTTCGATGCCTGCGCCCGGGAAGCCCGGCACTTTGAGGATAATCAGCGGTGCGACCAGCACCGGCGCCACGATCCACACGTACGATGTCAGCACGTGCCAGATGCCAGGCGTCCAGGTGCGCCGTTCGTGCCAGATGGGCCGGATCACGTTTGCCAGGAGCCAGAAGGTCGCGCTCAGGTGCAGGATGATCCCGGGCACCGCGAAGAGATCGTTCTTAAGCCACGGGCCGAGCACCAGCAGAAAGGCGCCGATCGTCATCATCCAGAAGATCGCGGCGAGCGATCGCGGCCGGGCCAATTGTCGGCCGGTGATGCCGGGATACACATCGATCAGCAACCCCACAAACGAGAGCGACATGAACCCCCAGTTGTTGGCATGGATATGCACTTCGAGCGGCACCTGAATCCCGAGCGCGGGCCCCCACCCCAGCCACAGCCCGGTGCCGACGATGATGCCCAGGAGCAGGTAAGCCAGACCGGTTACATAGAACCATC
>JAEURK010000402.1 GCA_016789175.1 Anaerolineales bacterium
GCCCCCCCCGCCGCGAAACACCCCCTCTTCTTAGACTACATCACGCCTTCTTCAGTTTCGCGGATGAGTTGATCGACGACTGCGTGCAGGGAATTCGTTTCGCGGAAGGTACGCAACTGCCGCTCGGCGCTGGTGCCCTCCTCCAGGATGCGATAGGCGTACTCGACTTCCTTGCGCGTGCCGAGCTCGTCGAGGACGTCGTCCAGGAACCAGCCGATCATTTCGCGGATCAGGTCGCGGGCCGGCATCTCCTCGCCCTTGCCGAAGTCGATCAGCTTGCCCTCGATGCCATAGCGCACCGCGCGCCACTTGTTTTCGTCGATCAGCGACGAGGAGTACACGCGGAAAGTCATATTCTGCTGCCGCAGCTTCCAGAGCTTGTAGATCAGGGCCTGGAAGATCGCGGCGATGCAGACGGCCTCGTCGACGCGTGTGCACACGTCGCAGACGCGGAACTCGAGGGTCGGGTAGTTGAAGTTCGGGCGCGCATCCCACCAGATCTTGGTGCCGTCGGGGATCGAGCGGGTGTGCACCAGGGTGTCCCGGTAGCGCTCGAACTCGGCCCACGACGACAGCCGCGGCGGCGTGCCGGTGCGTGGGAAGTTCCGGAAGACGATGCTGCGGTAGCTCTTCAGCCCGGTTTCTTGCCCGACCCAGAACGGCGAGCTCGTGCTGAGTGCCAGGACGTGCGGCATGAAGTAGCGCACGACGTTGAGCGCATCGATCATGAACTCACGGTTCTCGATGCCGATGTGCACGTGGGTGCCGAAGATCAGCAGCTGCTGAGCCAGCATCTTCATGTCGTTCTTGACGCCGGCGTAGCGCTCGAAGGGCGTGATCTCCTGCGTCTGCCAGTTCGAAAACGGGTGCGTCCCGGCGGCCGCGATCTTCAGGCCCTTTTGGGCGGCCAGATCCATCACGCCGCGCCGCAGCCGGACCAGCTCGGCGCGCGCCTCGGCCGGGGTGTTGCACACGCTCGTGCCGATCTCGACGATCGATTGGTGCAGCTCGGCCTTGATCTGCTCGGCCAGCACCATCTTGCCGGCCTCGAGCATCTCGGTGATGTAACTCCGTAGCTCGCGCGTCTCGGGGTCGATGATCTGATACTCTTCTTCGATGCCGATGTTGAAGGAGGGGACGGTGGTCATGGGTTTCTCTTCTCCACCACAAACGTCGGCACGGTGCTTCCGCCGCCGGCTGTGACGTTGAGCAGCGAGGCCGTCGAGAGCCGGGTCAGACAGCCGGCGACGTATTGGCCGTACCAGAGATACGGGTTAGTGTCGAGCATCCGGTCGTAAATGTGCACGTCGCCATCGACCCAACTCGCATACGGGAATTTGGGCAGGTTGACCCGTTTTTGGACGATGCTGGGCTCGCTCAGCGCCCCGCGCAGGCCTCGCTCCCACTCGGCCTGATCGACCTCCCAACCGAGCACGATGCCCTTGCCGCCGTACTCGTCGTTGGGCTTGAGGACATAGTCGTTCTTGTGCTTGGCCAGGTGGTTCATCAGATCGACCGGCCGGCCGTCGACCTCGGTCTTGCGATCGGTGACCAGACGCGTCCAGGGGATGTGGGCCGCGATGGCCTTGCGCTCGCGGGCGTTGAACAGCCCGGCGTTGGCCTCGTCGCTGAGCACGGCCAGACTGGCCTTCTTGTGCAGGATCTTGCACTGGAACGGGTTGACCATGCAGACCGCCCGGTCGCGCACCGCGCGGAACACCGGGTGGTTTCGCCCGCCGCGTGCCTCGAGCTCGCTGATCAGCACGCGCTTGTAGATGATGTGCACCGGCCGACCCTCGGCATACAGCCGGCCGTTGTCATAGGTCACGTCGCGCGGATCGGCGATCACGCACTCATAGCCGTGCGACTCGAAATAATCGTGGAAGAGCACGAACTCGCTGTAGGTCGGCACCTCGCGCCAGTCGAGGATGGCGATCCGCGGCTTCTCCTGGCCGCCCCAGGCCCGGTAGCAATCGATCAGGGTGTGCAGCATGCTGTGGCGCGCGGGCAGCGGACGCAGGTCGTAGCGTTTCTCGAACTGGCGGATCACCGGCAAGGCCAGAAAGACCTCGGTCAGCGCGTCGTTGTAGGCGATCGCGGCCGGCGTCTCGGCGTTGTACTCCGTGATCCACAGCCCTTCCTTCTCGTCGAAGAACGTGTCCATCCGGGCCGTCGGGCTGGGCGCCGGGAAGCCCGGATCCATGTGGATCAGCTCTTCTTCCCACTCGTTCAGCCGAAATTGATAACGGAAGTCGGCATCGGCCAGCGCGGCCTGATGGGCCTTGGCGAAGGCCGGCATGATCGCGCGGATGGAGTCCTGAATCGATCGATATTGCTTTGGGTGTAGGAAGCGCGGGCGCAGGACCGTGCAGAGCGGCCGATCTCCGAAGTACAGACCGCGCCGCTGCTGCTGCGCGACGAGCTGGTCGTGGCTCTCACCGGCCGTGCGAGGATCGAGCAGCGAGTGATAGAACTCGATGGCATCGCGCGTGTCGAGCATGCTGACCTCCGGTCTGTCGGTGATGGTCGAGCGGCGCTCTTGAGCGCCGCTCGACCATCACCCGATCTCAAAATAGCTTGTTCCAGCGCGTCTCGCTGACGGGCGGCGTGTCGCTCTGAGCCAGCTCGATGCACAGGTCGGCCATCTTCTCGACGCACCAACGATGGTAGTCGTAGCCGGTCGAGTTGACGTCCATGTCGGGCGCCGGGTTCATGAAGTCGATGGCGTAGGGCACGCCGCCGCGGACGGCCCACTCGATCGTGTTCATGTCGTAGCCGAGCGCGCGCACCAGCTTGAGGCTGTCGGCCACGATCCGATCAAGCAGATCCTGGCCCAGCCCGTCGGTCGGCAGGTACTGGCGCGTGTTCGGGTCGTAGCGCTTGACCAACACGTCGCGCTGACCCAGACACATGCAACGCACGTAGGCGTCCCAGGTGATGAACTCCTGTAACACCATGGTCAGCAGGCCCGACTGGTTGTAGGCGTTCCACAGGTCCTCGAGCGAGCGGCAGACGTGCACCTGCTTCCACCCGCCGCCGTGCGCGTCCTTGAGGATGACCGGGAAGCCGCCGACGCTTTCGACCAGCGACTGCCAGTTGAGCGGATACTCCAGGTTGCGCAGGCTCTCGTTGTGGATGATGCCGGGCACGTACTCCTTGTTCGGGAGCACCACCGTGCGTGGGCTGGCCACGCCGATGCGATCCGCCAGTGAGGCGCCGAAGAACTTGTCGTCGGCCGTCCACATGAAGGGGTTGTTGATGACGTGCGCGCCCTGCAGCATCGCGTTCTTGAGGTACGACCGGTAGTAGGGCACCTCGTGCGAGATCCGGTCGACGATCACGGCGTACGGGCAGGGCTCGTTCATGCGCGTGCCGCCGAGCTTGGCGTACTCGGCTTCGACGCCCGCGCCGCGCTTGTTGACCTCATCGATGAACGCCGGCGGCCAACTCCACTCACGTCCGACGATCACGCCGATTTTCTTCATGGAACCTCCAGACTTGAATGGCTGTGAAAAACGGGGTCGGGGCTCTGCCCCGACCCAGGGCCTACCCCGTTCCTCACGATACTTCCCGCTGGCGCGCGGATCCTCAGGCGGCGATCAGTCGTGCCCCCCGATGTACTGTTTGATCATCTGGGTCCAGAAGGGCCAGTCATGGGCCCAGCCGTCCCAGAGGCGCAGGGCGTTGCCGATCCCACGCCCCCAAAGCACGCCCGACAGGCGCTCAGATTGTTCGCGCAGGCGGTCGTCGCGACCGACGGCCAGGATGATGTCCATGCGCTGCAGAGCGGACAGGCGCTCGGGGTTGCTTTCGTTGGCCATGTAGGCCAGCGGGTTCTGGAAGTACACGTCGCCGCCGGCGTAATCGCTGGCCCAATAGCCGATATCGTACACACCGCTCAACCCGATCGCGCGTCCGACCAGCTCGGGGTGGCGCAGCGCGAAGTTGAGCGCGTGATAGGCGCCAAAGCTGGCCCCGAGCGTGATCATGGTCATGTCCGGGTTCTTGGACCGGCTGAGCGGCAGCACCTCGTCGCACAGGTAGCGGTCGTACTCGGTCTGGCGCCAGGCGCGCGAGCCCGGGTGCTTCCACCAGGCATACCAGCTCTCTTCGTCGACGCTGTCGACGCAGTACACCTGCAGGTGACCGGCCTCGATCGGCCCGGCCAGCACGCCCAGCATCCCGCGATCCTCCCACTCGTAGAAGCGGCCTTTCGAGGTCGGGAAGATCAACAACCGCGCCCCGGCGTGCCCGAAGACCAGCAGATCCATCTCGCGCTGCAGGTTGGGGCTGAACCAGCGGTGGAATTCACGATTCATCGTTGTCGCCTCAGATCTCCAGCAATGAGAAGAATCCGTCGGTGCCGTCCGGCAGACGGTCCGGGTTCTCCGGGTCGGCCGTCCAGCGGGTCCGATCGATCAAGAATTTGTAAGCGTGCCGCCCGGGCGCGAAGGCCGGCACCGTCAGGCGCCAGGCGCCCGGGGCGTAAGGGTCGAGCTCATAGCCGTACGGCAGCCAGTGGTTGAACGTGCCGACGACGGCTACCTGTTTGGCGTCGCGATCGTAGTAGTGGAACGTGATCGAGCGCTGCGGTGAGCGTGGCGTGCCGTCGTGCAGCGCGGCCAGCCGGAGCGCCGCAGCGACCGCGCGGGCGCCGTTAACGAGCCCCGCGCCCTGCCGCTCGGCCGGGGCATCCGCCAAAGGCGTGGCGGTGGCCGTGATCAAGGCCTTGAGCTGGGCGGGCGTCAACGCGGGGTTGGCCTCGAGCATCTGGGCCGCGATGGCCGAGACGATCGGGGCCGCCATCGACGTGCCGTCCACGTGCTGATAGTGCGGGTGGATGTACTTGTGCTCGACCATCCGCGTTCGGATCAAGCTGCGCGCTGCGTTCGGACCCAGTTCGGCCACGCGCCGGCCCAGGCGCTTGAGGGCGTGCGGGGTCTCGAGGGCGGCACTCAACTCGGGGTCGGGCAGTTCGAGCAGCTTGAAAAGGTAGAGCGCGTCGTGATGGGTGGTCGTCTTCGGCAGCATCGGCGCGGCCAGCCAGATCGCGGGCGCGATGACGTCAGGCTTGGCGACGCCGTGTGCGCCGTGCCCGAAGCTCGACCAGTACAGGCGCCATTTGGCGGGGGCCAGCGAATTGCGATCGTCAAGGCCGCCGACGGTCAGGGCCGATGGCGCGCTGGCAGGCGGCATCAGACCGCGATTGCCGCTGTTGCCGGCGGCTGCGACCACCAGCAGGCCGGCGGCTGTGGCCTCTTCGACGCGTTCGTCGAGCTCGGTCAGGCGCCCGGTGTTGACGTGGTCGCCACCGAGCGAGATGTTGACGATCTTGATGTCGTGCGCTGCGCGATGAGCGATCACCCACTTAAGCGCCCGCCCAATGTCGCGCTCGGTGATCGACTTGTTGCGCCGATTGCCGGTCTTGACCAGGATGGCCCGGGCGCGCGGCGCGATGCCGCGGTAGCGCCCCTCCGACAACCAGCCGTTTCCGATGCCGATCGCGCTGACCATCAGGCCGTGCCAGCTGGTCGCCTGGATCTTGCCGTAGGTCGGTCGTTCGGTCGGGGTCGGCGCCGTCGCGTCGATAAAGGCCACGATGCGATTGGTCGGCCGGATCAGATCCGGATGTGGATAAAAACCGGAGTCGAGGAAGGCGACCGTGACACCGCGGCCGGTGTATTGCGGGTTGATCGGCACACGTTGCGGCGTCGGGATCAGCTCGGCCAGGTCCGGGTCGTCGGCTGGATAGGGGAGGCCGAGTTCGGCCTGGACGTTGTGACCGTTCGGTGCGGCGCGTGCCCCGACAGAGGCGCGATAGACGCAGTCCGGACAGGCGCCGTTTTCCGGACGCCAGCCCGGGTGCTCAGCGCTCAAGCGACGCGACAAAAACACGTCGGGTGGGCCCTGGAGCTGTCGGATCGCAGGATCGATGGGGTGGCCACACAACGGGCACACGTCCGGGAGGGCCATGCGCGGATTGTAGCAGACAAAGCCGGTCGAGACGGGCCAGTGACGAAAAAAAGCAGGGCCGAAACCCCGTGCTTTCTGCCCCTTGCGGCCTTACCAGTCGCCGGCGTAGACCGGGCTGAAGGGTCGACCGGTCCGCGTGATCAGGGCATATCGCAGCTCGTTCAGTTGACGGAGGTGCAGGACGTCATGCGCGGTCCAGGCGGTGAGCAGATCACCGGCCGTCAGATCGCCATGGGCGTAGGGGCGGCGCCAGGGCGTGCGGGCGGGCAGGGCGCGCAGCCATTTGAGCGAGCCGGCCCGCTCGGCCCGAAAGGCCGCGATCGACTCAGCCAGGTCGCGCTGGTTGTAACGGCGCTGTTTGACCCAGGCTTGCGGCGCGATCGGGGACCATCGCGCGGCCGTCCCGGAGAGCACGACCCGCAGCCGAGCCGGGAAGTCTTCGCGCTCCTCGTCGATCAGGTGGTTGAGCACCTCGAGCACCGACCAGTCTGACGGCTTTGGACGCCACCGCGCCTGCGCCGGCGTTAACCCGCCGACCAGCTGGATGATCGCATTGCCTTGCGTCTGCAGTTGAGCGATGAAGAAGGGCAGGTTCATGTCTGTATTGTATCCAGCCCGTCTTGGTGTCAAGCGCAGGCTTGGAAAGAAAAGAGCCGGCCCAGGTGGCCGGCTCTTCGTCGTGACTCGACCGCGCTTCAGCTCAAGTAGTCGCGCAGCTGGCGGGCGCGGCGCGGGTGGCGCAGGCGACGCAGCGCCTTGCCCTCGATCTGCCGGATCCGCTCGCGGGTGAGGCCGAATTTCTGCCCGACCTCCTCAAGCGTGTATGCGCGGCCGTTCTGCAGGCCGAAGCGCAGGCGCAGGATGCGAGCCTCGCGCGGCGTCAGTGTGCCGAGCACCTCTTCCATCTTCTGGCCGAGCATGGCCTCGTGTGTGGTCTGGGCCGGGGAGGGCGAAGTCTCGTCCTCGACGAACGAGCCGAACTCGGCATCCTCGTCCTCGCCGACCGGGCGCTCGAGCGAGAGCGGGCGCCAGCTGACCTTGAGCATCCATTGCACCTTGCGGGAGTCGGTGCGCAGCTCGTGCGCCAGCTCATCGGGGCTGGGCTTGCGGCCGAGCTGTTGCTCGAGCTCACGTGAGGCCTTGTACAGCCGGCGGATGCGGTCGCTCATGTGCACCGGCACCCGGATCGTGCGACCCTGGTCCGCGATCGCGCGCGTGATCGTCTGGCGGATCCACCAGGTCGCGTAGGTGCTGAAGCGGAAGCCGCGGCGCCACTCGTACTTCTCGACCGCCTTCATCAGGCCCAGGTTGCCCTCCTGGATCAGGTCCAGGAACGGCACGCCGCGGCCCATGTACTTCTTGGCGATCGAGACCACCAGGCGGGTGTTGGCCTTGATGATGTGCTCGCGCGCGGCGCGCCCGTCTTCGATCTGGCCCTGGAGCTGGGCGCGCTTCTTGAAGTCGACGTTGGGTCCCATCTTTTCGACCTGGGCCTCGGCCTTCCAGCCGCGCTCGATGCGCTTGGCCAGATCGACCTCCTGCTCGGTCGAGAGCAGGGGGACGCGGGCCATTTCTTTGAGATACAGGCCGACGGTGTCGTCGATCGAGATGCCGCTCAGGTCGAAGCTGCCTTCGTCATGCTGGCGATGCGCGGCCAGCGATCGGATCTTCGACGGCACCTGGCGTCGCTCGTCGTACACGGCGATGTCGCATCCGTGCAGGAAGGCAAACAACTCCTCGAGTTGCTCGGACGCGCTCTCGGCCTGCGGGAACGCCTCAATGATGTCGTCGGTGAGCAGATAGCCCTGGCGCGTGGCCCGGTCCATCAGCATCCCGATCAACTCAGCGTCTTTCCCGGTGGTGTTCGTGTACTTCATAACGGAGATCTCCACGAGCCCTAAGCGTGTCCTGGTCGGCAGCGCCGAACGGGATTAGTTGAGCAAGTCTTTCAGTTTGGCAAGCCGCGGATCAATATCGTCGTCGACGCAGTCGCACTGCTCGAGATTCAGGTTGACGCCGCAGGTCGGGCACAGGCCCTTGCATTCCGGCCGACACAGCACGTGCATGGGCTGTGAGAGCAGCATGTCGTCACGGATCTCGGGCGCCAGGTCGAGGTTCAGGTCCTCCGGGATCGTGAGCGCATCCGCCGGAGCAGTGTTGGCCGGGTAGTAATACATCTCGCCCAGCCGACCGGTGAGCTCGACAAGCGCGGCATCGAGGCAGCGGCTGCACTCGCCCTGGACGCGAGCCATCAACTTGCCCTGAACGTAAAGCCCCTGCGGCGTGCGGGTCAGTGTGATGTCGCCGCGCAGGTCCGACACCGTTAAGTCCGGCGCGATCTCGGCGACCGCCTCGGCAAAAGGAATCGTCCGGCTGTAGCCCACGCTCTCTTTGATCAGAAAGCCGACATTGAGCCGAAGAAGCTGAGCGCTGATGTTCAGGGCCGTGTCCCCAAAGCTTTGGTGCGCATAGCTGACACCCCAACAGGTGGGGGGTGTGCCAGGGCCAGGCCCTGTGCGCGTGAAACTATAATTGGTAAAATTGGCGTGAAGGATCGTAACATACGCAAGACTCGCAAGTCAAGCACTCACATCGTTAAGACGCGTAAAATCTCTGTGAATCAAGGGCTTTCACTACTGACATATTGGCGGCGACTGATGCTGATGCCTGTATATGGGGTCTGGTTGTATTGCGGATAGCCGACATGAAAACAATCCTGCTTGCATCGAACAACCGGGGGAAGCAGCGCGAGCTACTGGCTTTGCTCGGGGATCTGGAGGTGGAAATCCTGACACCGGCCGTGTTGGGCCTGGCGCTCGAGGTTGAAGAGACCGGGACGACATACGCCGAGAACGCGGTGCTGAAGGCCGAGGCCTTTGGGGCCGCCAGCGGTCTGCTCACGGTCGCGGACGACTCCGGCCTCGAGGTTGACGCCCTGGATGGCGCGCCGGGCGTCTATGCGGCCCGCTACGCTGGTCACGGCGCCACGGATGCCATGCGCCGCGCCAAATTATTGGGAGCGCTGGCGGAAGTGCCGACCCCGCGCACGGCGCGTTTTCGAGCTGTGGTGGCCGTGCGCGCGCCCACCGGGGCGCTGACCACGTTCGAGGGAGTTTGCGAGGGCGAGATCGCCTTGGAGGAGCGGGGCGCGGGCGGCTTTGGGTACGACCCGGTTTTCTATATACCCGAACGATCCGCTACGATGGCCGAGCTTCCGGAAGCGTTGAAGAACGAAATCAGTCACCGCGGGCGGGCGATCGCGGCGGCCCGCCCGCACCTCGAGCGCCTATTGAGTGGTTCTGGTGACTAGTCTTTCCGCGTAGCGTTTGCGCAGCTTCGCCAGCTTGGGCGCGATCACCACCTGGCAGTACGGTTGGCGTGCATTTTCACGATAGTAATGCTGGTGGTAATCCTCAGCGACGTAAAAGCTTTCGAAGGCCTGCACTTGTGTCACGATCGGATCCGGCCAGACCTTGGCCAAGTCGAGCTCGGCGATTACGGCCTCGGCGACGTCCCGTTGGGCATCGGTGTGATAGAAGATCGCCGACCGATATTGGGTGCCGACATCGTGACCCTGACGGTTCAAGGTTGTGGGGTCATGCAGGGTGAAGAAGATCTCGAGCACGGCGCGGGTCGAGATGAGCGTAGGGTCGTACGTCACCTGAACGACTTCGGCATGCCCGGTGACGCCGTCGCACACCATGCGATAGGTCGGGTTCTCGACGTAGCCGCCGGAATACCCGGAGACCGCCGATAGGATGCCCTGGATCTCTGAGAAGCCCGCCTCGACACACCAGAAGCAGCCGCCGCCCAGCGTGATGGTCTCAGTGGTTGAAGACGTCATGTATAGATTCTATCGCGGTGTGGCGGAAAGACACCGGGCACTCCCGGTCAGGGCTAACGCATCTAAAGTGAAACGGTGCGATTTATGCCACGAATTTCACGAATTGAAACGAATTGGCACGAACGATCCCCTTTCGTGAGAATTCGTTTCAATTCGTGAAATTCGTGGCCAAGAACCCGGTCTTCGCGAATAAGACGCGATAGCCCTGCACTCCCGGTGTCTTGACTCCTACGTTACAATGGCTCCATGTTCTACGACCGCTTTGGCATGCGCATGCGTCGCCTGCCGATGCGGGCTCGGCACCGAGGAGCCGGGTCCGTTCGGGCCCGGTAGACGCGCCCCGCGCTTACCCGGTCTACGGCAGGATCTTCACCGCCAGCGACGCTGGCGCCGCCAGCCTCGGCTGGCGTTTTTGTTGCCCAAATCACGCAGAAAACGAGGGCGCTCGGTTTTCTGCGGAGCCAGTACAATGCCGCAGGAGATTTCGCAATGGCTGAGAACATCCTGATCTGTATCGCGTGGCCCTATGCCAACGCCGAGATCCACGTCGGAAACATCGTCGGGTCGCATCTGCCGGCCGATATCGTCGCCCGCTACTATCGCCTCAAGGGCGCGAACGTCCTGGTCGTGTCCGGGTCTGACTCGCATGGCACGCCGGTGACGGTACGGGCCGATGCCGAGGGCAAGACGCCGCTCGAGGTGTACGAGCGCTTTCACAAGCACTTCATCGATCTGTTCGTCGCGTGCGGGATCACGTACGACCTGTACACGAGCACGCACACCGAGAACCATTTCAAAGTCTCGCAGGACATCTTCCTGCGTCTGCTCGAGCGCGGCTATCTGTACACGCAGGTCGAGAAGCAGTGGTACTCGCCCGAGCAGAGCCGCTTCCTGCCGGACCGCTACGTCGAAGGCACCTGCTACATCTGCGGCTATGACGGCGCGCGCGGTGATCAGTGCGACAAGTGCGGCAATCTGCTCGACGCCACGCAGCTGATCAACCCCCGTGCCAAGGGCTCGACCGGCGCGCTCGAGCTGCGCGACACCGAGCATTACTACCTCGACCTCGCCAAGTCGGCGCCCGAGCTGAGCAAGTGGTTGCACACCGGCAAGGAGCACTGGCGCTCACAGGTGCTCAACCCCTCGATCGCCCAGGTCGACAGCGGCGATCTGCGCGGGCGCCCGATCACGCGCGATCTGGTCTGGGGCATCCCGGTGCCGGTCGAGGGTTGGGCCGAAAAGGGCAAGTGCCTGTACGTCTGGTTCGAGGCCGTCATCGGTTACTTGAGCGCCACGATCGAGTGGGGCAAGAACAACGGCCGGCCCGAGGCGTGGAAGGATTGGTGGTACGACCCGCAGGCCAAGATCTTCAACTTCATCGGCAAGGACAACATCCCGTTCCACGCCGTGATCTGGCCGGCCGAGCTGCTGGGCATCGAGCGCCTGTACGAGGACGACCCGACCAAACGCATCAACCTGCCCTACGACGTCCCGGCCAACGAGTTCCTCAACCTCGAGGGCCAGAAGATCAGCGGCAGCCGCAATTGGGCGGTCTGGGGCCTCGACTTCCTCAGCCGCTACGACCCGGATGCGCTCCGCTACTACCTGACCGCGATCATGCCCGAGAGCAAGGACGCGGACTGGGATTGGGACGAGTTCGTTCAGCACAACAACAACGAACTGGTCGCCACCTGGGGCAACCTGTGCAACCGCGTCCTGGCGTTCACCAACAAGCATTGGGTGGGGCAGGTGCCCGAGCCCGGCGAGCTGACCGAGGCCGATCAGGCCCTGCTGGCCAAGATCGAGGCCGGCTTCGACCGGGTCGGCGGCCTGATCGAGGCAGTTAAGCTGCGCGCCGCATTAGAAGAAGTGGTGGCGCTGGCGACCGAGGTCAACAAGTATCTCGACGCCAACGGCCCGTGGTTCCAGGTCAAGACCGATAAGGCCGCGGCCGGGCGCAGCATCTACGTGGCGCTGCGCGCGATCGACTCGCTCAAAATCCTGTTCGCGCCGTTTCTGCCGTTCACGTCGCAACGGCTGCACGGCTTTCTGGGCTATGACGGCAGACTGGCCGGCGAGCACAAGGTTGTCGACTACGCTGAGAGCGCCAGCAGCCACATCGGCCTGACCTACGATGCCACGGGTGTGGCTGCACGGTGGGCGCCGAGCACGCTCCAGGGCGGGCATGCGCTGCGCGCACCCGCGCCGCTGTTCAAGAAGCTTGAGGAAAGCGTGGCTGCTGAAGAGCGCCAGCGCCTGGGACAGAGTTGAGCGAGGAGCGCAGGGCGAGGAGCGAAAGCGCGTCTTGCTCTATGTGCCGCTGCCGTGCGGTAGGGTTCGTTCCTCGCCCTGCGCCTTACGCTCCATGATACAACCGCCATTCCGGCGGCACGATCGAGCGCCATTCGAGCGCGTCCTCTCCGGGAAACGCCACGCCCATATCCGGCGGCAGATGGTCGCGTAACTCGGCCGCGAAGGCTGCTTCCTCGGCGAGCAGCGTGTCCCACAATTCGGCGGTCGGGATGCCGCACTCGGCCAGTGCGTCCTCCGGCATGTCCATCGGCACGTCGCACCGCAGCGCGAGATTGACGGCATCGACGGGTGCTGCCAGTTGCGTGAGCGGACCGGCCGGCCCGCTGAGATCGAGCCGGGCCGGGTCGTCGGGGTTGGGCAGCCACACGGCCTTCAGGCTCAGGCCCGCTGCGTGCCAGGTCGCCACGGTCACATCGTAGATGGTGGGCGTGGGCGGTGTCTTGCCCGCGATCGCCAGGGCCGCGAAGTCGCCGTCATCGGCGCCGGCCCAGAGATGCACCAGACGATCGCCGTCGCGCTCGCGCAGCAGCACGCGGCGTTGCACGCCCGGCCCCGGATAGCGCACGCCTTTGCGGATCCGCACGATCACGTCCTGCGCGACGAGCACGGTCATGGCGCGATTGTAGCGGAGAAGGCGTCGGGCGTCAGTCGAGCCCTGGTCCAGTCGGCCTCGGCGGGTGTGACGACTGAAGTCATGCTTGACACGATCGGGCGCCGGCCCGGCACTTCGTCGCTGACCGCTGACCGCGCGCAATCGGTGGTTGCGGACCGCTGACTCACTTTGCCTTCTGCCATTCCGGCGGCACTGCCGGCACCCAGGTCATGGGCTCGGGGGGGGCCTGCGCCGTCAGATGCGATCCCAACGCATCAGATGCCATTCCCTGGCTCTCCAGGATCTCGGCCGCGACAAAGATCGGCACGCCCTTCAGCATCGCGAGGTTGACGGCATCGCTCGGGCGGGCATCAACGGACTGCGGCTGTCCGCCAACCGTCAACGCCAGCGTGGCGTAGAAGACCTCGTCGTGCAGGCGGTTGATGGCGACCTGTTCGAGCGTCATGCCTGTGATGGACAGGATCTGCGCCAGCAGGTTGAGCGTCAGCGGGCGCGGCGGTGCCTGGCCGCTGAGCTGCAGGGCCAGAAAGTCGCCCTCCACCCGGCCGATCCAGATTGGCAGGACGCGAGCGCCGGCTTTCTCGGCCAGGACGAGGACGCGAACCGGCCGCGCCGGGTCAGTCGGTGGCTCCTGGGTCAGGACGGCTTGGACGATGACTTCGATCATGTCGGGTATCTCCGCTGGGGCCGACGGCCTGGCGACCAACGCCGACCGCAATGTTTGGCGAGCCCGCGACAACCGTGCCTTGAGCGTGCCGACCGGCGTACCGGTGTCGGCGCTGATCTCGGGCAACGAACGGCCGTCGAAGTAGAAGGCCGCAACCGTCGAGCGGGCTGAGTCCGGGAGGCCGCCGACCGCTTCGTTGACATCGCGGCGCAGCTCCTCGGCTTCGATGACGGCCTCGACCGAGTCGATGGCATCGCCCAGGCTGCTCTCGAGCGGCAGCCTCGGACGCCACGCCCGGGCTCGCATCCGTGCCAGGTTGAGCGCGATGCCCGTCAGCCATTGCCTGAAGCGCTCGGGCCGTTGCAGGCCATCCAGGCCGAGCCACGCCTGCAGGCAGGCCTCCTGCAGGACGTCGTCCACATCGCCGCCGTCGGGCAGCAGGCGCGAGCACAAGGCGCGCGCCATCGGCAGGCTGAACGTCAGCAACTCGGCAAAGGCCTCGTGTTCATGGCGGCGGGCCCGGTCGACCAGGCGCGCTATCGAATCGTCCACGTATGAATAATAGTTGCATCAGCCGGCCGATCGGTTGCATTGGGCGATATCCGGCGATATGCGGCGATACCGCATATCGCCGGATATGGAATCGTGACCTGGCCGTGACGGGCGGTCTCCTATAATTCCAGCATGCAACGCATTGCCTTCGCCATCGTCCTCGCGGTCTATCTGGCGCTGGCCGCGCAGTATGCGGCCCTCACGCCCGACTGGCAGGCGCCTGACGAGCCCGCCCACTACAACGTCGTCCGCCAGATCGCCCAGACCGGCACCCTGCCGCAGCTGGAGCCCGGCGACTACGATCAGGCCTTTCTCGAGCAGGTCGTGGGCGCGGGCTTCCCCCCCGAGGTCGGGCTCGACCGGGTCCAGTATCAGGACTATCAGCCGCCCCTTTTTTATCTGCTGGCCGTCCCGGCTTTTTGGCTCGGCGGTGGGGCACTGCTGCCGGTGCGACTGGTCTCGGTGCTCTTTGGCGCCGGCGCCCTGATCTTCGCCTACCTGGCCCTGCGCGTGCTGACCGGGCCGAGTTCGTGGCTGCCGGTGGTGGCCGTCGGGCTGATGGCCTTCATCCCGCAGCATCTCGCGATCCTGGCGAGCGTGAACAACGATTCGCTCTCCGAGCTGTGGGTGTGCGCGGGCGCCTGGCTGCTGGTCCGCGAGGCGCGTGTGTCGACGGCGCCGCGCGGCCGCGGGTCCTGGGCGCTGCCGGTAATCCTGGGGCTGGCCTTCCTGACCAAGGTCTGGTCGTATGTGCTGGTCCCGGCAGTGGGTGGGCTGGTGCTCTGGCTCTGGCAGCGTGACGGTCTCGCGCCGGCGTTCCGCCGCGGGCTTGCGATCATGGGGCCCGCGCTGCTGATCGGGGCGTTGTACTGGGGGCGGAACGCCGTCGTCTGCGGCCCGACCGACTTCGTGTGCGGCATGCATCACAACCAGATTGTCACCGGTCAACCGACGACGGCGCACGGCATTCAGTCCGCCGGCGGGCTGGCGCCGTATCTGAACGCGGGTCTGCAAACGACCTTCACCAGCTTTTGGGGGCAGTTCGGCTGGATGGGCGTGCCGCTGGACCCGCGCACGGTCAAGATCCTGCTGGTCGCGACGGCCGCGGCTCTGCTGGCAGGGGTCGTGGCGTTCTGGCGCTCGGCGCGGGCGCTGACGATCGATCAGCGGTGGGCGCTGGCGATCCTGGCTATGCTCGGCCTGAGCACGGCCGGGGTCTTCGTCTACTACAACCTGGGGTTTCAGCAATTCCAGGGCCGTTACCTGTACTCGGCCCTGCTCCCGCTCGGCCTGGTCGGCGCTGCCGGCGTGCGCGAGTGGGTCCGCTGGGCGCTGGCCCTCGTCCGTCGCGCATCGAAAACGCCGACCTGGGTCGAGCCCGTGTTGACGCTTTCCGCCGTGGCTGCACTCGCGCTCTTCGCAGCCTGGGCGCTCGTGCGCGTGGTGGTCCCGAACCTGTCGTAAGGGCACCGCGCCTCATCGCTGGCCGAGCGACGCCAGCGTCTGGCGCGCCATCCTGGCGCTTGACCGGCGCTCGCGCAGGATCGACCCTCGGCAATCAGCAATCCCTACGCCACCAGTCGATCTTCCGACGCCAACGTGACGAACCACTTCTCCGAGCTGCGCTCGTACATCAATTCGTAGACGCGATCGCGGGTGGTCATCACCAGGGTGCGCAGCTCACCGCCGGTGTCGCGTTGCCGGCCCTGGCTGACGACCGGCCACGAGCGTCCTTTCCAAGTGAAACGCAGCACCCGCACCTTCCCGTTGTGGGCGAACATGGCCTCGACCTCGCTGGGCTCGCGGATGGCGTTGTGTTTGGGCGCGCCCCGGGGTGCGGGCACGACCGGTGCGACTGTCGCGGAGGCCGCGGACTCTTTCAGATGTTCGATCAACCACGTCAGTGCGGCGTCGGCCGATTGGCGTTTGTTTTCCTGGCGATCGCCCGACCATTCGCACCGCCGCGCCCAGGCGCCTTCGCGCATCGCCAGGCCGATGTACACCAGCCCAACCGGCTTCTCGGGCGTTCCCCCGTCCGGCCCGGCGATCCCGGTGGCCGAGAGCGCGTAATCGGCATCGAACAATCGGCGCGCCCCGGCCGCCATCTCGATCGCGGTGGCTTCGCTGACGGCGCCGTGTTGCAGGAGCGTGGCCTGCGAGACGCCCAGTAACCGCTGTTTGGCGCTGTTGGCATACACGATTGCGCCGCCAAGGAAGAAGGCGGAGCTGCCGGAGACGTCGGTGATCAAATCGCCGATCAGGCCGCCCGTACACGATTCGGCCGTGACCACGGTCTGGCCGCGCGCTTTGAGTAAGTCGCCCAACTGGTGTGCAAGCGAGTCCGTCGTCAAGGGAGTTCCACCGATCCTAGCGTCACCGTATCGCCGAGCACGGCGCCGGTGACCGTGATCACGGGCACGCGTTCGCCCGTGATGGGGTCATAGAGACCTGTCAGAATAGTATATCGGCCCGGCGCAAGATCGACCGGAAGCGCAAACGTGATCCGATCGCGGACGCGGGCGCCCAACGGCCAGGCCGTCATTGGCGGCGCGCCGGCCAGGGGCTCGACATCGACCTGGGCCCGGCGCTCGGTGGCTGCGTCCGGGCCGATCAGGTGCCAGAATTGCTTGACTCGTCGAGCGATCAGGCGGGTCACGTCCCACTCGAGGGCCACCTGCAGCTGTCCGACCTGGGACGACGGTTCCCAACTCCGGATCGCAAGCCCGTTCTGGAACAACGAGTCGATCGGCTGCGCCAGCGGGCCTGCGCTCGCCGGTAACGCCTGGGCCGGCGCCACACCGACTTCGAACAGCGCCGGCCCGAGCACCGATCCGCCCGGGGCCGTCGCGATGTGCACGCGATAGCGGCCGGCCCCGACGTAAGGCCGGATCGGGAAATCCACCTGTTGGCGCACGACCGCGCCCGCCTCGAGCGCGGGCACGAACGGGATCTCGTCGGCCGTGCCGCCGAACAGACCCGTCAGGCGCAGGCCAAGCGTGCCCGGCTCGACGGGTTGCGTCGCGCGCCAGTATAGGAACACGCGCAGGGTGTCGCCCACCTGGACCTCGCTCAGCGCGCGCTCCACCCCGACAAGCGTGAGCCCTGGCACGACCTCGACCTGGGGCCCGGCGGCTGGTTCCACCGCGATCTGCGACAGCGTTGCGGCGCGCTCAGGGGTGCGCGCAAAGATCCACAGACGGGCATTGGGCCCGTAATCCCAGGCGCGACTGTCGACCGCCCGCTCCGCCAGCCAGCGCTCGATCCGGCGGTCGTAATCGGTCATCAGGGACTCGCGCGTCAACAGCAGCCAGACCGCCTCGTGCGTCTCCCAGAGCGGTTGGACCTGGCCGGCCGCCACCGCGTCGTCGCTGATGTACATCGCGTTCGGCACATTACCGTGTCCCTGGCCGTCGAGGTAGTAATCCACCATCGGCCACTCGCGGTCATTGTGCAGCAGGGCCGCGTCGCCCGGTTGACGATAGGCCGCCAGGGTCATGGCTGCCGACCGGAAGGTGTCGTTGAGCACGCGGTCGCCGTAATACCCGGGCACATAGGCGGCCACAACCAGCACAGTCGCGACGCTCAGGCCCAGCCCCAGCCGCCGCCAGCGCGCCCAGACCGCATCCAGGGCCAGGCCCAGGGCCAGGACTGCCCAGGGGATCAAGGTGATCAGATAGCGGGGCGTGGGCGTGAACGTCAGCTGGAAACGCGACGGCAGGTTGAGGATCCAGATCAGGCCGATCGTGACGGCAGCGCCGCTGACGGCCGCTAGCTCAAAGAAGAGGATGGGCTGCGGCGTGCGCGCCCGCCCAATCAGCCAGGCGCCTAAGGCGACGACGCCCAGGCCGAGCAGATAGACCGGCACGTCCCTCCAGATGTCGACGGCCGTCCCGGCCAGCCAGGTGTTGAGCCAAAGACCCAGCACATCGGTCAACCCGGCCGGCGACGAATCAGTGAAGCGCTCGGGCCTGAGCGGGATCGCAAAGGCCAGCCACGGCGCCAGGCTGAGCGCGGCCAGGAGCTGAGCCAGGGCCCAGGCCCCCAGTGCGCGCCAGGTGCGGCGTGGACCGGGCCACAACCACAGAGCTGCGACCGCCAGGTTGAGCGCGATCGGAGTCAACACGAACAGGTACAGCGTGTGAAGGCCGACGGCGATCGACAGGCCGTAGCCGACCAGGGGGCGCCACCCGCCGCCCCGGATCCAGGCGACGGCAAAGCCCAGCGCCAGGAGCGCGCACAACATCGTGAGCGCATACATCCGGATCTCCTGGCTGTACCAGATCGAGGCGCGTTGCAGCGCCAGGAGCGTCGTCGCGAGCAGAGCGGCCCGCCCACCCGCCAGGCTGTGGACGATCCGATAACCGACCGCCAGGATGATCACGCTGACAAGCACTGAGAGATAGCGCAGTGCGGCTTCGCTGTCTCCCGCCAAGAGGCGCCAGCCGTGCAGCAGCGCGAAGTACACCGGTGGATGGACGTCCAGCGCCGTTTCGCGGGGCAGGTCGCCGATATCCTGGCGGGCCATGAAGACCGAGAAGCCTTCGTCGTACCAGACGTTCTGGTCGCCGAGCCGGACGACGCGCAAGGTGAATCCAAGCAACAGCAGAGCCAGGGCCCAGCGCCAGGCCGTGTGTTTAGCCCGGAGGAGATGCATCCGCGGATTATAGACGGCGGGCAGCAGGGGGTGGGTCAAAAGATATAATCCCGCTGGTATGACCGTCTCCGATCATCTTCGCGCCAAACTGGACACGCTGCCGACCAAGCCGGGCTGTTACCTGTACCACGACGCCAGCGGCCGCATCATCTACGTCGGCAAAGCCATCAACCTGCGCAATCGGGTGCGTTCGTACTTCCACGAGAGCGTCGACTCGGCCAAGACGCGCGAGTTGGTGCGTCACATCGCGGATCTCGAATACATCGTGGTCGGTTCGGAGCTCGAGGCCTTGATCCTCGAGATGAACCTGATCAAGAAGCACCGGCCGAAATACAACATCCGGCTCAAGGACGACAAGCGCTACCCGTACATCAAGATCCATGCGGCCGACCCGTTCCCGAAGGTGACCGTCACCCGGCGTATGGACGACGACGGCGGTCGTTACTTCGGCCCGTACACCAGCGCCTGGGCGGTCTATCAGACCCTGGACGTCGTGCGCCGGATCTTCCCGTATTTGACCTGCGATCGCGTGATCACCGGGAACGACCCGCGCGCCTGTTTGTTCTACGACATCAAGCTGTGCCAGGGCCCGTGCGTCGGCGCGGTCGATCAGGCCCAATACCGGGCCATGATCGACGACCTCGGCCGTTTTCTGCGCGGGCACACCGAGCCGGTCGTGGCGCGCCTGCGCAGCGAGATGGTGCGTGCCTCGGAGGAATTGGCCTTCGAGCGCGCCGCGCAACTGCGCGACCAGCTTCTGGCGATCGAGCGCGTGGTCGAGAAGCAAAAAGTCGTCACGACCGAGCAGATGGACAGCGATGTGATCGCCTTCGCTCGCGACGAGCGCACGGCCTGTGTGCAGGTCTTCTTCGTCCGGGCCGGCAAGCTGATCGGGCGCGAGTACTTCGTGCTTGAAGGCACCGAGGAGGCTGCCGACGTCGACGTGATGACCCAGTTCGTCGAACAGTTCTACAGCGAGGCGGCCTATGTGCCGGCCGAAGTCGTGCTGCCCGAGGATATGCCCGAGGCCGAGATCGTCACACAATGGCTGCGCGGCCGGCGCGGCGAAAAAGTGCTGCTGACCGTGCCCCGGCGCGGGGTCAAGGCCGACCTGATCAAGATGGCGGCCGAGAATGCCGCAGACACGTTGACCACGCTCAAGGCCGAGTGGGACGCCGACACGTTGCGTCAGGAGCAGTCGCTGGGTGAGCTACAGGCCGCGCTCGGGCTGCCCAAGCCGCCCAATCGGATCGAGTGCTTCGACATCTCCAACACCCAGGGGATTGCGACGGTTGCGGCCATGGTGGTGTTCGAACAGGGCGTGCCGCGTAAGCAGCATTATCGCTCGTTCAATATCCAGACCGTCGACGGCCCGAACGATTTCGCATCGATGCGCGAGGCGCTCACGCGGCGCTTCCAGCGCTATCTCGACGCCGATCGCCCGGAAAGCGAAGTCCCGACATTGCCGACCCGGCCCGGCAAGAAGGCCGACGAGAGCTTCGCGCGCCTGCCCGATCTGTTGATCATCGACGGTGGCAAGGGCCAGCTCGGGGTCGCCGTGGAGGTGTTGCAGACGCTCGGGCTGTTCGAGGCCGTGCCGGTCTGCAGCCTAGCCAAGCAACAGGAAGAGATCTTCCAGCCGGGCCGGCCGGCCAGTGTGCTCCTGCCGCGGCGCTCACCGGCGCTCTATCTTGTGCAACGCGTGCGCGACGAGGCCCATCGCTTCGGGCTTGGCGCGCATCGCACCCGGCGCAACAAGATCGGCCTGGCCTCGCAGCTCGACTCTATCCCCGGGATCGGGCCAACCCGTCGACGCGCTCTGTTGCGGCGCTTCGGGTCGCTGGAGGGCATTCGTGCCGCCAGCCTGGAGGATCTGCTCACAGTGCCCGGCATGACTCAGAAGGCAGCCTCTTCAATCAAGGATCACCTCTAGCCGGGCCACTGATACCGGATTAACCGCGAAGACGCGGAGTCCGCCACGGTTCACGTGGCGGACTCCGCGTCTTCGCGGTTCGCTCACTCCCTCAGGAAGGCTCAGGGCGATGTGATCTCGACCCCCGTGATCAAGATCGAGTTGCAGCCGGCATCCTGCCAATAGGCGCCGGTCGGATGGCCTTGATCATCCAGGAAGTCGATCCGCAGGATTTCGGGGCCTGTAAGCCGCACGGTTTGCCAGTTCTTGAGCAGCAGCAATTCATCGTAGATCGCTTCGTTAAGCGGTGCGATGTGCAGCAGGTTGATCGTCCCGGTCGGTGTTTCATCGGCCCACCACGAGAAGTGGTGGTCGAAGACGTTGGTCGTGACAAGACGTGAGTCGGCGTAATCGCGGGTCGTGACCAGCACGTCATGGGTCATGAAGGGCAGGCCGGCGTCATGCCAGTGTTCGACGTGGCGCACGGTGCCGACGAAGGTCGTGATCGAGCGCGGCTCGTAGCTGAGCGTCCACGTCTTGCCGTCGCTGAGGCGGGTCAGACGCTTGTAATTGTCCGAGAATGTGAAGTCGCTGAAGTTCGGTCGGGCCAGGCCGGCCAGATCGGAGTTGCTGCGCGAGAGCTCCCAGCCCAGAAGGCCCAGCACGCACAGAACAGCCGCACAGACGACCAGCCAGATTCGAATCGGCACCGCCAAAAAGGCCAGGATCGGTGTCAGGAGCCAGTCGCCTGGCGACGAGGGCTCGGGCTCTTCGAAAGATAACGGGGACGCCGAAATACGCATCTCATGACGATAGGGCTTACCGGCCCGCTGGACGGTTGGACGCGGTGGGCGCTGGATAGCGCCGGTTGTGGGCTGTTACAATCGACCAGCGCTTTGGGTGTCGCCCGACACCCCGACGCGATTATGGAAACCCCTGGCATTCCGCAAGAACCCGTTGCCGAGTCGGTCGGCGAGATCGCGCGCGGCGCGTCCTGGATCGCGTTGGGCAACGTCGCCAGCCGCGTCCTCGGCTATGTGCGTGAAGCGGTCAAAGCCGGCCTGTTCGGCACCGGCGCGCACGTTGACGCGTTGCAGCTGGCCCTGACCGTGCCGACCCAGGTCTACGATCTCGTGACCGGCGGTCTTGTAAACTCGGCCCTGGTGCCGGTCTTTAGCGACTACGCCGCCGAGGGCCGCGACCGGCGCGAGCTCTGGCGCCTGGCGGGCGCCGTCCTGACATTGGCGGCGGCCGGGGTCAGCCTGCTGGTCGCACTTCTGATCCTGGCGGCGCCGTCCCTGGTGGCTATCCTCGGCCGTGAGCACAACGCCGTCGCACAGGCGCAGGCGGCTGACCTGTTGCGCCTGATGCTGCCGGCGGTCGTCCTCATGAGCCTGGCCGGTGTGCTCACCAGTCTGCTGTACGCGCTCAAGCGGTTCTCGTTGCCGGCCTTTAGCACGACCGTATTCAACGCCGGGATCGTGCTGGCGACTGTGTTGCTGGCCGGTCGATTGAGCGTGACGTCCATGGCGGTCGGCCTGTTGCTTGGTGCAACCCTGCAGGTGGCCCTGCAACTGCCGGGCCTGCGCGACGGCTTCTCAGCGCTGCGCTTTGGCTTGGACCTGACCCATCCGGGTGTGCGCCGGGTGCTGCGCATGTACGCGCCGATCGTGGTCAGCACGATCATTTCGCAACTGGCGATCTACTTCGCCCTGGGCGTCGCCTGGGAATTCACAGGCGCGATTGGCTGGATGAATTATGCGACGACGCTGTATCAACTGCCGCTCGGCCTGGTCGGGGTGGCGGTGTCGTCGGCGGTGCTCCCGACGCTGGCGCGCCAGGCCTCCAGCGGTCAGGATGTGCGGCCGACGCTGGTGCAGGGCCTGAACCTGGTGTTGGCCTTGATCGTGCCGGCGACGATCGCGCTCTTTGTGCTGGCCATGCCGGTGGTGGGCACGGCCTTCGAACGTGGCCAATTCAAGGCGGCGGACACGCAGGTCACGGCCGCCATGCTTCAGGTCTTCCTGGCTGGCCTGAGCTTCGCGGCGGTCGATCTCCTGCTGATCAACGCCTTCTACGCGCAACAGAACACCTGGGTTCCGTCGCTGATCGGCGTATTGACCGTCGTGATCTACATCACAGCCGCACTGATCTTTCGCGAGCCGTTCGGCTTCTTCAGCCTGATGATCGCGGACGCTCTGAAACAGATCGCGCACGCCTGCATTACCGGCTGGCTCCTCTCGCGGCGCATCGGCGGCTTTCGCGGGAGCGGTTTGTGGCCGACCCTGGCGCGCATCCTGCTGGCCGGAATCGTCATGGCTGTCACGATGCAGGCGGCACTGTCTGCCCTGACCTTGTTGGCGCTGCCCGACGGTCTGTTCGGACACTTGATCCATCTGCTGGTCCCGGGCGCGCTTGGCGCGCTGGTGTATCTATGGCTGGCGCGCCGTCTGGGCGTCGCTGAAGTGGCGTTATTGGAGGCGCAGCTTCGCGCGCGACTTCGCGCGCGACTCCGCGCGTGATTCTGCGAGAGGCTCCGACTATAATTTGGTCTTCTCGTCGTCTGGTCTCGTTATCAGGTCGTCGGTTGCTGTCGGAACCGACCGGGTCTGCGACCAGCCGACCAGCCGACTACGCGACTACCTGACGACATGACAGATAAACGATCGCTTCCCCCCGAGTTGTACACCGAGGAGTACTTCCTCAATGCCTGCGAAGGCTTTACGGAGTTCACGGAGAGCCAGGGCCAGCGGCTCTCGCGGCGCCTCAACGCAGCCTTTACCATCGCCGAGGTGCGACCCGGCATGCGGGTGCTCGATCTCGGCTGCGGCCGGGGCGAGATCGTGCGACATTGCGCCGAATTGGGTGCGGCCGCTTTTGGCGTGGACTACTCGCCGGTCGCGCTCGACCTGGCGCGCAAGATGTTGGCCGGCGAGCAGGGGCTGCAGGCCCCAACCGGTCTGGCCCGTTCCGACGCCAAACTGATGCCCTTCCCCGACGGGGCCTTCGAACGGGTGCTGATCTTCGACGTGGTCGAGCACCTGTTTCCGTGGGAGCTGGATCTGTGCCTCAAAGAAGCGCGGCGGGTGCTCAAGCCCGGCGGCATGCTGGTGGTGCACACGGCGCCCAATGTCTGGTACGACCGCTATGCTTATCCGGTGGTGCGCGCCGTGCGCGTGTTGATGGGGCAGGGCGATCGGTACCCACGCGATCCCCGACTGCTCAACGTGGCGGCCAACGCCGACGTGCACGTGAACGAGCAAAGCCAGTTCAGTCTGGCCGCCAACCTGCGCCGGGCGGGTCTTCGCGCCGTGCGCGCCTGGCTCGAGTCGCCGCCGCAAAACCGCCAGGAGGGCGGCCTGTTCCGGATTGCGCGCCGCGTGCTCTTCGGGATCCCGCCGTTTCGTTATTTCTTTGAGCGCGAGGTGTTCGCGGTCGGAACGAAGTAGGCGTGGAGCAAAGAGCGAGGAGCGAAGCGTGCTTGCTCGGGGCTGCTGTTAGCCACACGCAACACGCGGCAACCACCACGCCCTAGGCTCCACGCCCTTCCGACAGACGGAAGTGCTCGATCACCTCGTCCAGCGTCTGGTCGAGCGAGATCGTCGGTGACCAGCCGATGGCGGCCTGGATCTTGTCGATCGCGGGAACCCGCCTGACCATATCCTCGAAGCCCTTCTCGTAAGCCTGCTCGTACGGGATCAGGTGAACCTCGGGCGGCGACCCGGCCCGGGCCGCGATTCGGGCGGCCAGCGCCTGGATCGTGATCTCCTCTTGCGACCCGATGTTGAAGATCTCGCCCTCGGCCTTGGGGTCGGCTGCGAGCGCGACGACAGCGCGCACCACGTCGCGAACGTTGCAGAAGCAGCGGGATTGATGGCCGTCGCCATAGACCGTCAACGGCTCGCCGCGCAGCGCCTGCGCCACCAAACGAGGGATGACCATGCCGTAGCTGCCGGATTGCCGCGGCCCAACTGTGTTGAAGAAGCGGCAGATCACGACCGGCACGCCGAACTGCTTGTGATACGCCAGCGCCAGGAATTCGTCGATAGCCTTCGACTCGGCGTAGCTCCAGCGGCTTTTGGTGGTCGGCCCGAGCACGCGGTCGTCGTCTTCGCGGTAGGGTACCGCCGCGCTCTTGCCATAGACCTCGGAGGTCGAGGCCAACACCAACTTGCGGCGATACCGGCGCGCCAGGCGCAGCGCCACTTCGGTCGCCTGCAGATTGGTCTCGATCGTCCAGACCGGGTCGCGCACGATCAGTTCGACACCGACCGCCGCAGCCAGGTGAAAGATCACGTCCGATTCGCTCACCAGCCGGTCCATCACCGTCTCGTTGGTGGCCGACTCAAAGACGTACTGGAACCCGGGGTGAGACGCCAGATGCGCGATGTTTTCGTAGCGCCCGGTCGCCAGGTTGTCGACGGCCACGACAGTCGCGCCCTGGGCCAACAGGGCCTCGGCCAAATGACTGCCGATGAAGCCCGCACCGCCAGTGATCAGGGCGCGCAAGGGCTTCAGAGGTCGAGCGTCAGGCGTCGGTGTAGATTGATCGATAGCCATGTTGAACCGTCCCGCGCCTGAGCGCTGCGTCACTGACGCCCGGTGCCCGACGCCGGACCCCGCTCGTCCTTCTCGATCCTGATCTTTCCGGGATGCAGGCGCCGGATCCGCCAGAGGTCGCGAAACATGTTGATCACGCCTTCGATGAAGCGGACCTTGCTGCCGGGCATATCGGCCCAGGCCACAGGCAGCTCGACGATCGTCAGCCCCGCGCGTTCGGCGAGGTGCAGGATCTCGACGTCGAACATGAACCGTTCGATCCGACTGAGCGCGAAGAGCTGGCGCGCGACCCCGCCGCGAAAGGCCTTGAACCCGCACTGAGTGTCGCGCAGCCCGCGCAGACCGACCAGTGCATGCTTGATGCCATCGAAGATGCGGGAGGCGATCTGCCGGCCGAGCGGGGGTTTTTGGCGGATATCGGCCTCGGGCAGGCCGCGCGAGCCGATGACCACATCGGCGTTGCGCGAGGTCATCACCTGGAGGATGCGCGGGATCTCGGAGAGCGGCGTCGAGAGATCCGCGTCCATAAAGATGACGGGATCGCCGGCCGAGGCGAGCACTCCGGTGCGCACGGCATAGCCCTTGCCGCGATTCGGCTGGTAGGTGAGCAGACGCGCGCGCGACTCCTGCGCGATGGCGGTGGCCACGAACGCTCGGGTATTGTCGCGGCTACCGTCATCCACGACGATCAATTCGTAATCGCTGAAGTGCTGGCCTAGAAAGGTCAATACTTCGTTCAGCCCGCCGGCGAGGCGCCGTTCTTCGTTGTAAGCCGGGATGACGACCGATATCATTGCTGAAAGTTGATGGCTGATTGACGATAGGGGATCACTGATCAACGAGTCGCAACGGCTTGTATCCACCGACCTGCCTGAACAGCATCAAACGCAAGTCGTCAATCAGAAATCAACAATCCGAGATCGACAATCAGCGCGGCTACTCTTGCTTGATCCGCTCGAGCAGTGCAAACGACAGGCAATGATCAAGGATCATATGCACGTCTTCCTGCTGCCCGATGCGGTCGCTGGGTGCGATCACCTTGACATCGGCGAGTTGGGCGAGTTTGCCGCCCGGCCGGCCGCAGAACCCGATGATCTTTGCGCCGCGGCCCTTGGCGTATTCCACGGCTTTGACGATATTCGGCGAGTTGCCGGAGGCCGAGATCGCCACGATCGTGTCGCCGTCAGACATCAGGTTGATCAAGGGCTCGACGAAGATGTCGTAGTAAGACGCGTCGTTGCCGACGGCTGTCATGAACGGCACATTGTCGGTCAGCGCGATCGCCTTGAAGCGCGGCTTGCCGGCGACGATCGTGAATTTGTTGATGTCGTTCATCATGTGCGAGGCCGTGGCGGCCGAGCCGCCGTTTCCGATGATGAAGATCGTCCGGCCGGCGGCGCGCGCCGCCATCAGCGCATCCGCAGCGTCCCGGACCTCGTCGCGGGAGATCTCGCGGATCACGGTCTCGAGTTCGGTGAGATATAGGTCAATTGAGTCCATAAGTTTGTCTCTTCGTCGGATAGTCCAGTCGTCTGGTCGCCCCAAGAGCCCCGCAGGCGGGTCATATGTCGGGCGCAAAGTAGCAGACTACCAGACTTCACCACCCTCTGACTAGATGACCACGAGACTACCGGACCAGAGGACTATCTACCGCACGGCCCCTAGTTTTTTCATGTGTTCGCGCGCGGCCTGGCTGTAATTGCCGAAATCGGCCTGGCTGCCGGCCCAGGCGATGTACTCGCGGCAGCTGCGTTGCGGGTCGCCCTGTGCGCGCCAACCCAGCGCCTGGAGCTTATCCGTCGCCGAAAAGATGTGGCGCGTGTCGCCGAAGCGGTACTCGCCCGGGATCACGGGCTCGAGCTCGGGGCGGCCGGCGGCCTCGGCCATGGTGCGCGCGAATTCGCGCACGGTCCAGGTGCGGCCGGCGCCGACGTTGAAGGCCTGATAATCGGCGCGCGCGTCCTCCAAGACCAGGGCATTGGCGGCGGCCACATCACCGACGTAGACGTAATCACGCAATTGCAGGCCGTCTTCGTAGATCACAGGCCGCTCGCCGGCCAGCGTCTGCATGGCAAAGATCCGGAGCGCGCCGGAGTAAGCGTTGCGGAAGGATTGGCGCGGCCCCTGGACGATCGAGTAGCGCATCCCCACCGACGGGATGCCGTAGCGCCGACCCAGGTTGAGCGCGATCTGCTCTTCGGTGTATTTGCTTATTGCGTAAGAGTTGTGCGGGCGCACTCCGCTTTCATCGGTGAAGTCGGGGCGGAGCGGGGCGCCGGTCTCGGGGTCGAGCAGCTCCCAGACGTGGCCGGCCAGCTGTTCGGCCGGGCGCTGGCCCGGGTAGAACGGCGAGCCGTCGGCCCGCACGTATTTGCCCTCGCCATAGACGGCCTGCGAACTCGCCACGACGACTTTGCGAATCGGAAGCTTCCGCTCGACGATGATCTCGTACAGCAGGGCCGTGCTGACCGCGTTCACATGGAAGAACTTGGAGAAATCGGGCAGGTAGTCCTGATAAGCCGCCAGGTGGAAGACGGCATCGACGCCCTCGAGGGCCTTAACCCAGGCCGAGCGATCGCGCACATCCCCGACCTGGAATTCGACGTCGGCCGGGATGTAGTCGGGCTTCTGGCGGTCGCGATGGACCGGCGGCTCAAGCGCGTCGAGGATGCGCACCGCGTGACCACGCGCCAGGAGCAGATCCATGGTGTGGGAGCCGATAAACCCGGCTCCGCCTGTGATGAGTACCTTCATGGGTGGTGTTCGCTATAATGCGCTTCGATGGACCCCACTATGCCTGCCAGCTATCCAGCGGTGTTTCTTGATCGAGATGGCGTGCTCATCGAAAACAAGAGTGATTATGTCCGCTCGATCGGCGAAGCCGTCCCTATATGGGGGGCATTCGAGGCGCTTGCTCGGTTCCGTCACCAATCACCTGCCTATCGGGTGATCGTCGTCACCAATCAAGCCGGGATCGGAAAAGGGATTATAACCCACGCAACTGTTGCGGCGATCCATGCACACCTCTCTGCCTGGGCACGGGCCACAGGTGGCGGGATCGACGCCTTCTACGTCTGTCCGCATCGAAACGATGAGCCCAGCTTGTGTCGCAAGCCGGCGCCTGGCATGCTGCTGCAGGCCGCACGGGAGTGGTCGATCGATCTGGCGCGCTCTGTGATGATCGGCGACGCGCTGACCGATGTTCAGGCCGGCCTGGCGGCTGGCGCACGCCCGATTCTGGTGCGCACCGGACGGGGCGAGAGCGAAGCGGCGCGTCTGACCTCCTTCGGCCTGACCGAAGTGACCGTTGTGCCTGACCTGGCCGCAGCGCTCGAACGTGTCGAGGGCAGCCCCCGGTTAAGCGGTTGAGCGTACAAGGCCGCGGCTCTGCAAGAGCTCCAGCACGCGCAACGCATGGGTCAAGGCCTCGTCGGTGGCACCGTCCACGACGAGATCCGGGCTGCCGGGCAGCTCGTACGGGTCATCGATCCCGGTGACGCCGATGACCTCGCCTCGTCGTGCCTTGGCATACAGGCCCTTCACATCGCGCGTTTCGCACACTTCCAGCGACGTATTGACGTGGATCAGAACAAAGCGCTCGGAGCCGACCAATTGGCGTACCTGGTTTCGGGTGGTCTCGTACGGGCTGACGGCCGCGCACAGCGCCACACCGTTGTGGCGCGTCACCTCCGAGGCGACGAATCCGATTCGCAACACATTGGCATCGCGGTCGGCCCGCGAAAACCCGAGACCCTTGGAAAGATGGGTGCGCACGACGTCGCCATCCAACAGCGTGACCTGTCGGCCATGGGCCAATAGGAGCTCCACCAGGATCTCGGCGATCGTCGACTTGCCTGCGCCGCTTAATCCTGTGAACCAGATGCAAAAGCCCTGGTGATGTCGGGCGACATTGGTCTCCGCCAGGATGGACGCGATCTCGGGGCGGGTAAACCATTTCGGCAAGGGCAGCCCGGCGTCGAGGTAGCGTTCGCGCACATCGGTGCCGGAGATCCTACGGATGCCCGGACCGCTGGCCTGGCTGCTGGGGATGTAGGCGTCGGTGTCGGCGTTATAAACGAGCTCCTCGAAGGGCAGGATCTTTACGCCCAGCTCGTCCTGATGGGTTTGGGCAAGCACCTGAGCGGCATCGGCCGCGTAGTAGGGGCGACCGGCTGAGTCGCGACCTGGCCCGGCATGATCGCGGCCCACGATGAAGGCATTGGCGCCGAAATTGCGCCGAATGATGGCGTGCCAGATCGCCTCCTTAGGCCCGGCCATACGCATGGCGAGCGGCAACACGCTCAGCAGGGTTTGTCCGGGGTCGAAATATCCGGCCGCTACCGCACGGTAGCAGCGCACCCGCGCATGGGCATCGATATCGCCCGGCTTTGTCAAACCAACGACCGGGTGCAACAACAACGTCGACCTGGTTTCCTGGGCGGCTCGTTTGGTGAGCTCCTCATGCGCTCGATGAATCGGGTTGCGGGTCTGAAAGGCTACGACGTTGGGATTGCCCATTTCCGCCAGACGGGCGCGCGTTTGCTCGGGTGTGAGTCGCAGGTCGGTGAAGCTAAAATGCTGGGGCAGAGCGATACCCTCGATCGGGCCGCTGATGGCGTCCGGGCCCCAACCAGCCATTTCCGACACCAGCGGATGGGCCATATCGCGCGTTCCGGCGACCGCCAGGCTCTCGGTCTCAGGGTCGCGCCGATATCGCTCAGCCACACGCAATATGGCCAGCAGGTTGTTGCGCGGATCGCGCAGGGCCACTTCGCCATCCAGTCCGACACTGAAGTCGGCGCTCACCGGCAAAGTAATCGGAATCGGAAACAGCATGCCGTTCGCCAGACGCATTGACTCCAACACACTCCGGTAATCGGCGGCGCCCATGAAGCCGTCGAGCGGTGAGAAGCCACCCGACATGAGCAGTTCGAGATCGCACAACGCCCGCGCGTTCAGTTGCAACGAAGGGAGCCTCGACGCGCGCCTCGCCCGCTCCTTGGCCTGGTCGGCGTTGTCGGGCAGCAAAAGGATCAGGCGCCCGCCATAGGGTTTGTTGAGCGTAGTAATCATGCTGCCTTTTTGGGGGTTAAGGTGGCCGGCTCTCAGGCCGGTATGATTTGAATGAGGTTAAGTGCCAGGCCGAGTGCCCGCGGGTCCGGGTTGCCCGGCATCCACTCGCCCGGTTTGCGGGTGTGCGGCAGAGTCCAGGTCAATTCCGCGATCTGGTTGTCCAGTTGCAGGGCCTTTGGCGGGATCCGGCCCGCGAAGAGCTGACCGGTTCGCGCATGGTGACTCGTGCTTAGGTCTATCGGCTCGCCATTGACCGTGAACTGCAGACCTTCGAGGGTTGCCTCTGAGCAGGCAGCAATGACCCGGAAGCGCACGGTCAGGTGCCGGGCCGCCGGGAGTGGAAGCCAGACCGTTGCAGTCACCCCTGGTCCGATCCAGCGGAAACAGCCATGGTCGGGGTGGATTTCGCGCCCGTACCACCCGACACCGGCCCAGCCGGCGCAGAAATCGGCGTTCGCCTGGTCAATGTGAAGTCCTGCCCAAGATGAGCGCCAGTGCACCCGGAGAAGGTCGTTCACCATTGCGGCCCGACGCTCGGCAAAGAGGGTCTCTGCGAAGCGATAGAGTTCGAGATCCAGGTGCACCCGGTCCTCAAGCTGGTGCAGGACATTGGGCGTCAGTTCGTCGCGTTGAAGCCGCCCGACCGGCGCCACGTTTCGGCTTTCGATATCGGAGCGCGGGAACCAACCGAACGTGTAAGTCAACAAATCCAACGATTCTTGGAAACGTTCGGTCAAGCCGACGAAGTCACAGCCCGCCAGGCGATCTTTGGCCACGTCCAGGAGGTCGGCCGGGATCCGCTCTTTCTCCGCCGAGATGTCTGTGATCCGCTGTATATCCCAGGTCGAGCCGAAGAGCCGGGTCTGAGTGTTCTCAAAGAGGTGGCGCGTGAGCGGGCTGGCGACGAACTCGCCGATCGACATGTCCTTGACAACCAAGTGCCAGGGATCAGTTGGTTGCCGACGCATCATCTCGTAATTCGAGAGGGTGCGCTCGATCGGATCGCGCAACATTGTGACGATGCGCAGAGGACGCGGAAGGACTTTGCCTATCTCGAAAGCAACATGCCCTCGAAGAAACCGAAACGGGCTGTAGTCAACATCGTACTTGGGCAGGTCGAGCCAGGCCTCCAGGGCGCAGATCTCTTCCGGCTGGAACTGCTCCTCAAGCAAGCCGATCAGGGTGGTGCCGGCCGTCTTGGGCACATGCAGATAGAGCATGGCCTCCTGGGGAGATAACTTGATCGGAAGGGATGGGCGCATCTGGCAGGTCCCAGGCGAGGTGTCGCTTTGCAGTGGTGAGATCGTCGGCGAACAAAGAGCCGGGTGCCGCCCGTAAGCGGCACCCGGCCAATTGTGCCACGACTCTGACCGGTAATCGCGGCCGATTCGGTCTACGAGGGGGCGCCTGCCGAACGCGGCTGGTCATTGAGCGCAGTGACCTCATCGGCCAAGGCATCCAGTCGAGCTTGCAGCCGCTCAATGACCTCGCGGTTCGCCACGCGTTCGCTATTGAGCTGGGCGACCTGGTCGGAAAGGGTCGCGAGCCGAAGCGTCAGGCCGCCCGCATCCCCTCCGGGTTGTGTTCGTTGACCCGCCTCTCGCAGCACGGCCTCAACGGCCGCGGTAGATTCCTCCAGGCGTTCCAGGGAGCGCCGCAGGTTGTGGTCGCTTGAGGCCGACACGCGAGCCAGTTCGTCAAAGACCTCGGCCTCGGCCTGCAAGGTGTCGCCAAGATACACCAGGCGCACGATGCCGCGGACGATCATGCCGATGAACGCCGGCAAGCGATTGAGGAGCGGGTGATCCCAGCCCAACATGCGCAGGCGATTGAACCGGGTCAGCCTGGCCAGGAGCGAGGCATTGTTGAGGTTATCCATGGAGAGCGCCTCGTATTGGCTGTGACGGTACGCAGTGATCTCTTGGGTAGGATGCAGCAGTCGATCGGCCTTCGCGGCGGCGGCTCGATGCTTGCGGGCTCGCAGTCGCCCCGCTGTCCCCGCCCCTGGTCTGGCTGGACCGTCGCCGCGTCGATAGGCCCAGACCGCCAGGCTGTGTACGATCCCTTGTGTAATGGCGACCGGTGTCTCCACCGCCTCGGTCAGGTCGCCGAGATGGGCCTGCCCAAGCTTCATCTGGGGCGTAACCAGGAGACGCGGTGCTTTGGGTGCCGGGCTTGTGGGCTGCACGGCGACGAAATCGTATTGGGCAGACAGTTCTTCCAGATGGACACCCGAAACCAGGCCAAGTTGGTGCGCAGCCGCTTCTTGTCCCGGTGCAACCGCCAGCGCAATATGAGCTGGGATGATCACCAAGCCGCCCGGACGCAATACTCGGTGAAACACACCGAACAGCTCGGAAATCTCATCGGGGTCAGCTAACAAGTGGAGTGGCTGAAGCGACACAATCGCGCTCAGTTGCCCGTCCGACAGTGCGATCGAATGGAGATCGCCCGGGACGACCCGAAGCGCCTGTGGGTGGAAATCGCCCGTTGTCCAGCGCTCCGGCGTGACCAACATGCGCGCATATCGGCGGTCGCTGTCGAGGTAGTCGCTGGCAGCAGTGACAGTCAACCCCTGTTTCGTTAGCGCAAAAGGCAAGGCGTGGGCGGCGGCTCCCAGGATCAGCACCTGGTCGTCCCCGTTGGGTTGCGATCCATCGACCTCAAGAAGGTCCCAGGCAATGGCCTGGACGACGTCGACTAACCGCACCCGTGGAGGCAGGAAGCCCCCGTCGTCCGTCATATTCCCGCGTGGCAGGCCAAGCGCCTTCCAGAGCCGGCTCATCGAAACGGCCCGCAGATCCTCCGGGACCAGCGCACGATTGACACGGGTGCGCCAGGCTGTGTCCGTCTTGTGGATAACCGGCGGCTTAGTCCGCGCTAGGTCGTCGATGATCTGAGCGTAACGACCGGCCATTAGAGGTAGAGCGCCTTGTTGTTCAAAATAACAGCGGGCAGCGGTCGAGTGTCGTTCGACCAGGCTGCGATCCAGCGCAAAAGCGCACAATGCATTGGTGAGCGCAGGCACCTCGGCGTCGCCAATGGGGATCCGCGTGCAGAAGGCCTCTGGTAGGTGGCTCCATTCTGGGAGATCCGTGATCAAGATCGGTTTTCCCGTTGCGATCGCGCGCGCTAACGTGCCCGACATCTGCTTATGAGATGGCCAGCGCAGATTGACGACCACGTCGCACATTTGCAGAAGTTGATGGAAGCGCTTTCGGTCGGCTGCATCCATCACCGGGACATGACCCATTCGTCGGACAGCTGCGGCGATCTGAAGGTCGTGCGCGAGTTGATCCAGCTCTGCAACATATTCGGCCGGTCCGTCACCCACGATCAAAAGCCGGGCGGACGGCGCTATGTGCAAGACGTCCCGGAACGCATGGTAGATCTGCCGCAGGCGCTTGATCGGAAAGACGCTGCCGAACACACCGACGATAAACGCGTTCGGGTCGTGCCCGGCTTCTATGCGCAGGATCTCCTTCTCGACCGCTGGCGCATCCAGCTCAGGATCCGTCACCCCCATCTCGACCGTGATCACCGGAATAGTTGGCTGGTACTTCTCTACCACCTCCTGGCCCAATCCGTCAGTCGGGACCAGGATGGCCCGGCTGGCGCCGATGATGTCGTCCAGCAAATAGTGGGTGTCGAGGAATTCCTTGATCTTGATCGGCCGCTCACCGGCCGCGACATCCAAAGCGCGGTCGAAAGCTTGCGCACCGCTCGGCCCTTCCAGAGTAGCGACCAGTTTTCGGAAACCCTTGAGATCGCTGCGTTGCGAGCAGCGATGGTAGTGAACGTGTGACCA
>JAEURK010000407.1 GCA_016789175.1 Anaerolineales bacterium
TTCGGTGATCTGCGCGAACAGCTCGGGGTAATGCTTCTCGGTGTAGCTGTAAAGCTGGGCCTGGCTCTGCGAGAAGGTGTAGGTCGGGAACTCCTCCATCAAGCGCAGCACGGTGCTGAAGGTCCGGCCCGATTTGCGCACGGTCTGATCAAGCGTCCACAGCCAGGCGACGTCGATGTGCGCGTGCCCGGCTGCGACGATGTCGACGTCGAGCGGGGCGCCGGCCGCCGCGATGCCGGTCTTCAGGGTTTCGAGCGCGGCGGGCACGCTCGCGTAGAAGGCGTCGCCGCCGATCGGGTCGCGCGTGTCGAGGACGCGGAAGGCGTCGTCGAGGGCGTTGTACAGCCGGCCCTTGACTGGATCCTCGTCCGAGAGCTGGCTGGCGACCTCGTGGGCCACGCGCGCCGTGGCGACCAGGTCGCGCGTCGGCGGGTCGATCATGACCACCTGACAGGTGCGCATCAAGAGCTTCGAGCCCTCGGGCTGCGGGATCCAACCGCCCAGACCCGTCCAGCCATGCAGGGCGAGGGTGTGCACGGCGCCGTCGCGCCAGCCGTCGCGCAACCGGATCTCCTGGTGGTGTCGATCGGCCCCCGCGTAGGGCGCGCCGTCGACGTAGGTCAGGGCCTCGGGATGGCTGAAGTCACCGGCCTCGCCGAGCGGCAGGTATAGCGCGATGGGGCGGGCGTCGCCGGCCCACTCCGCCGGCACCTTGAAGCTCCCGCGCAAGATAAAGTCGACGCGCCAGCCGGCCCAGTAGGTGTTGGGCGCGATCGTTTCCCAGGTGCTGTCGTCGACGTCGGGGCCGATCGGCGGGGCGACGTCGGGGCCGCTGAGCGGCGCAAAACGAAACGGAGGCAGCGGCTCGCGCCTGGCGTAGACCAAAGGCGCGATCAACTGGAGGCGTTGCGCGATCTTCTGGGGCGTCCAACGAACTTTGTGTGACACGTATGAGGCTCCTCGTGGTTGCGACGCATGCGCATCGCGATCTGGAAGCTCCACTTTAGCAGATCCGTCGCGAGGCGAGGGCGCGGCGCGCATTCGCTCAGGAGGTCATCGCGCTCAGACATTCAGCCACTGCGTGACTAGGCCGTGTAACCGTGCGGCGCGGTCGTCGAGATGAGGGTTGGTGAGTTCCGGCACCGCCAGCGTCCAGAGCAATTGCGCGTACACGTCCGGAAGCCCCAGCCACTCGACGACCTGTTCGTGGATCCATTTGTTGTAGGCCAGAGGGTAGCGACGCCACGCGATGAACAGCCCCTGGAGGAATTCCTGGTGGGCTTTGTAGAGCCGATCGAAGGCCTGGAAGGGCAGATCGCGACGCACGTAGAACGCGACACGGTCCAGGTCAAACAAACAGGCCGTGCGCACCATCGTCAGGCGGGCAGCCTGGAGTCGATCTTCATAGTAGGGGAGCCAACGAGCCCGCAAGCTCTGGAAGGTCGGACCCGGCGACGTGAGCGGGGCGCTATACGCGACGTGGTTGCCGATCTCGAGCTCGAAGGCATCCGGGCCGCCGCCGTCGTCCCAGATCGTTGGCGTGTATACGCCGGTGATCACGTCGGCATGGATGTGCGCGTACTGGCCGGTGTGCAGATAGGCCAGGACGGCGGCATCCTGGGCCATGAAACCGGCCCAACGCGACTCGAGCGCACGCACACCCTCAGATGGCAGACCGGCTTTGACCAACAACACAAGATCGAGATCGCTTTCGGGCGTCGCCCGCCCGCGGGCGCACGAGTTAGTGATCAGGATCGTGTCGACCGCGGCATCGGCCGCGAAGGTGCGCTTGATCGCCTCGGCGACCCGGGCGTGGGCCTCGGTGGGGAAAACGGGCTGGATCATATGACATGACTCTAAGCCGCTCCGGGATTCGAGTCCAGTGAGGCAGCCGCCCGGACTCTTGGTTAGAATCCGCGCCGAATTTGGTTCGGCACGTCTCCGCGCGCCCTTGTTTTTTCGAGAATCACGAGGCCACCTGTCAGGTCGAAGGTTAGAATCTGTCGTCCCAACGCAAAGCGCGCGGCCCAGCTGGACCGCGCGCTTGCGTTGGGGTTTACCTCGACTGCGCTTACGGCAGGATCACGGTGTCGATCACGTGGATCACGCCGTTCGAGGCCTGGATGTCGGTCGCGGTGACGGTCGAGCCGCCGTTGAGCACGACCTTGCCGCCAACCACGGCGATCGTGATCGTGCTGCCCTGCGCGGCCGTGGCCGAGCTCAGGCCGACCACATCGGCCGCCAGGACCTTGCCAGGCACGACGTGGTACAGCAGGATGTTGCGCAACGCAGCCGGATCCTTCAGCAGGGCCTCAACCGTGCCGGCCGGCAACTTCGCAAACGCGGCGTCGGTCGGGGCGAAGACCGTGAACGGGCCGGGGCCTTGCAGGGTCTCGACCAGCCCGGCGGCCTTGATCGCGGCCGCGAGCGTGTTGAACGACCCGGCCGCCGCCGCGCGGGTCAGGATGTCGGGCGTCGGGACGTGCAGGGTCTGGCCGACGAAGATCGTGTCGCCGGTGAGCCCATTGGCCGAGCGCAGCGCGGCCACGGTCGTGCCGAACTGGCGCGCGATGCGCGTCAGGTTATCACCGGCCTTGACGACATAGGTCTCGTTCCCGGTCGTGGCCGGGGCGCCCGTCGACGCCGCCGCAGGCGCGGACGACGCGCCGAGCGACGGCGGCAGGATGACGGTGTCGATCACGTGGATGACGCCGTTGGTGGCCGGGATGTCGGTGGCCGTGACCGTCGCATTGCCGTTGAGCACGACTTTGCCGCCGTTCACCGCGATGCTGATCGCTTCGCCC
>JAEURK010000002.1 GCA_016789175.1 Anaerolineales bacterium
GTTCCTGGATCACGTCATCGATCCGCAGACGCACAGCTTCCGGTTGTTCTTCGAAGACGACTGGCGCACGCTGCCGGAGCACGAACACGTCTCGCCCGGGCATGACATCGAGGGCAGCTGGCTGCTGGTCGAGGCCGCCGAAGTCCTGGGCGATGCGGCCCTGTTGGCCGAAGTCGAGGCTGTCGCGGTGCGCATGGCCGAAGCGGTGCTGACGCGTGGGCGCGATCCGGAGGGCGCGATCGTGTACACGCTCACGCCGGATGGCGGCGACCGGAACCGCCATTGGTGGGTGCAGGCCGAAGGGGTGGTGGGCTTTACGAATGCGTACCAGCTCTCCGGCGATGAGCGCTTCGCTGCGGCCGCGCAACGGTGCTGGGAGATCATTGAAAAACAGTTCATCGATCGCCGGCACGGCGAGTGGTTCAAGATCGTGCGCCCGGATGGGACGCCGGTGGCTGAGCAAGTCAAGACCGGCCCCTGGGAGTGCCCGTACCACAATGCTCGAATGGGATATGAGATGTGCGCCCGTCTGGCGCCAATGGAGAAGCCCCAATGACCAACGCCCTCTTCGTCGAACGGCTCGGGCGCCTGCGCGCCCGACAGGCCGAGCTGACCACGCGCCCGAACCGGGTCGACCGGCGCTGGGATAGCGGCGTGTATGAGCGCTGGGAGGATCCGGTGCTCACCGCCGCGCATGCGCCGCTGGAATGGCGCTTCGATCTCGACCCGGCCACCAACCCGTACCTGATGGAGCGCCAGGGCATCAACGCGGCCTTCAACGCCGGGGCTATCGAGCTGAACGACCGGCTCCTGCTCGTCGCGCGGGTCGAAGGCTACGACCGCAAATCGTTCTTCGCGGTCGCGGAGAGCGAGAACGGCGTCGACGGCTTCACGTTTTGGGATGAGCCGATCGTCATGCCCGAGACCGCCGACCCGGACGTCAACGTCTATGACATGCGGCTCGTTCACCATCAGGACGGCTGGATCTACGGCCAGTTCTGCACCGAGCGGCGCGACCCGAACGCACCCCCCGGCGATCTGTCGAGCGCCGTGGCCCAGGCCGGCCTGGCACGCACCCGCGACCTGAAGACCTGGGAGCGCCTGCCGGACCTCAAGACGCGCTCGCCGCAGCAGCGCAACGTCGTGCTCCATCCCGAGTTCGTGGGCGGTCGTTACGCGTTTTACACCCGCCCGCAGGACGACTTCATCAGTGCCGGCTCGGGCGGCGGCATCGGTTGGGGCCTGTCGGCGAGCATGAACCCGGCCGTCATCGACGCCGAGACCGTGATCGAGTCGCGGGCCTATCACACCATCAAGGAAGTCAAGAACGGGCAGGGGCCGGCTCCGCTCAAGACCGAGCGCGGCTGGCTGCATCTGGCCCACGGCGTGCGCAACACGGCTGCCGGGCTGCGGTACGTGCTGTACCTGTTTCTGAGCGATCTGCAGGAGCCCTGGCGCGTGACCCATCAGCCCGGCGGCTACCTCATCGCGCCCGAGTTCGAGGAGCGCGTCGGCGACGTCTCGAACGTGGTCTTCAGCAACGGCTGGGTTGCCCGCGCGGACGGCACGGTGCTGATCTACTACGCCTCCTCTGACACGCGTATGCATGTCGCGACCTCGAGCGTCGAGCGCCTGCTGGATTACGTGACCCACACGCCGCCGGACGGTCTGCGCTCGGCTGCCAGCGTGCAGACCCGGTTGGAACTGATCCGCCGCAATCGCGCCCGCCACTGATGCAGGCCGGTGGCCGCCAGGGCACTGCCGCGGTTCCCCCAAAAGTGGAGCAAGCGCGGTGCTTCCCCCCTCGTGGCTTAGCCGCGCCGGGGAAGCACCGCGCTTGCTGGTTTCAAGACCCGGCGGGTCAAGACCCGGCGATTCAAGACCCGGCGGGTTCGAGGCGAAAGACCGGCACCTGTTCGGCGATGTCGACGAAGGCCGGGAGCGGCGCGTCCTTATCGATGGCGATGTGCGGGCGCGCGCCCGGCGCGACCTGCAGATAGGCCTTGATCAGGCGCGGGCGTGCCTCGATCGGCACCGGCACCAGCCGCACCTCCTCGCGTATGCCGTGGAGCAGGCGCGCCCGGCCGCCGGCGGCTTCCACGTTGCGCACCCAGAGCGCGCCCGGCCCGAGCATCGACGCCAGATAGCGTTCGCCATCGACCACGGCCAGCACCAGCGGGAAACGGATCGTGCGCCCGCTGCGACGGCCGACCACCTCGAGCGTGACCAGCCAGTTCGGCGCGATCCCCCAGGCATGCAGGGCCGCCCAACCGGCATTGAGCAGCCGGGCGAGCGTGTTCGGGCGCCCGTTTGGGTACAGCCGTCGTTTCAGAGTGTTGAACATACCTGCTCCATCCAGAAACTTACGATGTAAGTACACTACAACTTACGGCGTAAGTTGTCAAGCGTGCCTCGTATCTGAGCCGCCTGAGTGCCGGCGGCCTGAGTGCCGGCGGCCTGACGTGCCGGCGGCCTGACGTGCCGGCGGCCTGACGTGCCGGCGGTACGGATGGGGGAGCCCGCCCGGCACCAGAATGGGGGTTGTCGCGTAAGTCCAGCGGTCGTAAGCTTGACCGACTAATCATTAGCCGGCTAATCAAATCATGCCCAGCGCCGTCACCGACCCTCCGCACTCGCTCGACCATCTCCTGGCTCAGGTGTCGCGCCTGCATCACCAGCGCGCCCACGAGCTGTTTTCGCGCTTGGGTTTGTATCGAGGCCAGCCGCCGGTGCTGTTTGCGCTCTGGGAGCGCGACGGTCAGACCCTCAGCGAGCTGGCGCGCGCCGCGCGGGTGACACCGGCAACCATGACGCGCATGATCCAGCGTATGGAGAAGTCGGGCTTTGTCGCCCGCAAGCCCGATGCCGTCGACCAGCGCGTCTCGCGCGTGCACGTCACGCGGGCGGGGCGGGCCGTGCGCGGCAAGCTCGAACAGGTCTGGGCGCTGATGGATCGGGATTGTTTCGTCGGATTCGATGGGCCCGACCGGGCAGCCCTGGAGGGCCTGCTGCTTCGGGTGCGCGGCAACCTGACGCAGGCCATCGAAGACAAAACCTCGCTATAGGGAGAGCGGTATGCGTTCCGGTTTGAAATTGGCCCGCTTTCTGCGGCCATACTGGCGCTGGGTGTTGATCGCGCCCGTGTTGATGACGCTCGAGGTCGCGATGGATCTGCTTCAGCCGCGAATGGTCGAGCGGATCATCGATGAGGGCATCGCGCGTCTTGACCTCAACCTGGTGCTCGGCACCGGGCTGCTCATGTTCGGGCTGGCCGTGATCGGCGCGTTTGGCGGGATGAGCAATGGCTACTTCGCCGAGATGACCGTGCAGGCGTTCGGCGCTGACCTCCGCGAGTTGCTGTTCGCCAAGGTCCACACCTTTTCGTTCGCCGATCTCGCCGTGCTCGAGACCGGGCAGCTAATCACGCGTCTGACCAACGACGTCACCCAGGTGCAGGAGGCGCTCCTGCTGGTGTTGCGGATCCTCGTGCGCGCGCCGCTTCTGTTGATCGGCAGCCTGATTATGGCCGTGATCACGTCGCCGGAGCTGGCCTTCCTGCCTTTGGTGCTGATGCCGATCGAGCTGGTCGCGGTGTTGTGGATCGTCAATCGTGCCACACCCCTGTACACCCGGGTCCAGGAACGGCTGGACGCGCTCAACCAGGTCATGCAGGAGAACCTGGCGGGCGCGCGCGTGGTCAAGGCCTTTGTGCGCGCCAAACACGAGGTGGATCGCTTCGGCGCCGCGAACCAGCACCTGACCGACGACTCGATCAACGCCGCGCGCACGGTCGCGATCATGCCGGCCTTCATGATGTTCACGCTCAACGTCAGCATCATCGGCGTGTTGTGGTTCGGCGGCGTGCGGGTGACCCAGGGCGCGATGCAGCTGGGTCAGGTGATCGCCTTCGTCAACTACCTGACGACCACGCTGTTCTCGCTGATCATGGTCAGCCAGCTGGTTATCAATCTGGCGCGGGCCGAGGCTTCGGCGCAACGCATCCTCGAGGTGCTCGACCGCGAGCCCGGCGTGCGCAATCGGCCGGGGGCCGTGACCGACTTCACGCCGCAGGGGCGGGTGGTGTTTGAGAACGTCACGTTCGACTTCGGCGATCGCGACGGCGATCCGGTGCTCAAGGGCGTCAGCTTCACGGCCGAACCCGGCCAGACCGTGGCCCTGATCGGCACGACCGGGGCGGGCAAATCCAGTCTGGTGCACCTGATCCCGCGCTTCTATGACGTGACCACGGGGCGCGTCACGATCGACGGCCGGGACGTGCGGGACCTCGACCTGATGACGCTGCGCCGCAACATCGGCATCGCGCTCCAGGAGGCCGTGCTCTTCAGCGGCACCATCCGCGACAACATCCGTTACGGCCGGCCCGCTGCCTCCGATGTCGATGTGATCGCGGCGGCCCAGGCCGCGCAGGCCGACGACTTCATCCGGTCGTTTCCCGAGGGGTATGACACAGTGCTCGGACAGCGCGGCGTCAACCTCTCGGGCGGACAAAAGCAGCGCCTGTCGATCGCCCGTGCCCTGCTGATCAAGCCCGCGATCCTCATCCTCGATGACAGCACCAGTGCCGTCGATGTCGAGACCGAGACCCGGATCCAGGAAGCGCTCGAGGCCATCATGAAGGATCGCACCAGCTTCGTCATCGCACAACGGATCAGCACGGTGCTGACCGCCGACAAGATCCTGGTGCTCGACGACGGCCAGATCGCGGCCGAGGGCACCCATCGCCAGCTCCTGGCCGAGAGCCCGATCTACCGCGAGATCTACGACTCTCAGCTGGGCGGAGGCGAGCCCCATGGCTGAGACCCGCCGCACAACCGCGCCGCCGCCGATCGGCTTTCGCCCGGGCGGTCCGCCGATGGCCTTTCTACAGGACGGGCCGAAGTCCAAAAACACGGTCGCCACGCTGCGCCGGCTGTGGGCCTATCTCAAGCGCCAGCGCTGGGTGTTGATCGGTGTCGTCGGGCTGGTGATCGTCACAGCGGTCGTCGACCTGGCCGGCCCGTATTTGATGGGGCTGGCGATCGACACCTACCTCTCGACCGGCGATCTGGCCGGGCTGGCGGCCTTGCTCGGCTGGATGTTCGCCTCGTTCGTCGTCGCTGCCGCCGGCACCTGGTGGCAGTCGTACCTGATGGCCGGCGTGGCCCAGCGCGCGGTCCGCGACATCCGCGCCGACCTGTTCGCCCGGCTGCAGACGCTGCCGTTGCGGACCTTCGATCAGCGCCCCCACGGCGATCTGATGAGCCGGCTGACCAACGACGTCGAAAACGTCAGCAACGTCCTGGCGACCAACGCCAGCCAGTTGATCGCAAACGTCGTCGGCTTGATCGGCGTGATCGGGTTGATGTTCGCGATCAACGTGCAGCTGGCGATCGTCAGCCTGGTGGTGATGCCCTTGACCGTGGTGCTCACGCGCCTGATCGCCGCGCGAACGCGGGTCGGGTTCCGCCAGACCCAGGGCGCGCTGGGCGAGCTGAACGGCATCATCGAAGAGACGATCACGGGCGAGCGGGTGGTCCAGGCCTTTGCACGCGAGGCGGCCACGACCACGCAGTTCGCGATCGTCAACCGGCGGCTGCAAAAGGTCGCGCTGCGGGCCCGGATCCTGACCAGTTTCATGGGTCCGTTGATGAACATGGTCAACAACTTCGGCCTGGCGGTGGTGGCTTGCGCCGGTGGCTGGCTGGCTGTCGCAGGGCTGGCCACGGTCGGCGAGATCGCGGCTTTCATCAACTACGCCGGGCGTCTCGGACGGCCGCTCAACATGATCGCCCAGTTGTTCACATCGATCCAGGCGGCGCTGGCCGGCGCGGAGCGCGTCTTCGAGTTGATGGATGAACTGCCCGAGGCCGATGTGTCGGCGCCGGCGCCGTTCCTGCACATCAACGGCCACGTGCGCCTGAGTGCTGTGACGTTCGGCTACGAGCCCGGCCTGCCGGTGTTGAAGCACGTCAGCCTGGAGGCTGCGCCGGGCCAGATGATCGCGCTGGTCGGGCCGACCGGGGCGGGCAAGACCACGATCGCCAATCTGCTGACGCGCTTCTACGACATCGCCGAGGGCCGGATCGAGATCGACGGCGTCGACGTCGCGACCGTGCATAAAGACGACCTGCGGCGCCGGATCGGCCTGGTGCTGCAGGACAACTTCCTCTTCGCCGACACGGTACTGGCGAACATTCGCTACGGCCGGCTCGAGGCCGACGACGCCGAGGTGATCGCGGCCGCCAGGCTCGCCAACGCCGATGCCTTCATCCACCGTCTGCCGCACGGCTATCAAACCGTGCTGACCGAGCGCGGTGGAAACCTCAGCCAGGGCCAGCGCCAGTTGCTGGCGATCGCGCGCGTGATCCTGGCCGACCCCGACGTGCTGATCCTCGACGAGGCCACCAGTAACGTCGACACCCGCACCGAGCAGCATCTGCAACAGGCGTTGCTGCGGCTGATGCACGGCCGCACCAGCTTTGTGATCGCGCACCGGCTCTCCACCATCCGGGATGCCGACCAGGTGCTGGTGCTCAAGGGCGGCGAGATCGTCGAGCGCGGCACGCATAGCGGCCTGCTCGAGCAGGCCGGGTTCTATCATCATCTCTTTATGAGCCAGTTCAAAGGGCAGATACTGTAACGCCGACCCCGGGCCTTAGAATGCGGTACGCCGAGCCACGAGAAGGGTGCCGACCTTGATCTGGAACCGCCTGCGAACCGCATGGGCCCACCAACGCTGGCGGATCGCGCTGTCGCTGGCCGTCACCGAAACGATCTCGTATGGGATTCTGTACTACGCCTTCTCGGTATTCCTGAAACCGATGGAGGCGGAGCTGGGCTGGACGCGCGCCGAGCTGACCGGCGCCTTCTCGCTCTCGTTTCTGGTGATGGCGGCCATGGCCTATCCCGTGGGGCTGTGGGTCGATCGGCATGGCCCGCGCGCTCTGATGACGATCGGCTCGATCGGCGCCAGCGCGCTGGTCATCGCCTGGTCGCGCGCGACCCATCTGATCGAGCTCTATGTGATCTGGGCCGGGATCGGCGTCTGTGCGGCGGCCATATTGTACGAGCCGGCGTTTGCCGTTATCGCCCAATGGTTCCGGCGCGATCGTGGGGCGGCCCTGACGCTCGTGACGTTGGCCGCCGGCTTTGCGAGCACGATCTTCATCCCGCTGGCGGATGCGCTCCTCGGCGCTTTCGGCTGGCGCGCGGCGGTGTTTGGGCTCGGCGTGTTCCTCGGCTGCGCCACGGTGCCCCTCCATGCCCTGGTGCTGCGTCGTCGCCCAGACACGTTCGAGGCCGCGGATCAGCCGCCGGACATCCCGGATTCGCTCGACGTGGCGTTTGGCCGCGCCCTGCGGGACCGAACGTTCTGGGTGCTGACGGTGAGCTTTGGGCTTTCGTCACTATCCGCCGCCGCCATCCGCCTGCACTTCATCCCGTACTTGATCGATACCGGCATCGCGCCGGGCCCGGCGGCGCTGGCGACGGGCGCCATCGGAGTCGCTCAGGTCCTCGGCCGGCTCCTGTTCGTGCCCCTCGACCGTCGCCTCACCAGCCGCCAGATCGCGGTCGTGGTGCTCCTGTTGCAGACCGTGGCCCATGCCTTGCTGCTCACGGGCGCCTCCGCGATCGCCCTGGGTGGCTTCGTCTTGTTGTTTGGGGCCGCTCAGGGCGCCGGGACACTGGTTCGACCCGCGATGCTGGCCGAGCGTTACGGGAGCCGGCATTACGGCCGCATCTCGAGCGTGATGGCCATGATCCTGACCGTGACGGCGACCGTCTCGCCCTGGGCCGCCAGCCTGCTGTACGACCAGTTGCGCTCGTACACCGTCGTGCTGTGGCTGATCCTGGGCCTGGCCGTCGTGGCGACCGGCGTGCTGGGCCTGACCCGTGCCGAACGGATCCGGCCCAGCGTGGTCTCAACCGCGGACTGACGAGGCCTTCTGGCCGCTCCAGATCAAACCGGCGACCAGGCCGAGGTCGAGCGCGGCGCGCAGCCAGAGCGGCGGAAACAGGAAGGTCAGGCCGAGCAATACGATCACGGCCGCCACGCCGACCGCGAGCGCCGGCAGCCAGGTTGCGCGCGCGATGGCCAGCATCCCGGCGAGCAGGCCGCACAGCAACGCCGCCAGCCAGGCCACAATCTCGAAGACCGTCAGCCAGACCGAGGGCAGGGCGCCCTCGGCGCGGCGCTTGACCGTGTCGAGCGCCTTGAGTTCCATGACCGCATCCGGGATCTCGATCGCCACCAGTACGGCCGCCGGCAGCGCGTCCGGGCTGAAGCTCTCGCGCACGATCAGGCGCGTATGGTCGGGATCGATCGGGTTGAGCCCGAGGGTGAAGCTCCAGACCGGCCGACCGGCCTCGTCGGTGGATTGCCAGCCGAGCCAGCGATTGGGTTCGATGACAACGACCGTGCTGACGCATACACCGGCCGCCATGCAGATCGGGTCGCCAACCGCCAGGTCCTGGTGCTCAGGCAGGATCGCCTCAGCCGAGTGGATGTCGAAGCCGAACAGATTCTCGAGCCAGTCGTAGCTGTACCAGCCGCCGCGACCCTGACCCCACTGAACCAGCCAGGGCCAGATCTGCTCGGGGGAGGCGTCGATGGTCACGGCCCGCGTCCAGCGTCTGCCGCTCAGGTCCCCGGGCATGGCTGCGGCCACCTCGGCGTCGGTTGCGCCCCAGCGCAGATGCCAGGGCCGGATCGCCAGATAGCCGAGCACCAGCACCAGCAGCGTGACGGCCAGGCCGGCCAACGCCCGGCGGCGGCGGCTCCAGCCAGCCAGGCCGGCGACGGTGGGTGATGCCTTGCGGCGAAGGCTGGTCGATTGGGAGAGCGTGGTGTTCATCAGTTAATCCTCAGTGATGTGGTGTGAGTCGGGTGAGAGGCGGTCGGTCATTCGTCGATGAGCAGTGTTTCGCAATCGCCCCAGCCGGTGGGTCGGAGCAGATGCAATCGCTCGGGTCGGACAACGATCACGAGGCTCCAGCGCGCTTCCGGCCGTTGCTGAAGACTCAGGTCCTGCGCTGCGTCGGCTGGCGCCCGGTCGGCGCGGCCCTCCAGTCGCCAGTGTTCGGCCGCGATCACGACCTCGGCTGGCGCCTCCAGGTTGAGCACGTGGTCGGATTGGGTCGGCACCAGGAGGAAGAGGCGCAGACCACGGGCCTCGCACGGCCAGGCGCTGGCCTGCAGGCCGGCCGCTCCGCTGGTGATCAGCATCGCCTGAGTGGCCTGAGCCAGGGCCTGTTCAGCGCGTCGGCGCAAATGGTCGAGCATGGGTTTCTTTCTATGCGGGTCATGATCCAGCGCCGGTCGGAGCCGACGGCTCAGGCCAGACCGACCTGGTGCAGGTGCGCGAGCACCCACTTGACCGTGATCAGCCCGGCCAGGAGTTTGAAAGCGCCGTCGTAGGCGTGGATCCACCCCAGGGCATTGCCGATCGGAACGATCGCCAGCAGGGCAAAGGCCCCGACCCCCAGGGCCATGAGCGGCCCGTTCGCCCAACCGACGCTCGGTGGCCATTGCGTGATGTTGTCCCGCAGGCCGGCCGCGATCGACAGGCACAGGCCGAGCGCCCACAGGGTCAGAAAGGCGCGGCCCGATCCGATGCTCAGGGCCGGCGCCCGTCCGGTGACCACGGCCCAGATGAACAACACGGTCACCCCGCCCAGGGCCCACGAGATCGGCCCCGCCCACGAAATAGCCGTTGTGGATGTCGCTTGCATCGTCCGTCTCCTCGTTGCTTCATGCTCGATGGGTGACAGCGTACAGGGCGCGGGGCGGGACCGCATTCGCCTTAAGGCGAATATCCCTCGCGACGAGGCGTATCTTGTGCGGTGGTGTGTCGATCAAAACGCGCGGGGCGGGGTTACAGCAGGCCCAATTCCTGGGCCCGCGCCAGAGCCTGGGTGCGGCTGTGCACGCCCAGCTTGGCGTGGGCGTGCTCGATGTGCTTCTTGACCGTGGCGAGCGAGACCACCAGGCGCTCGGCGATCTCGCGGTTTGAATGGCCTTCCTGAACCAGGCGGAGGACGTCGAGTTCGCGCGCGCTGAGCGGCTCGATCAAGCCTGAAGGATCGCGAGGCGTCCTCGACGCTGGCGCCGGCTTGACTTCGGCTCCCGGGAACGCGGCCAACAGGGTCGCCAACCGGTCGGCCAGCCCGCCGTCGCGCCGCGCGGCCTGGGCGTGCAAGGTTTGCAGCAAGCCGAGCAGGGGTTCACCCTCTTCAAGGAAGATGCGCACCCGCCCTTCCGGCAGCGCCAGCCGGGTCGCGCGCGCCAGCGCGTCCAGCGACGCCGAAGGACGCCGGAGCGTCGCCAGCACCAGGGATTGCAGGGTCAGTGCGTCCACCAGCAGGCTGGTGCGCCCGCCTGCCTCCGCGCGCTCGACCACCGCGGCCAACAACGCGCCGGCCTCCGCCGCCTGGCCCTGGGCCAGCCGGATGCGTGCTACGGCGTTCGCGACAAGGTCACCGGCGACCGACGAATGCCAGCCAACCTCGGGGTGGTCATCGGCCCAACGCGTGGCCTGGCTGTACTGACCGGCGGCCAGCCATTGGCGCGCCCGTTCGGCGGCGATGGCACCGCGAGCGACGGGCGCCACGGCCGTGCGGCGCATCAACTGCTCGGCCTCGGTCAGGGCCTGATCCGCATCCTTGGCCCGACCCAGGGCCAGCGCCACCCGGCTGTGGGTCAACAACGCCGTCGCCAAAGACGCCGGGTTTCCCCAGCCGCGCAGGCGGCCCAGCGCGCCGTCGAGCAACGCTTGGGCCTCGGTGAGCGCGTTGCGTTCGTACAGGACCGCGGCCAGCCCGGTTTCGAGCACGGCCGCCGGGGCGTATCCCCGCTCGCCCCGCGCGTCAGCAAGCACGAGCGCATCGTCGAACAACGTCGCGGCGGATCGCAGGTCGCCGCGCAGTTGCGAGACATAGGCGGCCTGACTGGTCGCGATGGACAGGGTCCAGATGTTGCCCGCGCGCCGGGCGACTGCGATCATCTCGCCGAAAGCCCGTTCGGCGGCGCGGAGGTCGCCAGAGGCCAGATGCGCACGGCCGCGCACGAAGGGCAGGATGCCTCGCGAGAGATAATCATCGGCCGGCAACAGCGCGTCGGCGCGATCGGCCTGGGCGAGCGCCTCGGCGAATGCGCCGCGCGAGTCGGCGGCATAGGCGCGCAACGCAGCGATGACGCCGGCGAGGTGTTCGCCATCGGGGAGGTCGACCGCCCCCGCGAGCGCCTGAGCGGCGAGCGTCTCGGCTTCGTCGAGCCGACCCGAGAAGAGCAGGGCCATCGCCTGCTCGCCGAGCAACCAGGGTTGGGCTGCGCGCACGGCTTTTGGCAGCGCGCCGACCCAACTGAGCCAGATGGCCAGCTCGCCGCGGATCATGAGCGGCCGGGCCTGGGCGCGGATGAGCCGCGCGGCCTGGTCGTGATCCTGGCCGGTTAGCGCATGCTGGATCGCCAGATCCGGAAAGCCGGCCTCCTCGAACCACTGCGCCGCGCGCCGGTGCAGCCGGATCGCCTGGCGTGGATCGACGGCATCGAGCCGGGCCCGGAGCGCTTCTGCGAAGAGGTGGTGATAGCGAAACCAGCTGCGGTCGGCGTCGAGCGGGATCAGGAACAGGTTGGCGCGCTCCAATTCTTCAAGCAGGACGGCCGCGTGTGCGATATCGGCCGGCGGGTCCAGCAGGGCCGCGCAGGCCGAGGCCGACAGGCGGTGCAGGAGCGAGGTGCGCAACAGGAAGTCGTGCGCCTCTGAGGTTTGACGCTGCAGGACCTCCTCAACCAGGTAATCGACGATGGCCCGCTGGCTCCCGGCGAATCTGGCGACCAGAGCCGATCGCTCGTCAGTGAGTGGCGTGCTTTGCAGGGCCAGCGCGGCCAGTTGCAGCCCGGCCGCCCAGCCTTCGGTCCGAGCCGTGAGCTGCGCGGCGTCGGCGGCGGGGAGATCGCCCAGCCAGCCGTGTAGAAAGTCGTTCGCCTCGCCGGACGTGAAGCGCAAATCCTCGAGCCCGAGTTCGATCAGCTGGCCCCCGACGCGCAAACGCGCCAGGCCGAGGGGCGGCTCGGCGCGCGTGGCGATCACGACCCGGGTCGCCGGCGGCAGGCGCTCGATGAACTGGGCCAGGCTCCCGTGCACGGCAGGAGACTGGATCAGGTGATAGTCGTCGAGCGCAAGCACCACGGGCGTCGACAGGGCGGCCAGGTCATTGAGCATCAGGGCGACGACGGCCTCCAACGCGGCCGGCCCGGGCGCCTTGAGCAGGCCCAGCGCTTCGGCGCCCAGGTCGGGCAGGGCGCACGCGCTTTGGAGCGCCGCGATCACCAGGCTCCAAAACCGGACGGCGTCATCCTCGCCCTCGTCGAGGGAGGCCCAGGCGAGGGCCGGCGCCGGGATGATCGCCTGCATTCGGCCGTACCACTCCCCGAGCAGCGCGGTCTTGCCGTAGCCGGCCGGACAGGCAACGACCGTCAGCCGACGGCCCGGCTGAAGCGTCTCGTCCAGGCGGTTCAGCAGGCGCACGCGGGCCACATGGCCGGCCCGCGGTATCGGGTGATAGAGCTTGGTCGTCACAAGGATGGGGAGCATCGTGGTTTGATCCGGAACTCGATCGTAGCCGGGACGACCGGCGCCGGCCACTGTGATTTGTCATACAGCGGCGTCTCGGCCGCCCTTACGCCCGTCCATCCGCGCGAACCAGGCCCACGATCGCCAGGGTCGCGACGATCAATAGCGCGACAACGCCATACGCCCAGGCGATCCCTACGCCGTCTGCGATGCGCCCCAGCACTAAGGGCAAGATCGAGATCGCGACGCCCGAGGCCAGAGTCGCGCGGGCGCTGGCCTGCACGACGTGCGGGCCGGCTGCGCCGATCGCCAAGGACATGATCAAAGGATAGAGGCTCGCCACGCCCAGCCCGGTCAGGAGCAAACCGATCAGGGCCAGGGCCACGCCCGGAGCGACCCAATACAGGCCGAACCCCAGGCCCGCGATCACGAGCGAACCGATCACAACCGTGCGCGTCGAGAAGCGCAGAACCAGACGGCTACCGAGCAGGCGCCCCGCGATCATGCCTACAAAGAACAGGCTGACGGCCTGAGCCGCGTCGGCTTTGGACAGCGCTCGGACGTTCTCGAGGAAGTCCGCGCTCCAGAACACCATGCAGAACTCGATCGCGACGCCCAGCACCATCGCTGCCCAGTAGACCCAATACAGGCCGGGCAGCGAGCCCTGCGTGCGTTCCGACTCCGGGTGGCTTGCGCCTGGGGCAGCGGCCGAGCCCTGGCGCAACAGTAAAAACATCACAACCGGCGCAAAGGCGACCAGGCCCAGTCCGAACCGCCAGCCGAGGGCCGATCGCGCAAACCAGCCGATCAGCAACGGCGCGGCCGTCGAGACGATGGCCGCCAGCAGGTTGGCCTCCGAAAGTGCCACGGCGCGACGTTCGCCGTGTCGGTCGGTCAGCGCCGCCGGCACGATCGCCAGGATCAGCGATCCGACCAGGCCCATCACGAACGACGACCCGATGGTCAGAAGGGGGTCGCGGCCGATCAACAGCAACAAGGCACCCACACTCATCCCGAATGCGCCCAGCCACAACGTGCGGTCGCGCCCAAAGCGTTCGATGAGCAGATGCCCGCCCAGACCGGCGCCGATGATCCCGATCGCAAAGGCGGTGAAGTGCAGGCTGCTGACGGAGTACGAGATATCGAGCTCGCTCTTGAGGAAGGGCGTCAGTGGGCCCAGGCTGTTCAGGCAGTAGGCGTAGAAGGCCAGCATCGCGTATGCCAGCCAGGTCGTGCGATCGCGTTGAATGGTCGATGTCATGCGCGGTAGGCGAGTGTGGTATAGGTTGATCGGCCGCCGTTGACAGGCCGAGTCTTGAGCATACGCTACTTTTTGGGGTGCAGGGCAACTAGACAATTCAGTTCGCTTTTGGGGCGGTTACGCCGCCGGTGTGATGAAACGTATCCTGGTGATCGGCTCCTCTGGCTCCGGCAAATCGACTCTGGCGCAGCAGATCGCGCAGCGGCTGGGGCTCCCGTACGTGCCGACCGATCCTTTCTATTGGGAACCCGATTGGAAGGTCGCATCGCCCGGTCGCGTCGCGGCGCTCCTGTCTATCGCTCTGGCGGAGCCCGCCTGGGTGCTGGATGGAAATTTCGACGATCGGCGTGAGCAGGTCTGGCCGTTGGCCGAGTGCATCGTCTGGTTGGACCTGAGGTGGTCGATCACGGTCGGGCGCGTGATCGCGCGCAACCTGGGCTGGGCCTGGTCCCGCCAGCCGATCTGGTCCGGCAACCGCATGACGTGGCGCCGAGCGTTGTCGGGTGTGCGCCACGCGGCGCGCTCGCACGGTCTGAAGCGCCGGCTATATCCGGGTTACCTGGCCGAGCTTGGGGGGGCGCAGATCCTGCACTTCACGCGCAGCCGGGATGTGCAGGACTGGCTTGAGGCGTTGACCCGGCCGGCTGAGCCCGGGTGAAGCGGCTGTGCTCCGAAGGTTAGAATCCGAGCTCATTTCTTCCGACAACACATTCTGAGTGGCCTTGAAAACCCGAGAATCACGGGTGGACCTGTCAGGTCGAAGGTTAGAGTGACAGGTGGAGGCCGAAGCCGATGGATCCCAACATCCCGTTTGCATTCGTGTTCGTCGTCAATTTCCTGGTCACGGTCTTCGGGCTGATGCTGATCACGCTGCCGATCGTGCTCCTGATCCGGCTGACGCGCACTCAACGCAGCGCCGCCCTCAAGGCTGAGGCGCCGGCCCAACTTCAGCGCGACACGATGCAGGCCGTTCAGCAGCAGCTCGCCGAACAGCGCAAGACCAATCGACTGCTGGCCGCCTGGATCGAATCCGGCCGCGACGCCCCCTGAGACGCTGTCAAGGCGTCAGCGACCCCGGCCCCCGTACGGGTTATACAGTTTCCGTTTCGGAAATTACCCCGTTTTCGTCTGTACGCGATCGGCACATTTCCTATAATGAAGAGACACATCCGGAAGAAACCATGGCCGACGCCTATTTACCCGACGATACCGATCTCGAGATCATCGACCTGCTTGTCGAGAACGGCCGTCTGTCGGCGGCCGAGATCGCCAACCGGATCGGCGACGTCTCCGAGCGCACGATCCGCAACCGTCTGAACGCCCTGATCGAACACAAGCTCATCCATATCGGCGCGCTGCCCGACCCAAACGCGCTGGGCCTCAAAGTCTTCGCCGAGGTGCTGGTCGGCGTCGACCCGGGCATGGTCGTGGCCGTGGCCGAGCGGTTGGTCGAGCACGAGAACATCAACTACCTGTCGTGCGTGCTCGGCCACTATCAACTCATGCTCGAGTTCGGGGCCGAGGATGTGCCGGCGCTTTACGCGTTCGTCGACACGATCCGGGCTGTGCCGGGCGTGCGCGAGACCGAGGTGATCGTCATCCCCATGATCCTCAAAACGTTCGGATACACCACGCAGGCGTTCGAGAAGCTGCGGGCGGAGCAGGGCCGTGTCCAAGCCGGCTAACCGCTATCGCATCGGCATCGACGTCGGCGGCACCAACACCGACGCCGTCGTGATGGAGAACCGCGTCGTGGTCGGCTTCGGCAAACGCGCCACGACCGGCGACGTGACAGGCGGCGTGGTCGACGCGCTCTCGGGCGCGCTGACCGAGACCGGTATCGACCCGGCCGCGGTTGGGGCCGTGATGATCGGCACCACTCATTTCGTCAACGCCGTGATCCAGCGCCGTTTTCTGACCCGCGTCGCGGTGCTGCGGTTGTGCGGCCCGGCCACGCATTCGCTCCCGCCGATGGTCGACTGGCCGCCGGATTTGCGCGACGTGGTCTCGGGCTACGTGGCGTTGTTGCCGGGCGGCGTCGAGTACGACGGCCAACCCCTGGTCGAGCTCGACGAAGCCGCGATCCGCGCAGCCTGCGCCGAGATCCGGGCGCTCGGCCTGACCAGCGTCGCGATCAGCAGCGTGTTCTCGCCGGTAACGGCCGCGCACGAGGAGCGCGCGGCCGAGATCGTGGCCGAGGAGCTCCCCGACGCTGCGATCAGCCTGTCGCACAAGATCGGGCGGCTCGGCCTGCTCGAACGCGAGAACGCTACCATCATGAATGCCTGTCTGCGCGAGCTGGGCGCGCGCACGCTGGCGGCATTCCGCCAGGCGATGACAGACCTCGGCCTGAAGTGCCCGCTCTATCTGGCGCAGAACGACGGCACG
>JAEURK010000018.1 GCA_016789175.1 Anaerolineales bacterium
GCGCGCAGCGCTTTTCACAAGCAGACGCGTAATGGTGAGCAGCGAGAACCCCAACAGGATGGCCGAACTCAACCACAGCATGGGGGTTCCGATCGCCAGAGCGATGTGATAGAGATCTGCTTTTGCTCCGAGGGCAAAGGCAACGGTCTCGCAGAGCACGTCGAAGGCCGGTCGCAGACAAAGCAGCATGAAGGCGACCCCGAGCGCAAACGGCCGATCCATCAGGCGTCCGCGGCCCAGTGCGAAGAAGCCCACCATCAGGCTCAGACCATCCAATACATAGGGCGCGCTCGTCATCACGAGTTGCTGCCAGGGTTCCCGAAGGCCCTGGGGCGTGATCCACGCTCCCGCGAACTCCCCTTTCCAGAAGCTGGGAATGAGCTTGATCTCCGTAACGGAGCCGCCGGCCAGGTAGGCGCCGAGCACGTGACTGAGCTCGTGAATGGGCGCGTAAGTCAGGTACCAGAGCACCGGGATCAGCACCATACACGGGATGACGATGCGCTGGGGCCAGCGCCTCATCTGGTAGAGGATTAGAAGAGGGGCGACAAGGACCACGAGCGTCTCGACCGTGGCCAGGGGCAGGATGTCGTCCATTTTTCGCTTCCATGTAGCGTGCGCCCGCCGAACGGCACACACCGCTGCGTGAGGGGACAGGGATCCTGGCCTCTCACCATCCAACTTACTCGGCGACCACCAGGCTGACGACTAGGATCTGCGAGCCGTTGACGTCGGGCACATCGTTGAACAGAGCGCCACGCAGATGAACGATCTTGCCGCTATCACGCAGCGCCTTGATCTGGGCCTCGACCGCTGGGTCGCGCGAATCAATGCCAAAGACGATCGGCTGCCCCAAATCCTGCCGTTCGAAGTAGTCGTCGAACTGCGCGCCGGCGTCGGTTTTCTTGATCACGCCCCACCAGTCGACGACCGCTTCGGACGCGCCGGGTGGCAGGTCACTGCCGGGGTCATCGCCACCGACCATCGGGGTAACCTCCGGGGCCGGGGTGGCCGGGCTGCACTCCCCCCTGAAGTAAGCCCACTCGTCGCACTCGCTGCCGTCAGGGAAGATGCACACACCATGCTGGCTGCCGTCGGCCGACGTGCGAATGTCGAGGACGTTTCCCATGTCCTGACAGTGGACCGAAGCGGGGTTGGGCATGCCCGCCTCGGGCGTGTTCGTCGCAACGGCGTCCGGTGCGGCCGGTGTTCCGGGCGCGACACAGGCGGTCAGCGCCAGCAACGCAATCGCAGACAGAGTCAGTCTTTTCATTCTTTCGTTCCCTTTCGTTTCATTTCAAGGCCTCGGTCATCAAACCCACCCCCATGAACACGATCCCGAAGTTCTTGATCACCATACTGATGATGAACGTGGTCAATACCGTCGCGGTCACGTGATCCATGAAGTAGATCTTGGCCGGCATGCCGATCAACATCGCCGCGATGACGATCAGGCCACCGGCGATTCCATACGGGTTGCCAAGGCTGAAGAAGAGCACGGTCAACGCAACCGAGAACCCAAAGCCGCCGATCAGGCCACCGAAGAGCGCGCCCAGCCCTTTGAGAAAGCCAGCCTGGGTCAATACGCCGTAATCACTGACCGTCGCCTGGGCCTGGATCGCGTGGGCGAAGTTGGCCGTGACGTAGCTCCAAAAGATCCTTTCCAGCATGTACAGGATGCCGACGGCCACGGCGATCAAGGCAATGGGCGTTTGGTGTCTCAACCAGACGCCATAGAGCCCCACGGTCAACATCGCAATCGAGAATATAAGCAGAGGCTCGCCGAAGTAGGCCGCGATGGTGTAGGGCGCGCCGTAAATCGCCGCCGGGCTCAGCACATTCTTTGCCGTCTGCTGGGAAGAGACGAACCAATCGCCGATCCCATGCATATCCGACACCAGCGTCGCTGCTGTCGCCAGGAAGAACGCTCCAAGGGCGCCTATGAAGATCAATCGGTTATCCATGCGACCCATCCTTCGGGCTTCGTTTATCTCGCCGTGAGCCTGGCCCTAGCGAATGTCGATCACGACATTGCCCTTCTTGCGACCGGTGGCGACATACCGGTGCGCCTCAGCCAATTGCTCGAGCGGGTACCGTCGATCGATCACGGCCCGGAGCTGTCCGGCTTCGATCAGCCCATTGATGAAGCGCAGGTCTTCGGCCTTGTGGCTGGCGGGCCTGAGCCCCGTGGCGGCGAACCTGATTTTCTGTTTCGCCCAGGGCGCGCTCAGCAAGGCCCCGAGCCCTGGAACCACCGTCAGGTAGACGCCGTGCTCGGCGAGCGATGTTCGGCAGCGTGAGAAGGGCAGCTTGCCGACGGCATCGAAGACGATGTCGTAGGTCTGGCCCGACCGGGTGAAGTCTTCTTGCGTGTAGTCCACCACGGCGTCGGCGCCTAGCGAGCGGACCAGGTCCAGGTTCGGCGTGCTGCATACGCCGGTGACCTCGGCCCCAAAGGCTTTGGCGAGCTGCACCGCGGCGGTGCCGACCGACCCCGAGGCGCCGTGCACCAGAATCCTCTGTCCCGCTTTGATCCGGCCGTGGTCTCTCAGGTACGGCAGCGCCGTGAGCGCCCCGTTCGGCACGCTGGCTGCCTCGGCGTAGGTCAGGCCGGCAGGCTTGATCGCCAGGGCTGCCGTCTCGGCCACGCATTTGTACTCGGCATATGCGCCGAAGAGGTCGATGCCGTAGACCGGATCCCCGGGCTTGAACGCGGTGACCTTGGGACCGACCGCGACCACCTCTCCGGCATACTCCTGACCCAGGATCGGGTGGGCCGGTTTCAGCAAGCCGTTGAGGCCCGGCGCCGCTCGCATGTCCGGGTCCTCTTTGCAGACCGTGGACGCATGGATACGGATGAGAACTTCCCTGGCCTTGGGCGCGGGTTGGGGCACATCCTGTAGCTGCAGGACCTCAGGCGGGCCAAAACGGGTGTACGTGATCGCTTTCATGTCGTCTCCTGGGATGTGACTTCAAAAGGATTGCCGTGCGGGTGAGGGTCGGACGTATGTCCGACCCTCACCCGTTGAGTCGAGCCCTCAGGCCGTGGCCGGGATCGCCTGTCGCAGTGCCACGGGTTGGCGTTGCAGCAGGGCCAGGCCGACCCAGGCCGACCACACGATCATGGCGGGTCCAAAAACGGTGATCATGGGGTCGAACAACGACGGGATCACGGTGAGCAGGCCGGCCAGGCTGATCGCCACGCCGAAGACGTTCAGGACCCGGCTCAGGGCGCCGGTGCGCCAGGCCGTCAGGCTGACCAGCATCACCCACAGGCTGCCGACGATCTCGTTTCCGCTCACGATCCCGTTCTCGACCGCTTCCAGGATCACCCAGGCCTCGGCGGCACGGGCGGGATCCTGGGCATAGAGCTCGGCGACGACGCCGGAGTTGCGCAGCATAAGGTTGCCGCTGCCGATGATCAACGCAGCCCAGATCAGGCCGAAAGCCGCTGCCACCTGCGCCGCTGTCGGCGCCCCGGTCTTCAATCGCTCGTAGAGCGCCAGCACCATCAGCACCAGCGTTGCAGCCGATACCCAGTACGCGACAAAGTTCAACAGATCCACCACGGCGCGATTGCCCGCCACGAAGGCCACATACTGCTCCAGCCCGGCGTCCCTGGCCGGCAGCACGAGCGTCACCATGATCACCATCGCGACCACATAGGCCAGAGCGTGGATCAACCCCGCCCAGCCGCCCAGTCTCTGTAAAGTACTCATGCTCGGTTTCCTTTTCGACAAGCGCTGACACTGTTCACAAGGGGTATGAGGGCACACCCGCGTTCGCATTACTGTTGGCTACGAGGCCTGTCTCTCCGTCTCGCGCCACTGCCAGGCCAGCCACACGATCCAGGCCGAGCAGATCACTTCGATCGAGGCGATGAAAATGTAGTGTGGCGTGAGCGAGCCCAGGCCGACCACATAGACGATGGTGAAGATGCCGCCGAGGATGTTGGCCCAACGGTTGAGCCGGTAGGGCAACAGCCGCGATGCGATGACCATGACCATCGAGACCTCGGTCATCACGGCCGCGATCAGGAGGAATTCGGGCGTGATGGTGATCCCATCCGCATTGCTGGCCATGATGTTGCGGAGCGTGTCGGCCAGCATGAACCCGAAAATGTCGGCGAAGATCATGTTGATCAGTACGAAGATCCACAGGGTCGAGAGCTTGGCCCGCATGTCGACGCGGGGAAGGGCGAGGGCAGTCATGGTTCACTCCTTAGGTGAGGAAGAATCGTGGGCGGTGGCGCTCGTATCAGGCGCGGTGGGCTCCACGGGGTTGACCGACAGCAAAGGCAGGCCGAGGTCGCGCACCTTCTTCAGCAGGCCCTGCAGCGCCGACTGATCGGCGACCCAGCCTGTGATCAGGGTCTCGTCGTTCTCGGTGGCCGTGATCGCCAGGCCGTCGAACCACTCAGACCACCCGGGGCTCAGACGTCCGCCCACCCGGATCTGATACTGCCGGGGCCGATGGGCGAAGAGTGGGGTGATCGGGTCGTTCGACATGGCGCATCCGGCTGAGCGATCCGGCCAGCCCGGTGTTTCTCAGCGCGAAGACACCCTACAACCGGCGAGGTATCGCCGTGTAGCTCCAAAAGTGTTAATGAGGGTGTTGTTTCTTTGAGGCGGGGAGTGCTACAGGAGGCCGAGTTCGCGCGCGCGCGCCACCGCTTCGGTGCGCGTCTTCGCCCCGATCTTGCCGAAGATGCGCTGGTTGTGCCCCTTGATTGTGTTGACGGCCACACAGAGGCGCGAAGCGATCTCGGGGTTCGAGTGGCCCAGGGCGATCAGCCGGAGCACTTCGAGCTCGCGGTCGCTCAACGGCTCTTCCAGGCCTGGCTGCGACGTTGCCGGCGGCGCGGCTCGCGCGAAGGCGGCCTGAAGCCGATAGGCGAAGTCGTCCATCAGGCGGTTGTCCGCCGGACGGTTGCGCCAGGTCCCGTAATCGTCAAGCAAGCGCCGTAATGCTTCGCCTTCGTCGATGAAGACTCGCAGGAAACCTTCAGGCGCGGCCAGGCACAGGGCCTGGTGGAGCGCCGCCATCGCCTGCGGCAGGCGGCTGAGGGTCTGGAGGGCCAGCGCCTTCAACGCCAGGATCTCGATCAGGCTCCCCGGCCGGCCTCCGGCTTCGGCGGCCTGGCCCAGGCGATCGAAAAGCCCGGCGGCCTTCTGGGTCGGAGCGCCCTCTCGGCGCTGCTGCCCAAGGGCCAGGAGGGCCCGGCCCAGGGTGACATGCTCGTACTCGCGCGGATAAATCAGGGCGTCTTCGGCCGATAGGCCCGCATCTTCCGCCCAGGCGAGAGCCGCCTCGGCCCGACCCTGCCTGATCCAGACCCGGGCCCTGCGGGCTGCCACGGACCGCAGCTCGGGGACGGCGCTCGGCAAAAAGCGTCGTTCGGCTTCCTGCAGTTGGCTCAGCGCGCCATCCAGGTCGCCGGAGATGACGCTCAACCGCGCCTGTGACAGCTGCAGTTGATAGCCCCAACCCGGCAGGCCGGCCGACTCCCCGAGCGCCAGACTCTGCTGCAGAAAGTGCTCGGCGGCCTGAAGGTCGTTGCGTTCCACCGCCAGTCCACACAGGCCGAGCGCCATATCCGCGGCGCCCGGTAGCACGGGCTCGCCCGGCGGCAGGGCGGCTTGCAACGTCCGTTCGTATAGCTGGGTGGCCTCGCGCAGACGGCCCTGCGTCTGACGGATGTCGGCCAGGACCGGGATGCCGCTGAAGGCGAAGGCGGGCTGGCCGGCCTGCTCCACCAGCGCCATGCCTTCGATCATCGCGTCGGCCGAGGCCTCCAGGTCGCCGTTGAGCAGATAGGCGGCGCCAAGCATGGCCGTGGCGCCGGCGGCCTGAAAAAGGTCGCTCTCCGGAAGGAGCGCCTGGGCCCGACGGGCGTGCCCGATGGCGTCCGGCGCATCGCCCCGTGCCAGCGAGAGCGTGGCGCGTGCAATGGCCAGCGTGGCCGGCAGCGAAGCGAGCGCACTCTCGTCAACGGCCACCGCGCCGGGTTGGGGCGACGCAAGCCCCTGTTCGGCGTCTTGCAGGCGCGGTTCTGCGGCTGCGAGGTCGCCAAAGTCCAACAACGCCCAGGCATACCCGGCGCTGAGCACCGGGCGGGCGCGAATCACCTCGTCGGGCAACGCCCGCATCCAATTCAGAAAAAGGGAATTTTGAATGTAGCTTCGGTAGGTGGAGAGCCAGGCCAGCTCGGCCACGATCGCCGCCTGGTCGAAATCACCGGCTGCCACAGCGTGGTGGAAGGCCTCCGCCGGGTATCCGTTATCGGCATACCAGTGGCCGGCACGTCTGTGACAATCGGCCGCGTCGATTCCGGCGTCGTTGCGACTGAGGCGCTGCCGCAGCAGATCGCCGAAGAGCCGGTGATAGCGATACCAACGGCGCTCGCCATCCAGGGGCACGCTGAACAGATTCGCGCGCTCCAGATACTCCAGGGTGTCCTGGCCGCTCACCGCAGGGTCTTGCAGGACGGCCTCGCACAGCGGCGCGCACATCCGCTCCAGGACCGATGTGCGCAGCAGGAAGCGCTGAACGGGCTCAGGCTGACGGTCAAGGACTTCCGTCAGCAGATAGTCCAGCACAAAGTGGTGACTCCCGGTGAACGCTTCGATGTCGAGCGCGCGTTCGGCCGCGCCCGATCGATTGGGCGTACCTTGCAGCGCCAGGGCCGCCAGTTGGAGACCGGCTGCCCAGCCTTCGGTGCGGCCTTCCAGCGCGACCACAGCCTCCTCGGTCAGGTTCAGGCCCATCCCGTCATTGAGAAAGGCGGCGGCCTCGGCGGTCGTGAAGAGCAGGTCGGCGGCGCGCAGCTCGACGAGCTGGCCGCGGGCCCGCAGGCGAGCCAGCGGGAGGTGCGGGTCTTCGCGCGAGGCCAGCACCAGGTGCATCTGCGGTGGCAGGTGGTCGAGCAGAAAGGCCAACGCGTCGTCCACCGACGGGGCGTCGAGGACATGATAGTCGTCCAGCACCAGACAGAACGGGTACGTGACTTCGGCGATCTCGTTGAGCCAGGCGGTCAGCAACGTTTCGACGGGCGAGGGCTGCGGCGCCTCGAGCGCAGCCAGGAGGCCGGCGCCGGTCTCGGGCGCGACGGTCTGCACGGCCGCGGCCAGGTAAGCCATGAACCGGATCGGGTCGCCGTCGGCTTCTTCCAGAGAAAGCCAGGCAAAGCGCGGAGCTTCCGGAATCATCGACGACCCGGTCGACTCGATCCAGGCGCTCAGGAGCGTGGTTTTGCCAAAGCCGGCCGGTGCGGAGAGGAGCGTGAGCTTGCGGGCAAAGTCATGCGCCCGCCGCAGGCCCGCATTCAGGCGTTCGATGAGACGGGGGCGCCTGACCGCGTTGGGCCGCAACGGCGGGAGGTATAACTTCGTGGTCAGGATCGGAG
>JAEURK010000005.1 GCA_016789175.1 Anaerolineales bacterium
TTGGCCTGTCATACACGACGTTTGCCTACCGTGATCTCCAGGTCGGCTCGCCGACTGAGGCCGGGTTCGAGGCAACTGTGGTTGTCGAGAATACGGGCGCTGTCGCGGCCGATGAGGTCGTTCAGTTCTATCTGAGCGCCCTCGACAGTCAATCACCCGCGCCCCTCAGCCAGTTGATCGGCTTCCAGCGTGTTCGTCTGGAGCCGGGACAGTGCCGGACCGTCGCCCTCGCGGTCAAACCCGAAATGTTGATGCTGGTCGACGACAACGGGCAACAAGTTCTCCACCCGGGCCGGTTCCGTCTGACGGCTGGCGGGTGTTCGCCCAGCTCGAGGGGCCAGACCCTCGGCGCTGCCGAACCTGTCAGTGCGGAGTTCGCGCTGGACCTGGCCGTGCGCTAAGCATGGGCGGCGCCTCGAAACCGCGTTTTCCCCGCAGCCCCTATACGCGCAAGGTCCTGGCCAGGACCTTGCGCGTAGAGGGGCTGGCCGAACGTGCCGTTCATCCCTTCATCCTCGCAGATCTGGCGGCTGGTGGCCCTCGGCGCGCTTGCGCTCAACTGGGCCGCCTGTGCCGGGCCTGACCTGGCTCCATCGTCAGGCCCTCAGACGCCGACACTCACGCCACAACCGACTGCGGCGCCCACGAGCGTGGCCCTCGCCTCGGCCCAGGCGTTGCCGACCCCGACCCCGATCGGCGAGCCCGCGGACGGGCGACCGCTATTCCTGGTCCATTACATGCCCTGGTACCAAACGCCGTCGGTGAGCGGCGTCTGGGGCTGGCACTGGACCATGGGACACTTCAATCCCAACAATGTCGCTGCCGATGGCCGAGCCGAGATCGCGTCACACCTGTATCCGCTGACGGGTCCGTACGACTCGCGCGACGCGGACGTGCTGGCCTATCAGATGGCCCTGATGAAGCTGAGCGGCATCGACGGCGTGATCGTCGATTGGTATGGGTTTGAGCCCTATCGCGACTACGCCCTCCTGAATGCCGGCACCCATAAGCTGTTTGAGGCCGTCACGCGTGCCGGCCTGCTGTTTGCGATCTGCTTTGAGGACCGCAGCATCGGTGCTCGGGTTTCAGACGGCCTCGTGCGCCCGAGCCGCGCGCTCGCCGAGGGGCGTGAGGTCATGGCTTACCTCGGCGAGAAGTGGCTGAGCTCGCCCTATTACCTGAAGCGGGAGGGGCGCCCGGTTCTGTTTGTGTTCGGCAACCCGCCGTACTTCGACACGGCCGACGACTGGGAGGTTCTGTTCGCCGAGTTGGAGCCGAAACCCTGGCTGGTCACAGAGGACGATCCCGTCAGCGAGGCCGAGCCGGCCCGGTATCCCTGGCCGCCGATGGGTTTGTCGCAGGGTGGGGCGCTCACCCGCGCTGCCCTGGGGCAGTATCTGACGGACTTCTATGCGGGCACGGCGGCGGATCCCCTCCGCGTGGCCGGCGCGTTCCCGGGGTTTCAGGATATCTACGCTGAGGCCGGAGTGGGCAGCAGCTACGGCTCTCTGGATCCCGAGGCGGGCGGCACGCTCCAATACACGCTTGGCCTGGCTCTGGCGAGCAACCCGGACCTGGTCCAATTGATTACGTGGAATGACTATGGCGAGGGCACGAGCCTGGAGCCCACGCGCGAGGTTGGATACCGCTATTTGGAGATCATCCAGGAAGCGCGACGCGCCGCCTTCGATCCGGACCTGGTCTACACACCCGAGGACCTGACATTGCCGATGCAGTGGCTGGCGTTGCGTCGCGATCGTCGGGCCGACCCTTCAGCGCAGGCGGCCCTGGACGCTGTGTATGGCGCCCTCGTGAGCGGCGAGCTCGACCTGGCTCGTGCGCTCCTGACCGAGCTGAGCCCCTAGACGTACCCGGTTCAGGCGTGGGCACCCAGGAAGAAACGGCGGGAATCCCCGCCGCTGCTATACGTGGTCCAAAGCACATACGCGGCCACCGTGAAGTTCCCGAGGACCATCGTCAGGACCACCCAGATCGCCGCGATCGGGCGAGAGCGCTCGCGGTAGACGACCCACACGGAAAACAGGATGAAGCCGGTGTAGAGATCCACCAGACTCACAATTCCCCAGGGCAGCCCGCCGATCACGGCCCCTTCGCGGCCGAAATCACCGGCCAGGAACGCGTACCCGATGGCTATCCCCATCGCCACCAACCCGGCTATGGCAATCCCCCGAACGATCGACATCGGCTTCTCCCCAGGCGCGAGCAGCGCGCCACGCGAAATACCTGGCGTGCGGTTGTGCGACCTGCACTGGCATCCTAACATTGTTATCGTGCGAATACTATCCTTGTGAAGGATCGGCCCGAACAATCGCGACGGATCGGCCACGCCGTTCGGTGGCCGCAACGTTCACGGGTGCAGGGGGACAAGCAACCGTGGTCAGGGCCAGCGGGTCGTGCGGACGTGAAGATGTTACAGTTGAGCGTCATGGACAATAGGCACGACGCCTTGGCACGCGCGCTGGCTGACGGATTTGCCGGGCTTGATCAGGTGACGGCGGTCGCACTGGGCGGTTCGCGCCAGACGGGGCTGGCCGACTCGGTCTCGGATATCGACCTGTACGTCTACACGCAAGGACCGGTCGCCGTGGAAACCCGGGCCAACCTGGTCGCCGCAGCCGGTGGAGCGGATCGCGCCGATTTGGGCCTGAGCTACTGGGGCCCGAGCGACGCGTGGATCCACGCGCCAACCGGGATCGAGGTGGACGTCGTCTATTTCGATACGACCTGGATGGAAGACCAGATCGCGCGGGTGGT
>JAEURK010000076.1 GCA_016789175.1 Anaerolineales bacterium
GGATGTATCTGTTTCACAACACGGCCGACGCCGTCCGCCCATCGAACCCGGGATTTGCGCTTCGGTCACCCGGCACCTGGCAGATGATCGTCGCGCGCAACAACACCTGGACGGGCACCGGCTACGCCGTCGAAAACGCCAACACCAGCCAGCCGCTCGACTTCGACTACGACAACCTGTTCACCAGTGGGCCCGAGCTGGCCTGGTGGGGCGGCACGCACTACCCGACCCTGGCCGCCTTCCGCTCCGGCACCGGGCTCGAATTGCATGGGGTCAGCCTGGCGCCGGGGTTCGCGAACGCCGCCGGCGGCGACTACACTCTGGCGCCCAACAGCGGCCTGATCGACAAAGGCGTGGCCATTCCAGGGATCAACGACGGCTTCGTCGGAAGTGCGCCGGATCTGGGCGCCTATGAATTCACGCCGGCACTGAACGTCAGCGCGGTGCCCGGCGATCAGACCGTGGCGCTGGCCTGGTCGCTCAACGCCACCCTGCCCGTGACAGCCACCTGGCGCATCACCTACACCGGCCCGGCCGCCACGCCCGCCTCACCGGTCACCGGACTGGCCAGTGCCATACGCAGCCAGAGCTTTTCGGGCGCGACCAATTACGTCCCGTACGCGTTCACAGTCAATGCGTTACTCGATGACACCCCGATCTTCACCGGCACCGTCAGCTCCATGCCGTCCAATCGGCTGGTGCGTTTGCCGCTGGTGAGGAAGTAACCCAGGGTGTCGTGACGACCGGGTACGCAGGGAGTTGGCGAAAAACGAGGAGCAGCGCGGGTCGGGACGGAGCCCCGACCGGCGCTGCTCCTCGTTTTCGCCAGTCTATTTCCGACAGGTCCTGACGGTCCTCTTTTTTCAAGCGGTCAGGCGGTATACGCGTGCTTCATAGGGCCGGAGCGTGAAGCGGTTGACGTCGCCGGCCTCAGCCGGGTAGTTGCCGATCACGAGCTCGGCCGAGGCGTAGACCAGATCGGTCGGTGCCGCGAACTCGGGCGTCTTCGCCGTGAAGTTCAGGACAACCAGCAGGCGCTCGCCGTCAAGCGTGCGGGTGAAGGCGTAGATCTCGTCGTGCTCCGGCAAGATCAGGTCGTAGGTGCCGTAGACGAAGATCGGGTTGGCCTTGCGCAGCTGGATCAGCTTCTGATAGTAACAGAAGACCGAGTCGGGATCAGCCAGGGCCTGCTCGACGTTGACAGTCGTATAGTTCGGGTTGATCTTGATCCAGGGCTCGGCCGTCGAGAAACCGGCCTGCGGCCCAGCACTCCACTGCATCGGCGTGCGGGCATTGTCGCGGCTCTTGGCATGCAGCCAGCCGAGCACAACCTGCGGGTCCTGGCCCAGTTCCTGGGTTTGGACCCGGTACATGTTCAGAGCGGCGATGTCGCGGTAGTCGGCAATCGTGTCGAACGCCACGTTGGTCATGCCGATTTCCTCGCCCTGATACACGTAAGGCGTGCCCTGCAACAAATGGTTGAAGGTCGCCAGCAGCTTGGCCGAGACCACCCGATACGCCCCGTCGTCACCGTAGCGCGAGACCTGGCGCGGCTGGTCGTGGTTGCTCAGATAGTTGCTGTTCCAGGCCCGGCCCTCGAGGCCCTTCTGCCAGCGGGTCATCACCTGTTTGAGGTCCCGTAAACCGTTCGGGCGGTCGGTGAGCCGCTCGCCGACGCGATCGACATCCATGTGCTCGAACTGGAAGACCATGTTCAACGCGCCATCCTTCTCGTCCGTCAGCGCGACAGCGTCGTCGGGTGACACCATCGGGGTCTCGCCGACAGTCAGGATGTCGTACTGGGAAAGCACGTCCCGCTTCATCTCGCCCAGGAACTCCGTGAGGCGCGGTCCGCAGATGAAGTGCTCGCTGCCCTGCACATGGCGCTTGCCGTCGACGGGCTCGGCATCCGGCAGGCCCGGAACCTTCGAAAGCATGTTGATCACATCCATGCGGAAGCCGTCGACGCCGCGCTTGAGCCACCAGTGCATCATGTCGAAGACCTCGCGCCGTACCCGCGGGTTCTCCCAGTTCAGGTCGGGCTGCTTAGTCGAGAACAAATGCAGGAAGTACTCGTCGGTGGCCGGGTCGTGCTTCCAGGCCGAGCCAGTGAAGAACGACTTCCAGTTGTTGGGTGTGCCGCCGTCCTTGCCCGGCCGCCAGATGTAGTAATCACGATAAGGGTTGTCCTTCGACTTGCGCGACTCGACAAACCACGGATGCTCGTCCGAGCTGTGGTTAACCACCAGATCCATCACCAGCCTAAGTCCGCGGGCGTGCATCCCCACGACCAGTTCGTCCCAGTCGGCCAGCGTGCCGAACTCGGTCATGATGTCCTGGTAGTCGCTGATGTCATAACCGTTGTCGTCGTTGGGCGACTTGTATACCGGCGACAGCCAGATCACATCGACGCCCAGGGTCTTCAGATAATCGAGTTTGCCGATGATGCCGCGCAGATCGCCGATGCCGTCGCCGTTGCTGTCGGCAAAACTGCGCGGATAGATCTGATAGACGACACACTCTTTCCACCAGGCTGTTTTCATGTTTTGGGTTCCTTCATGTCCGATCGCCGGCCATCAGGCGACTGCCCGACGTCTGGCGCGGTCAACGATCTTCGTCCAGGTCCTGGACCTGAAGCTTCAGGGCGTCGATCGACACCCACAACTCACGCAATGACAACCCCAGCGAGGCCAGGAGCAGCGCCAGGCTGGCGCCAAAGATCCATTGCCCGGCGATGACCTGGCCGGCGAAGAGCGCGCCCATGGAGAGCACGCAGCAGGCGAAGCTGGCCACGCCACAGACCTGCATGTTCCGGATCAGGCCGATTCGATACAGCAGGTTACTCAGCTGGCCGCGCGTGCGCGGATGCGGGTCCTGCCGGTAACGCGTGTGCAGATCGCGGATCAGATTGGCCAACGTGAGGAAGCGGTTGGTGTACGCCAGCAACAGTAGCGAGATGGCCGGAAACAACAGCGCAGGGGTGGTCAGGGTTAACTCTGTCGACATAACAAGGGCCTGTTTAATCCGGGGAGAGACCAACGCCGCAATCCGTAGTGTCGGCTTTCGCGCGACAGGTTCATTCTACTCCGCAAATCCGGCCGAAAAAGGGACAAACGTCATTAGCTGGCACCGGTACCAGAGCGCACGTCTTTTGCGACACTCGAAAAACAGCGCCCCACCGTGCGACCAGCCCCGAAGCTGTTGCGGTGGGCACCGGCCTCAGAAGCGACGTGGATCAGTCGTGACGGGCGCGGGCGACTTCTGCCAGGAGCTGCAGCTCGCGCCGATAGGTCTTTTCCAGGAACGATACGGTCATATACCGTTCCAGACGACCCAACCAACCCGAGCCGACAGTTCCAGCCGTTCTGAT
>JAEURK010000079.1 GCA_016789175.1 Anaerolineales bacterium
CCCGTATTCCGACATCGACCAGCTCGTCACCACACGGCTTGAAACTCAGGCCGTGGACTCGGTCGAGCGCGACGGCAGCTCGGAGCTCAACTGGCTGGCGCAGGACGGACTGCTTAAGGATCTCGAGGAGGAGTTGTCGTCGTACGGCAACTCGCTGACGTCGATGCTGCCTTCGGCGGGGTTCGAGTACTTCCGGAAGGGTGGCAAGCGCTGGGCGTTTGCCAACTTCTATTCGACCCCGGTCGACGTCGAGTACATCCATATCCGCCGCGACTGGCTGGCCAAGATCAACCGCGACATTCCCACCAACCTGGAAGAGCTCGAAGAGTGTCTGCGGCTGTTCAAGGAGAAAAACCTCGGCGGCGACATCACCATCCCGCTGGCGAACGACCTGGGCGGCTGGATGATCCCGTCGTACGTGCTCCAGGGCCCGTTCGCGCCGGAGCCTGATGAGCAGCGCAAGATGCTGGCGGCCGGTGAGGACTTCGAATACGAGTTCGGCTGTGCCATGCGGCCGCGTCGGCTCGAGCTATTGCAGAAGTGGTACGTCGACGGCCTGATGAACCCCGAGTGGGCGACGTTCAAGGGAGAAGACACCGAAAGCGCCCTGCAGAAGGGTTACGTCGGCGCGCTGCTCTCGGGCTGGTGGAACCTCAACAGCCAGCTCAAGAACATCCAGAAGAACATCGACCCCAGCCAGGATTGGGTGCAGATCTACCCGCCGCTCGGCCTGCGCGACGTCCCGAACTCTGGCCGCCTCCTGACCGAGATCCCGCTCGAGCGCGTGGCGGTCGTGACCTCCTGGGCCCAGGCGCCCGAGGCCCTCATCGCCTTTGCTGATTGGCAGAACAAGTCCTGGGAAAACTTCATGCTGAGTAATTACGGCATCGAAGGCAAACACTACTCGTGGGCTGCCAACGGCGCGTACGTCGACCTGCGCTCGTCCGCGCCGAATCAGGAGTACTCGGGCATGCGCCGCGTCGTCTGGGCGCCGGAGTGGAACAACAAGTTCCAGCAGCTCCCCGCGCCCGAGGACGATCCGAATCTCGATCCGCGGATCGCGTCGCTGATCTACGGGCCGCACATCTACAACCGCACGGACACGACCAAGCCGCAGGCCAACGAGTATCCGACGTTGACCCGCATCTATCACTTCGTCAAGTGGGATTGGAAGGAGTCCGCTCAGTACGAGCCCGATCTGCGTGCGCTGCGCGACGAATGGGCGACCAAGATCATCAAGAACGAGGCATCGGTCACCGACGGCCTCAAGGGCTTCTGGGACCAGTGGATGGCCTCGGGCGGTGAGACCCGTGTCAGGGAGATCGCCGACCAGTACGACGCATACGCCAAGGCCAACCCGGCCATGACCGACGACAAGGTGTTCTTCTCGCCCGAGACCTGGAACACCACGTCGCAGTACCCGGCGCGCGGCTAATCCGCCTGTCCATCCGGGCTGCCGCCCCGCACGCGGGGCGGCAGCCCGGCCGAACCATCACCCTTACTATCGGAGCAGCGATGACCCCCTCGCGACGGATCTCCATCATCGGCGCCGGCAGCGGCGAGTTCTCGATGGGCATTGTGCGCGACCTGTGCCTGACCCCCTCGCTCTGGGGCAGCATTGTGTCGTTCATGGACATCGACCCCGTCCGTCTCGACGCGATCACCGACGTGGCGCAGCGCTATGTGCGCGAGCTCAACGCCGACCTGCGGGTCGAGAAGACGCTTGACCGCGAAGCAAGCCTGGCCGGCGCGGATTTCGTGATCAACTGCGCCATGGTCGGCGGCTGGGATCAGTTCCAGCGCACCGAGGCGATCAGCCGCAGGCACGGGTATCCCCAAACGGTCCTCTTCGATACCTTCTACCAGTATCGGCTGTTCATGGACGTGATCCGCGATATGGAGCGCGTCTGTCCGGAGGCCTGGTACATCCAGTCGGCCAACCCGGTGTTCGAGGGTTGCACGCTGATCACACGCCAATCGCGGATCAAGACGGTCGGCCTGTGCCACGGCTACCTTGGCGTGCGCAACGTCGCCCGGGTGCTGGGCCTGGACCCCGAGAAAGTCGATGCGCAGGCCTACGGACTGAACCACAACATCTGGCTCACCAAGTTCATGGTCGACGGTGTCGACGCCTTGCCACGCCTGGCCGAGTGGGCCCGCGACGAGGCGGCAACGTACTGGGTCAGCCCGGATTGCCGGCCGAGCGACGACATGGGCCCCAAGGCCGTCGACCTGTACCGCCGGCTGGGCCTGTTCCCGATCGGCGACACCGCCACGCCCGGCGGTGACTCGTATCACCGCTGGTATCACTTCGATCGCGCCACCGAGCAGCTCTGGCATGAAGACCCCGTTGGCTGGTACGCCGAGCACATCGACTGGGTCAACAGGTCGGTGAACGCCTTCAAGGGCCTGGCGGCCGATCCGACCCAAAAGGCCACGTCGCTGTTCCCGCCCGAGCGGACGCACGAGACCAACGTCAGCATCATCGACGCCCTGGCCAACAACCACGGCGGGATGTTCCAGGTGAACATCCCCAACCGCGGCTGCATCCCCGGGATCGCCGACGACGTCGTGGTCGAGATCCCGGCCTGGGTGAGCTCGGCCGGCATCCAGGGCCTGCATATGGAGGCGCTCCCGAACCGGATCCTTTTCGAGATCCAGGAGCGCATCCTATACATGGAGCGCGACCTCGAGGCGTTCCTGTCGCGCGATCGGAACATGTTGCTCGAGTACGTGCTGTCGTATCCGACCACACGCACGATCGAACAGGCCCGCGCGCTGCTCGATGACGTCTTCGCCGATCCGATCTATCGCGATCTCGCCGAGACGTTTCAATAGGCGGTCACGATGGACCTCAAACGCCCCAAGATCGGATTGCTGACCCTGTTCTTCGATCTGTACCTGACGAGCGGCGACACGCTGTTGACGTCGTGTCAGGCCTTCGCCGCGCAGCTCGTGGAGGGCCTCGACCAACTGGCCGAGGTCGTCTACCCCGGCGTGTGCGCGGACCGTGCGCAGGCCGCCGCCGCCGTGCGCGCCTTCGAGGCTGCCGAGGTCGACCTGATCGTGGTCGTGCACCTGACCTACGCGCCGAGCCAGTACGCTGCGCCCGCGCTGCTGCGCACCGGCATCCCGCTGTTGCTCTGGTCGACGCAGAAGCTGCCGGCCGTGACCGAGGCCATCACCAACTGGGACCTCGAGGAGAACCATGGCGTGCACGGCACGCAGGATCTGGCAAACGTCCTGCGCCGCGTCCAGCGTCGCTTCGCCGTCCTCGCCGGGCACTGGCAGGACGCGGCCACGCACCAGGGGCTGCGTGAATGGTTCGAGGCGGCCCGCATCCGGCGCGGTCTGCAAAGCGCGCGGGTCGGCCTGATCGGGCACCCGATGGAGCACATGGGCGATTTCGGCCTCGACGAGACCGCATTCGAGACGCAACTGGGCGTCCACGTGCAGCATCTCGCGCAGCGCGCCATCGCGGTCGCGGCGCGCGAGGCGCCGGCCGAGGCCATCCGCGACCGGATGCGCGTCGATCTCGACCACTTCAAGGCGCACGTCAACCTGACGGACGCCCAGCATGAGGCCGCCGCCCGGCTGGAATGGGCGATCAAGCAGACGCTCGAGCGCGAGGGCCTGATCGGATTCGCCTCCCATTTCCTGTCGATCGCGCAGGAGGGCCTGCTCGATACCCTGCCGTTCCTGGCGGCCTCGAACCTGCTGGCGGCCGGTTATGGCTACGGTGGCGAAGGTGACGTGACCAGCGCGGTGGCGGTGTGGATCCTCCGTCAACTGGCGGGCGAGGCCACCTTCACCGAGATGTTCACCATGGATTTCGGCGGCGACAGCCTGCTGATGAGCCACATGGGTGAGGGCAACTGGCGGCTGGCGCGGGCCGATCATCCGATCGTCCTGCGGTCGGATCCGTTCGACCTGGCGGCGTTCGCCGCGGACCCGGTCTCGTTGACCTTCGCGCTGCGGCCCGGGCCGGCCACGCTGCTCAACATCACGGTCGGGCCGGAGGGCCGCCTGCAGTGGATCGTCGTCGAGGGCGAGGTCGTCGACTCGCAACCGCTGCCGCAGCTCACCCAGACCCATCACCGCTTC
>JAEURK010000116.1 GCA_016789175.1 Anaerolineales bacterium
CTGGCTTGGGACGTCGGCCGTGATCACGTATCTGGTCAATCCTTCCGACCTGAGTGAGTCGCTCCATCCCCTGGCCGCCCTGTACACGCTGGTCGCGATCACACAGACGGTTGCGCTCGGGATCTTCTGGGGCCAGCCCGGACCGGCTCTGTTCGGCTTCATCGCGATGGGCGGATTGAGCGCCGCCTTCTGGGTGCTGACGGTGCGTGGCAGCGCAGCCCGCAACGCGCTTCGCCGGATCCAGCGTCGATAGCGCCTCGACTGGCCTTGCTTCCATGAACGTCGCCCTATTGAGCCTGATCGGTTTCCTCTCCGGCAGCGTGCCGTATGCGCTGCTGCTGGGTCGATGGCGGCTCAAACGCGATATCCGCGGCATCGGTGACGGCAACCCCGGCGCGACGAACGTCCTGCGCTCCGGAGGCTTTGGGCTGTTCCTCGCGGCCGCCCTTCTGGACGCCTTCAAGGGCGCGATCCCGGTCGGCATCGCATACTGGGCGCTCGATCTGCGCGGCTGGGGACTGGTCCCGGTCGCGTTGGCCCCGCTATTGGGCCATGCTTTCTCACCCTGGCTGGGCGGACATGGAGGCAAGGCAGTTGCCACGACCTTCGGCATCTGGGCGGGCCTGACCGGCCCGGAAGGCCCGATCGTCATCGGGCTGCTCCTGGGCACCTGGTTCTGGGCACTGGCGCCGTCGGGCTGGGCCCTGGGCGCTGCCTTCATCTGTTTCCTTTTCCATCTGCTCAACTACCGACCCGACCACGTCTTCCTGGCGATCTGGCTCGGCAACGGCGTGCTGCTGGCCTGGAAGTATCGTCAGGACCTCGCGACCCGACCGCGCCTACGCGTCGAGCGCGTCGCCCCTTGGCTCCGGCGCTGATTCGCGTGGTCCGTCGGCGTGGCCTGTCGGCGTGGCCCGTCGGCGTGGCCCGTCGGCGTGGCCCATTGGGCGACCCGTCGGGGCGGCGCTTGTCGCCGCCCTCCCCGCCCCGTAGAATCCACCTCACATGACCGCTCTCTCGATCCTCTGGCTCCTGATCGCCGCCGCCCTGACTGCCTTCACGGTGATCGTGCTGACCAATCTGGCCGCCTACCCGCGCCTGCGCCTCGGCCCGGCAGCGCCGCCGTCCGTCAGCGTGCTCCTGCCGGCGCGCAACGAGGCCCGTGTGATCGGGGCCACGGTCACATCCTTGCTGGCCTCGTCGACGGCGATCCGAGAGTTGATCGTGCTCGATGATGGCTCGACAGACGGCACCGCCGACCTTGCCTACGCCGCTGCCTCCGGCGACCCGCGTCTCCGGGTGATTACGGGCGCGGCGTTGCCGGCCGGTTGGCTCGGTAAAAACTGGGCTTGTCATCAACTCTCGCAAGCCGCGCAGGGCGACCTGTTACTGTTCACCGACGCCGACGTGGCCTGGCGCCCCGGCGCGATCGAGGGCCTGATCGCGCTGCGGGCCCGCCTCGGCGCCGACCTGCTCAGCGTCTGGCCAACCCAGGCGACCGTCTCGTGGGCCGAGCGCCTGGTCATCCCGCTCATCACGTTTGCCGATTGGGCCTATCTGCCGGTGCTGGCCGTGCATCACGTGACCCGCCCGGCCTGGGCGGCCGCCGCCTTCTCGGCCGCCATCGGTCAATGCCTGCTCTTTACCCGTGAGGCCTACGGTCGCAGCGGTGGTCACGCGGCCGTCCGCGCGAGCATCATCGACGACGTCGATCTGGCCCGGCGCGCCAAGGCGCTGGGCTTACGACTGCGCCTGGCCGAGGCCGACGGCCTGGTCGCCTGCCGCATGTACCACAACTGGCCCGAGGTCCGCGATGGGTTCGCCAAAAACATCCTGGCGGGTCATGGCGGATTGGGCCCGCTGATGGCTTCGTCCGTGTTCCATATCGTCGTCTTCTTGCTTCCGTACCTCTTTGGGGGGCTGGCCCTGATCGGCTGGCCGGCCGCCGGCGTCGGTCCCGGTGCGTTGAGCTGGTTGGCACTGGCCGCCTGGGCAATCGCCCTGCGTGCCATCACCGCCTGGACGGCCGGCCAGCGCATCCGCGACGCCCTCTGGCTGGCGGCGTCAGTGGTGCTGATGAGCCTGATCGCCGGTCGCGCCCTGATCTGGCGTTTCACCGGCGGCCCAGTGTGGAAAGGCCGCGCGGCGCCGACCAAACTCTGAGCGCCCAACCCGCCCCAACCATCCCGGACTGGCGGTGGTCGGCGTCCTCCCCTACACTCCTCGCACGATGCGCCGCGGAAACGGCGCCCGGCTCGTTAAGGCTGTCGATCGGAGAACCCAGTCATGCTCAACTATCCCCTCACCCTTAGCTTCAAACTCATCGCCTTCTCGCCTCAAGTTCGTGTGACCGATGCTTCCGGACAGCTTGTTCTGTACGTCAAACAAAAGGCGCTGGCCCTCCGCGAGGATGTGCGCATCTTTGCCGACGAGGCTCAGACCCAGCAGCTCTATCAACTCAACGCCAACAAGATCATCGATTTCTCTGCGACCTACAACATCTCGATCCCGGGCGGCGGCCAGATCGGCGCCGTCAAGCGACAGGGCATGCGCTCGATCTGGAAGGCGTCCTACACCATCCTCGACGCCGCCGGGGCTGAGCTGGGCGTGATCCACGAGGAGAACCCGTGGCTCAAGGTCGCCGAGTCGTTCTTGGCCGACATCCCCTTCATCGGTATGCTCATCAACCCCGGTTATCTGGTCGACATGCGCGGCCAAAACGTGCTTTATCTCAAGAAGCAACCGGCCGTGTTCGAGGGCAAGTTCACGATCGACAAGCGCGGCCAGTTCTCGGAGGCCGAAGAGCGTGTGCTGCTGTCAAGCGTGATCATGACCATGATGCTCGAGCGCTCGCGCGGCTGAGCCAGTCGAATTCAACAAACGAAAAGGACCGGGCGGCGGTGACCAACACCGCCGCCCGGTCCTTTTTGGGGCTCACGAACCGGACGTGACCCGCCCGTAGACGGAAGCCGCCCAATCCAGCAGGGCCTGCTTGTCGGCCAGGGTCGGTTCGGCCGTGCCGGTGCCGACCACGAACAGGTCGTCCTCGAAACCGTCGGCCACGACCACGTCACCGTTGAGCTCGGCCGTGGTCACGCGGAACTCGCCGAACGTGGTCAGCCATTGCGCGAGTTGCTCACGCTCGGCTTCGGTCAGTTCGATCGGCGCGACCGAGCCGCACGGGCCAGCCGCAGCTTCGCCGTCACGCACGATCTCGAGCGCCTGGCAGACACCCGCGATGCCGCCGGTGCGCCCCCAGATGATTCGTGCCTGGTTCTCGAGCACGGCCGACGCGTCCTGGTTGGTGTGATACACATACGCCAGGTCGTTCGCCGACAGCGTGACGCGGAAGCCGGGCGTGATCACGGCCGCGCACATCGCTTCCGGGATCGCGATGCCCAGACACGAGTCCGAGAACTCGGTTGGGGTAGCCGATACCACAACGATGTCGGCCACGGGGATGCCGAGTTTCTCGGCCAACATCGCACGGGCCGCATCCTGGGCGGTCTGATTCGCGGGCTCCGGCGACGACGTCGGGGCAGGCCCGGCCGGTCCGCCGCCGGGCAGGTCAACGGGCACGCAGGCGCCCAGCAAAAGTGCAGCCGCCAGTGCCCCGGTCAATAGGGGGGATGTGAGTTTCATGTGTGCCTCTTGGGCCGGGTGTGTTCTGTGTGCCGGCCAACAAGACTGAGACGACGGAGTCAGACCGGAGGTTCCCGATCCAAAAACACAGGAGCGCGCAGCGGGGCCGGGGCCCCCGGCGCGCGCGTGTGTCCGCGCCCGTGATTTACCCGCGGCCCAACGCCGGGGGCCGGCCCCCG
>JAEURK010000240.1 GCA_016789175.1 Anaerolineales bacterium
GAGTCGATCGAACTCCGGTGGCGCGGCGCTCACCTGCATTTGTTGGCCCGCCACTGCGGCGGCTCAACGACTCAGTCGCCGGCCTTCGCCCGCATCTCGCCGACCGCTGACGGCCTCTTCGACCTGGCCTTCCTGCGCACCCGTGGGAAGTGGGCGCCACTGGCCCGGGCCTGCACGCTGAAAGAAACGCTTGCCTACCTGGATCTTCCGAGCCCGCTGTGGCCGCGGGCGTTGCTGGCGTGTGACAACCGGGCCGACGCCGCCACCCCTTGAATTCGTCCCAATGACGCTATGATGGTCTGAATCGGGATCGACCCTCACAGCGTCGATCGTCACGGCGTGATGCTCCTGCGGCGCCCTCATGAAACGCGATATCGTACTGCTCTTCACCACCCGGATCGTGCGCCTGTTCGCTTACGGGTTCCTCTCGGTGGTGCTGGTGTTGTATTTAATTGAGGGCGGCCTGAGCGAAGCACAAGCCGGTTTGATCTTGTCGGTCACGCTAGCCGGCGATGCGGTCGTCACCCTGTGGCTGACCACCTCCGCCGATCGTTTTGGTCGTCGGCGGACACTGGTCGTCGGCGCGCTCCTGATGATCCTGGCCGGGGTCGTCTTCCTGCTGACACGCGATCCGATTGTGCTCGCGCTCGCCGCAGTGGTGGGCGTGATCAGCCCGAGCGGGAGTGAGATCGGGCCGTTTCTGTCGGTCGAGCAGGCCGGGCTGACCCAGCTTGTGGCCGACCGACAGCGCACGCAGGTCTTCGCCTGGTACAACCTGGTCGGCTCATTCGCGACGGCGTTGGGCGCCCTGGCTGGCGGTTGGCTGGCGCAGTTGCTTCAGGCCCGGGGCCTCCCGGCCCTCGAGGCCTACCGTTCGGTCCTGATCGGTTACGCCCTGGCCGGTTGTGTGATCGCGCTGTGTTTTCTGGCGCTTTCGCCGGCGGTCGAGGCGCCGCTCGCGCAGGGCCCGGCCCGTCGAACGCTCGGCCTGCACAAGTCGCGCAACGTGGTCTTCAAGTTGTCGAGCCTGTTTGCGTTGGATGCCTTCGCCGGGGCGCTGGTGGTGCAGAGCTTCTTGGCGCTCTGGTTTCACACCCGCTTCGGGGTTGAGTCGGGCGTGATCGGCAGCATCTTCTTCGGCGCCAACGTCCTGGCCGGGATTTCGGCGTTGCTGGCCGCCAGCATCGCGCGCCGGATCGGCCTGATCAACACCATGGTCTTCACACACATCCCCTCGAACGTGCTGTTGATGTTGGTGCCTCTGATGCCTAACCTGCCGCTGGCGATCGCAGTGTTGCTGGCGCGCTTCAGCATCTCGCAGATGGATGTGCCCACCCGGCAGTCCTACACCATGGCCGTGGTCGATCCCGACGAGCGCTCAGCCGCCGCGGGCGTCACGGCCATTGCGCGCTCGGTCGGGGCCGCGGTCTCGCCGTATCTGGCGGGGTTGATGCTGGGCGTCCCGGCGCTGCTCAGCCTGCCGATCTTCCTGTGCGGCGGCCTGAAAATCGTGTACGACCTGGCACTCTGGCGCGAGTTCCGGCGGGTCAAGCCGCCGGAAGAGCGAGGAGCGTGATGCGAAGAGCGCGGGCGCGGGGCGATTACGCCCCTCGCTCCACGTGAATGATCACGCGCAACGTCTGCAGCCCGGGGTCTTCGGGGCCGACCAGGCGCACGCCGTGTGCGAGCTGCCCGCGCAGGTAGTCGACGTGTTCGGCGCCCACGACCTCACCCGGTAGCAGCAGCGGGATCCCGGGGGGATAGGGCATGACCTGCTCGCCGCAGACCCGGCCGATCGCATCCTCTAACCTCACTACCGTGGTCGGTGCGCCGAGGGCCTGGCGCGGAGTGAGCGCCATGGCCGGGATCGGCGGCAGGTCGCCAATCTCGAGCGCGCCCGATTGGGCTTCGCGCGACCCGACGACGGCCCGGCGCAGCGCTTCAAGCAGGGCGTCCACGGTCTCATCGTCATCGGCGGCCGTGATCGAGCAGACGACGTGACCGGGGTCCGCGAACTCAACGCCAAGCCGCGATTGTTCGCGCAGTCGCGCCTGCAGTTGCGTGCCCGTCAGCCCGCTGGCGCGGACGTCGATGACGAGCTTGGAGGGATCGTGGGCCGCGATGCCCTGCGCGTCGTCGATCAACTCGGGCCCGTAGCAGTCGAGCCCCTGGATGGCCCGGATCGAGTCGCGCGCCCGCGCCGCCAGGGCGACCACGCGGCCGAGCAGGCGGCGCCCATCCAGCGCCATCCGCCGACGGACCACGTCGAGCGAGCCGGTCAGGAGCACGCTTGGCGACGAGGATTGCAGCAGCGCCAGGGCCTGGGCCAGCGCCGGTCGCGCGACGCGGTCACCGACGACGTGCAGCCAGGCCGCCTGGGTCAGCGCGCCCAGCGTCTTGTGCGGGCTCTGCACCACCAGATCCGCGCCGAGCTGGACGGCCGAGCGCGGCAACATGGGGTGCAGCCCGAGATGTGCGCCGTGGGCCTCATCGACCAGCAGCGGCACGTCGTGTGCGTGGGCGAGCGCAACGAGGGCGGGCACATCCGGCAGGTAGCCGTAGTAGTTGATGCCCGTGATCTGCACCGCGACGGCCTCCGGATTCGCCTGCAGCGCCGCGGCGATCGCCGCGGTCGACACGGCCAACGGCAGACCGGTGGCGGGATGCACGCTGGCCGGCACGTAAACCGGCCGCGCGCCCGAGAGGATCAGACCCGCGTAGATCGAGCGGTGCGAGGCGCGTGAGACGATCACCTTTTGGCCGTCGTGCGCCGTCGCAAGCAGCATCGCCTGGTTGCCGACCGTGGCGCCGTTGACCAGGAAGAACGTGGCGTCGGAGCCCGCCAGGTCGGCGGCCAGTGCCTGCGCGTCGCGCAAAGCCGGACCGGGCGCGTGCAGATAGTCCACGGTCGGGCTGCACTCGTTGACGTCGACGGCCGCCCAGTCTGCGCCGAGCCAGGTCGTGAGATCGGGCAGCAGCCCGGCCTTGAACTTGTGGCCGGGCATGTGGAACGAGAGCGGTGCGAAATTCTTCTCGGCGAGCAGCGCCTCATAAAACGGCGCGCGGGTGTGGTCGAGGCTCATCCCCGCATCATACAGCGCCGTTCACTCCTGCGTTGATAGGCCATACCCCAGCCGCGTCAAGTCATTCAAGGCGACGTGTCGACCCAGGGTCCACGACCACCAGCCGTCGGACGCCTGGGCCGCGCTCAGTGCCTGGTAGCGGGCTGAGAGCGATTCTTCGGCGGCCGCGCGCACAGCGGGGTCAGGGTGGCTGCGCAGCGCGAGCAACTCGGGCACGGCATCGTCCGAGAGCGAAAGCACATACACGAAATCGAACTCGCGACCCCGCCCGCTCCGATCCTCGTACTCGGTGATCTCGACCGCCTGCACGAGATCGCGCGTGATGTTTTCATGGGCGATGAAGCCGTCGAGGTTGAAGACGTCGAGCGTGACCACAAAGCCCATCGCCGCCACCAGGCCGCCGAGTGCGATCAGGTGCGGGCGATCGAGGATCACGGTCGCGCCGTAGGCGGCCAGCACGACCGCGAGCCAGATCATGAAGATCTGGGTCAGGACCCGCAACTGCGAGAAGCCATAGGCCTCTTCATACAACCGCATGCGGGTGAAGGCCGAGGCCAGCAAAACACCGGTTTGCAGGATGAGCAGGACCGTCAGCGCTTTGAAGCCGAGCGCGGCCGGTCGGCCGCTGCGCACAGTCACGCGCTGGAGGGCGAGGCCGAGCGCGAGCACGATCAGGGCGACCAGCACCAACTCGCCAAAGCCGCGCCGCGCGTAGTCGGCGTAGGTGAAACCGGCAGCTGTGATGTTCGCCTCGCCGCCGAACAGGTAGCGCGCCTGGAAGACCCCGAAGGCCAGGAACAGAGCGTTGACGGACCCCAGCACGACCGCGGCCTCGGTGAAGCCCAGGAGCGACCACGTCCGAGCCCGAGGCGCCGACGCCGCCGCAGCGCGTCGACGGAGGGCCAGGGTGAGCAGGCCGAGCGCGGCCCAGGCGGCCACGGCCGCGAAGACCGCGCGGGCCGTCACAAGACCGAGGTCGTCGAGGCCCAGGGCGCGCAGGACATCGCGCACCGATTGGCTGAACGCCAGATCGGCCAGTGTGAGGAGCGCGGTCAGCACCAGCACGATCGGCGCGGCCAGCAGCAGGCCGCGCGCGATGGCCCACAGCCAGGCGCTGCGGCCGGGCGTACGCGACTGGCGGGTCGCGGCGACCAGGGTTTCGCCCGGCTGCAGCAGTCCACCGTCCAGAAAGCCGCTCAGCACCAGCACCAGATAGCCACTCACGCCCTGGGTGAACAGCTCCGGCCGGGTGAAGACCCGGGCCAGCAGCAGCGCCAGACCCAGGGCCGCGCCGACGTTCGCCAGCTGGATCAACGGGTTGGCACGCCAGGCCGCCGCGAGCCCGAAGAAAAGGAGCGGCGCGATCAGCCAGGCGCTGCGCCACGCCGGACGCACGCGCTCGAGCATCGCCAGCGTGATCAGCGCCAGCACGCCCAGCAGGCTCAAGACCGCGACGTTGAGGCCCAGCCCGCGCCAGATCAGGGCAAAGGCCGCCACCACGCCCCAGAGGCCTGCGACCACCACCAGGCGCAGGGCATCGAGTGTGAAGGGCGCGGCCGGCGGGATGGGTTGGGCGATCGCAGGCTGTTCGGCCGCGCTCGGCGCGGCATCGGTGGAAAGAGTCATCTCAAGCGCTCCCAGGGTCTGAATGACCCAGTCTGCGCTAACGGTGGGCGTCCCGCAAGCACGCGCGACTACGGTAGGGCGCACTCAGGTGCGCGGAGTTGGGCAAGCACAACCTGTCGGTGCGTTTTGCCGCGAATTTCACGAGTTGAGGTGACTGCTCAGCCAGCAGGAGGTTGGGCGAAAAGCGAGGGGTGGGGGGGGGGGGGGGGGGGCCCCCCCCCCCCCCCCCCCCCCACACCCCCACAAAAGGACCAACCGCGAG
>JAEURK010000253.1 GCA_016789175.1 Anaerolineales bacterium
GCGCGCGTCACCAAAGAAGACATCGACGCCGGCGCCGCTGTACCGGGCGGCCGAGTCGACCGGGCTGATCTGAGCCCGGACCGCTCGCACGCGGGCCATCACGGCCGCGAAGTCGACCTCGACCGCGCCGTTGATACGCACACCGAAGCGTTCGGCTTTGCGTACATCGGCGGCGGCCTTGGCGGCCCGCAGCAGTGTCTTTGAAGGCACGCATCCGACGACCAGGCAGTCGCCGCCCATCATGCTGCGCTCGACCAGGGCGGCCCTGCCGCCGAGGCCGGCCGTGCCGATCGCCGAGATCAGGCCGGCCGTTCCGCCGCCGATGGCGACCAGGTTATAGCGCGCGGCCGGCGTCGGCGAGCGCCAGGCGCTGGGCCGCACATTTTGCAGGAGTTGTTCGTCGTGTTTGTCGACCGATACAAAGGTGGTCATGAGTGTGATGGGTCACTAGGCGGACGTCAGACGTCCAGGGATGAAGGATCGTTCGTCGGAGCCGGCGCGATCACGGCCGGCGGCGTGCGGCGTTGCTCGCGCGCTCGGATCCAGCGCGAGAGCAGCAGGCTCACGAAGAGCATCCCGCCGCCGAGCGCCAATGAGGCGGGATCCAGCGACGGGGTCGCACCGCTGAAGTCGCCCTGGATTGCGGACCCAAATGCCACGACCGCGATGCTGCCCGGCACGCTGCCCAGGGCGGTTGCGAGCAGAAAGCCCCGAAACGCGATCCCCAGGAAACCCGAAAGATAGCCGATCAGGTCGTAGGGCGCGAACACGAGGCGCAGGATCAACACGGTTTCGAAGCTGTTGTGGCGCAGGCGCTCGGTGTACGGCGCCAGCGGCCCGAGATCCTTCACCAGACCGCGACCGAGCCAGCGGCCGGCCAGATAGGCGACCGCCGCAGAGACGTTGCCGGCGATGATCGTGTACAGCAGACCCCAGTACGGACCGAACAGATAGCCGCCGGCCACGGTCAGCAGCGTCGCCGGAAAGAAGAGCAGTGGGCGAACCGCATAGATCGCGACATACAGAACGGGCCCCCAGGCGGTCTGGCGCAGGAACTCGATCAAGGCCTGCACTGCGGCCAGTGGTGTCAGGCCTTGTTGCTGTGACCAGATCTGCCACGTCAGGATCGCGCCGACCCACACAGCGACAGCAGCCACGCGGAGCCGCTGGGTCTTCAAGAAGTCGAACGTCTGTTGCATGCCCTGCCCTTTACTGCCGCCGGGTTTGAGCCCATTGGGATAGGGTCAACCTTAACCGGCTTCGCTTACGCTTTCCTTAATGGCGCACCTTCTTCACCAGACGCTCATCCAGGGGGATTCCTTACCCGTTTGCCCCCACGTCGGCCGTGAACCTCGCCTACCCGCCCGGCCCGCCCACATCCTGCACGTCACCGGCTCCCCTCCCCCGGTCACGCGCCAGATGCCCTGGGCCGTGTGACTCCTCAAGGCGCGTGATCGGGAAAGGGGTTGGGGGTGAGGCCCATCCCCGCTACAATACGGCCCTATGCTCAAGGCCCTCCTCTGCGACCTCGACGACACCATCTACACGCCCGCCAGCGGTCTCTGGCCCGCGATCGGGCGCCGAATCACGGCCTACATCGTCGACCGGCTGGGCCTGGATCCACAGTCGGCCGAGGCCCTGCGGGCGACGTACTATGAGAAGTACGGGCTAACCCTGCTCGGGCTGATGGATGCCCAGCACGTCGATCCGAAGGACTACCTGGCTTACGTACACGACCTGCCGTTGGCCGAATTCCTGAGTCCGGACGCGGCCCTGAACGGCATGCTGGCGCGGCTGCCGCTACGCAAGGCGATCTTCACCAATGCCGACGCCGCGCATGCCGAGCGGGTCTTGATCCAACTGGGGATCCGTCGGCACTTCACCGACATCATCGACATCCAGGCGACCGGCTATCGCCCCAAGCCGCAGGCCGCCGCCTACGCCGTCGCGCTGGAGCGCCTGGGCGTCACGGCCGACGAATGCGTCTTCGCCGACGACCTGGCCTCCAACCTGGCCGGCGCGCATGCGCTGGGGATCACGACCGTCTGGGTCCGGCCAAGCGTGGATGGCCCGCTCCCGCCCGGTATCGACTTTCATATCCCGGACCTGCGCGGACTGGAGCGGATCGTGGCCGAACGCCTGACTCAGGCAGGTTGACCATGAAGGACGTCCTGACCTACATCGGAACCAATCCGCTGGGCGCCGCCGTGTTGTGTGCGGCCGGCGCCTTTGTGCTGGCCACCCTGAGCGCCCTGGTCGCGGCGCTCCGCGGCGGTGCCGGCCGGATCTTCGGCGAATATCAGGCCCTGGGTCGGTCGATCTCAGACAGCCAGAAGGCCCGGCGCGCCGAGGAGTCGAGTTACTCCGAACTGCGCGCGCGCGTCGAATCTCTGAACCAACAGGCGACCGAGGAACACGCCCCCACAGAACAACCATGATCCGGACCTTCTATCGCAACGCCAAGGGCTCCACGACGATCGATCTGCCACAGGCGACCTGGGCCGCTGCCCTGAAGGACCCGACCGGACTGCTGTGGGTCGACCTTTCGGGCGAACCCCGCGCCAGGGTCGAGCCGATCCTGCGCGACCAGTTCAGCTTCCACCCGCTGACGGTCAACGACGCGATCGAGGAGCGCAACCAGCCCAAGCTGCAGGCGTGGGATCGGTATCTGTACATCAGCGCGCACGAGGTGCACTATCCGGATGGCGATCTGGCCGAAGCGACGCGCGAAGTCGATGCCTTCCTGGGCGCCAACTTCCTGGTGACCCATCATGTCCACGCCAGTGTCGCGATCGACGAGGTCTGGCGCATGACTCAGACCGGCTCGTCGGCCCTAACCTCACAGGGGCCGGATCATCTGCTCTTCGCCGTCCTTGACGCCATCGTCACCGATCATCTGCACGCCGTCGATCGGTTGGACGACGCGATCGACGCCATTGAAGACAAGATCTTTGACGGCCCGACCCCGGCGCTGCTCGAACAGGTCTTCGCCATCAAACACGCGGTCATGGACCTGAGGCGCGTGATCACGCCGCAGCGCGACGTGCTCGGACGGCTGGGTCGCGAGCATTTTCCATGGATCGATCCGTCCGATCAGAACCTTTATATCCACCTGTACGAGCATCTTCTGCATCTGGGGGACATGATCGACAACGTCCGCGACCTGACCAACAACTCCTTCGAGATCTACCTCTCGATCACGTCGAACCGCCAGAATGAGGTCATGAAGGCCCTGACACTGTTGAGCGCGCTGTTTATGCCCTTGACCGTGATCACGGGTTTCTTCGGCATGAACTTCGTCCACCTGCCCTTCGACCAACCGTGGCTGTTGTACGTGGGCCTCGCCCTGATGGTCGTCGCCCCGATCAGCCTGTGGATGTACTACCGGAGCCGGGGCTGGCTCTAGCGAGTCACCCGCAGCCTGGGCCCTGCGACAAGCAATCTCGAGCGAGGTTGGGCGGATTCCGGCGAACCCGGCTGCGGCCGAGGAGGACCCTATGGCTCGACGTCATCAGATCGCGTCAATCAGGGCAATCGTGGCCGTGATCGACGCCGGTGGGCAGGCATGACGTGTCAGAGGCGTTCTTTTCGGATGATGCGGAATTCGCGGACTGCAACAACGGGAGCGCGGCCGGCATCAGGCCCGCTTCTTTCCGCGTCATCCGCGCAATCCGCGGCTGGACTTCGCCCCTAACCGCTTGCCCGGGCACACCTGCGTCGCTCGCGGCTCGGCCGGATCGGGGCTCACGGTATAATGATCGTTTGGAGGCAACATGGCTTCATTTGAAGGCAAAGTAGCGCTCGTCACCGGCGCTTCACGCGGCATCGGTCGCGCCATCGCCGAGCGATTGGCGGCCGGCGGTGCCAGGGTCGTGGTGAACTACGCACGCGACGCCGAAGGTGCCGCCGCGGCCGTGGCCGCGATCGCGGCGGCCGGCGGGGTCGCCCAGGCAGCCCAGGCCGACGTCGGTGACTTCAAGGCGGCCGAGGGCCTGGTCAAGGGCGCGGTCGAGACGTTTGGATCGCTCGACATCCTGGTCAACAACGCCGGCACCACCCGCGACATGTTGATCATGATGATGCCCGAAGCCGACTGGGACACCGTGATCCAGACCAACCTGAAGAGCACGTTCAACTGCTCCAAGGCCGCGGTCAAGATCATGATGCGCAAACGCATGGGCCGGATCATCAACATCACGTCCGTCTCTGGCATCGCGGGCAACGCCGGCCAGACCAATTATTCCGCCAGCAAAGCCGGCGTCATCGGTTTCACCCGCGCGTTAGCGCGCGAAGTAGCCAGCCGCAGCATCACCGTGAACGCCGTCGCGCCCGGCTTCGTGCCGACTGCGCTGACCAACGACCTCCCAGAAGATATCAAGCAAGCCACGCTGAAGACCATCCCGCTGGGGCGCTGGGGCAAGCCGGAAGAGGTCGCGCAGGCTGTAGCCTTTCTCGCCTCCGACGACGCCGCTTACATCACCGGTCAGGTGCTGAGCGTCGACGGCGGCCTGGTGATGGGGTGACCTATGACTGACGAACAAAATCGCCGTGGCAAGACCCTGATCGCGCCGGACGTGCTCCTGACGATCGCGCGCCTGACCGCGCTCGGCCAGGCCGGCGTGGCCCGGACCGCCCCGGTGCCGCCGTCGTTTGACAAGCTGTTTCAGCGCAGCCAGGCGGATGGCGTGCGCATCGACGTGCGCGGCCAGACGGTGACGGTCGATCTGTTCTTGATCATGCAGGCCGAGAGCCACGTCCGCGACGTCAGCCGCGCCGTGCAGACCGAGGTGGCGCGCGCGATTCACGAGATGGTCGGCATGGAAGTCACGGCCGTCAACGTTCACGTAGAAGACGTGGCCTATGTCGAGGCGGCCGACAAACCGCTCTGAGAGGATTGTGGGATTGCATGAAAGTACGACGTAAGGCCCGCGCAACCGCTTTGCAGACCCTGTACGAATTGGCCTGCACGCGGCATGGCACTGAAGACGTCCTGGGCGAGCGCATCGTTCAGGCCGGGCTAGGCGAAGATGCCGCGGCCTTCACGCGCACCCTGGTAGCGGGCGTGCTCGAGAACGCCCGCGCGCTCGATCGTCAGATCGCGCGCCACGCGCCCGAGTTTCCGCTCGACCAGATGGCCGTAATTGACCGCGCCATCCTGCGCATCGCCCTCTGGGAAGCCGGGGTCGCCCGGATCACGCCGCTCAAGGTTGCGATCAACGAAGCCGTCGAGCTCGCCAAGGATTACGGCTCCGACAGCGCGCCGCGATTCATCAACGGTGTGCTCGGCGCGGTCGCGCCGACCCTGACGACCGAAGAAAAGGCGGCCTAGGCGATGCCGACGGATTTCAGTTTCCTCGGGATCGGGCCGCTTGAACTGGTGGCGCTGTTGGTGCTGGTGTTGATTCTGTTCAACCCGCGCGATATCGCCAACGGCGCCAAGAACTTCGGGCGCTTCATCAACCGCCTGACCCGCTCCGACAACTTCAAGCTCATCCAGCAGACGTCGCGCGAGATCCAAAACTTGCCGGCGCGGCTGGCAAAGGAAGCCGAGATCGACGACCTGCGCAAAGCCGGCGAGGACCTGAAGCAGGATATCAACACCGTCGGGCAGCAACTGCGCGGCGCCACCAACGAGGCCATGCAGGAAGCTTCGGGTGCGGTCAAGGATGCCGGCGCCACGGTTCAACAGAACCTGGCCGCCGAGCCCAAACCGGCCGAGCCCCCGACGCCTCGTCCCGACCCCTACGCGGCCTGGAAGACCAAGGGCCCGGACAATCCGGCCTAAGCCGGAGCGAGTGCCAGTGTGAGCCAGGCCACGGAAGCCACCCCGCTGAAAACCGAAAGACCCGCCCCAAACCGCGGCGGGCTGGTTGCCCTTCCGCGGCGCCTCTGGGCGCTCGTAACCTGGCCGTTTCGCGCGGTGTGGCGCTCGTTCAAGGTGGTGCGGAGCTTCCTGACCGAGGACCCTGAAGAGGTGTCGCTGACCGACACGATCGGCGAGTCGCTCGACAGCCGCCAGAGCTTCTTCGAGCTTTTGTCGGCCTTTGGCGAACACCTCGATGCCCTACGAATTCACCTGACCCGCACGGCCGTGGTCTTTGCGCTGGCGATCGCAGTGACCGGCTGGCAATCCCAAAACCTGATGGCGCTGCTCGGCCTGCCGCTCACGGGCGAAACCCTGAGCTTCGCCTGGGCGACCTGGCAGGCCCCGACCCTGGCCACGGTCCAGCCCTACCTCGACAGCGGTTACACCGCCATCCGACAGCTCCAGACGCGCGAACCGGCGGAGGGCCTGGCGACGTTTATGCGCGTCACACTGCTGGGCGCCGCGGTCTTCGCGATTCCGTGGGCCGTGCTGGAGCTGTATCTCTTCATCGCTCCAGGGCTGATGGCGCGGACGCGGGTCAGCCTCCTGGCCGGGATCCCGATCGCGGGCATCCTTTTCAGCGGCGGCGTGTTTTTCTCCTATCTGGTGATGTTGCCGGTCGCGATCCCGTTCTTGCGTGACTCGTTCGGGTTCGGCAACGCCTGGACGCCTTCGTCGTACTTCGCGCTGATCACGAATGTGATGTTCTGGGTCGGCGTGGCGTTTGAGATGCCGTTGGTTGTTTACGTGCTGGCCACTTTCGGTCTGGTCAACTCGGGAATGCTGATCCGCGGGTGGCGGTTCGCGACGGTCGGCATCGCCGTGTTGGCCGCCCTGATCACGCCCACGACCGACCCGGTCAACATGGCGTTGGTGATGCTGCCGATGGGGCTGTTGTACATCATCAGCATCGGCGGCGCCTGGATCGCGGCACGCAGTCGGAAGGCGAACGAAGCGGCCGCGTAAGGGTCAGACACCGGGAGTGTCCCGATGTGTCCCGAAGTACCCCGATGTCCGGCGGAGTGAGGCGAGCCTGTCCATGATCATCCTGCATCTGGTGCCGAAAACCGAGTTCGAGGGCGCGCCGGTCGACGAGCCGTTCCTGGCCGCCCACTATGCAGCCGACGGTTTCACCCACTGCACAGCCGGGTGGGATGTGCTCAGCCACGTCGCCAACAACGTATACCGCCACACACCGGGCGACTTCATCGTGCTCGAGATCGAGACAGAACGCGTGACCGCGCCGGTGCGCTTTGAAGCGCCCGTACCGCCACCGCCGGCCGACCACCCCCTGGCAGGGCACCTGTTCCCGCATATCTATGGCCCGATCAACCGCGACGCCATCGAACGGGTCACGTCAGTGCGCCGAGCCGAAGACGGGGCCTTCATCTTTTGAGGCGTTGATCGCGGCGACTGCCGTGCGAGAGGGGGAAGACTCGCC
>JAEURK010000258.1 GCA_016789175.1 Anaerolineales bacterium
GTCGCGGTGGTACGGGCCTGAGACCCCGGTTGTGACCCGATGTACCCCTCTGTCGTGCAAAACACGACATGGGGAAACATCGGCACACTCCCGGTATCTGCTTGACGATACAATCTCCGGATATCCCATGGCCGCGCTTCGCAAGCTCTTCCACTTCATCCTCCCCTACCGCACCGCCGCGCTGATCTCGATGGTCTTGTTGATGACTCAGGTCTTCACCGACCTGGCGATCCCGCGCCTGATCCAACGCATCGTCGATGAGGGCATCAAGCGCAATGACCTGAGCGTCGTGCTGCAGACCGCGGCCCTGATGCTCGGCGCGACGGCCTTGAGCACGCTCTTCGCCCTGGGCAACAATCGTTTCTCAGTGCTGGTCGGCGAGGGCGTCGCCCGCGACCTGCGCGACGCCCTGTTCGTCAAGATCCAGGCCTTCGCTTACGGCGACATCGATCGCTTCACGACCGGCAACCTCCTGGTCCGGCTGGCGAGCGACACCGGCGCGGTGCAGCGCGTCTTTCAGATCTCACTGCGCATCGGAACCCGCGCCCCGCTCATGATGATCGGGAGCCTGGTGCTGATGTTCCTGACCAGCCGCGACTTATCGTTGACGCTTTTGCCGTTGCTGGTGGTCACCAGCGCCGTGATCGTGTTCTTCAGCGTGCGCATGGAACCGCTGTTCTGGAGCGTGCAACTCAAGCTGGATCGGCTCAACACCGTGCTCCAGGAGAACCTCGCCGGCGCGCGCCTGGTCAAGGCCTTTGTGCGCGACGATCACGAGCAAAAACGTTTCGCGGCCTCGAACGAGGACTATACCCAGCGCAGCGTCGAGGTCATGCAGTTCATGTCGGCGCTCACGCCGGTGCTGACTCTGTTTGTGAACATCGGCATGGTGGTCGTGGTCTACGTCGGCGGCCTGCGCGCAATCGACGGCGGGCTGACCGACGGCCAGATCATGGCCTTCTACAACTACCTGCTCAACACCCTCAACCCGCTCATCCTCACCGGCTTGCTGGCCAACACCTGGGCCAACGGCATCGCCTCGGCCCGGCGCGTCAACGAGGTGCTGGATACGGTCCCCGAGGTGCAGGACCGGCCAGGGGCCGCGCGCCTGCCCGAACCAGTGCAGGGCCGTATCACGTTTGCGGACGTGGCTTTCAATTACAACGGCCCGGACGCGACCGGCGAGCGCGATCAACCGGTGCTGCGCGAGGTCTCGCTCTCGGTCGAGCCTGGCCAAACCCTGGCCGTGCTGGGCGCAACCGGCGCCGGAAAGACGTCGTTGATCAACCTGATCCCGCGCTTTTACGACGTGTCGGGCGGGCAGGTGCTGCTCGACGGTCGCGACGTCCGCGACCTGCTTCAGGAATCGCTGGTGGCCCACATCGCGTTGGTGCCGCAGGAGGCGATCCTGTTTACCGGCAGCGTCCGTGACAACATCCGCTATGCCCGACCCACTGCCGACGACGCCGAGGTTGAGGCCGCGGCCCGAGCCGCCCAGGCTCACGATTTCATCCTCAAACTCCCGGACGGCTACGAGACCTCGGTCGCCGAGCGCGGCGTCAACCTCTCGGGCGGCCAGAAGCAGCGCATCGCGATCGCGCGGGCCCTGCTGGCGGACCCGGCCATCTTGATTCTCGATGACAGCACCAGCGCCGTCGACGTCGAGACCGAGGGTCGCATCCGAGCCGCTTTGCGCGAGCGCCGCGCCGGCCGTACCACGGTTCTGGTCGCGCAACGCATCAGCTCGGTGCTGTCGGCCGACCAGATCGTGGTGCTCGACAAGGGCACGGTTGCGGCGATCGGCACCCATGCCGAATTGCTCGAGCGTAGCCCGATCTATCAGGAGATCTACGAATCGCAATTGGGCGCCGGTGTGCGCGAGATGGTCGACGTCGAGCCGGGAGACCGTTCATGACGGCCACGCCCGCCCGCGTTCAACGACATGGCGTCGGCCCGGCGCCGGCCCAGCCCGGCAAGTTCGAGAGCGCCGGGGATCCGAACCGCGCCTTGCGCCGGCTGCTGCCCTATCTGCTCCCGTATTGGCCGATCCTGGCCCTGGTGCTGGTCGTGGTCGTCGTGACCATGTTGCTGGGCTTGTTCGGCCCATACCTGCTCGGTCAGGCGATCGACGTCTTCATCGACGGCCGCGATCCGGTCGGCCTGGCGACGATCGCGCTCACGTTGTTGGGCGTGTACGTCGCCTACAACATCCTGCAGGCGATCTCCAGCTGGGTGATGGCCCGGGTCTCGCAGCGCGCGCTGCGCGATCTGCGCCGCGACCTGTTCAACCATCTGCAGGGCCTGTCGATCGGTTTCTTTGATCAGCAACCGGCCGGCGAGCTGATGAGCCGGCTGACCAACGACATCGACGCCATCAATCAGGCCGTCTCGCAAAACGTGATCGCGCTCGTGGCCAGCGTGTTGACCATGGGCGGCATCCTGGTGACGATGTTCGTGCTCGACGTCTGGCTGGCGCTGGCCGCCGTGCTGGTCGTGCCCGTGATGCTTTGGTTTGCGGATTTCGTCGCCCGCTACACGCGCCGCGGCTTCCGCGCGCTGCAGAAGGACCTGGGCGGTTTGAACGCTGTGATGGAGGAGACGCTCAGCGGTCAGAAGGTCGTCAAGGCCTTTCACCGCAGCGATGCCGCGATCCGCGATTTCCGCGTCCACAACCAGGCGGTGTACACAGCCGCGGTGTCGGCCAACACCTACGCGTTGATGCTGATGCCGCTCACGAACGTGCTTGGTTATTTCTTCGTTATCGTTCTGGCGAGCCTGGGCGGCTGGCTGGCGCTGCAGGGGTTGGTCACGGTCGGCCTGATCGCAACCTTCATCAACTACGGCCAGAACTTCATCCAGCCGTTGCGTCAGATGGCCACGCTCTATAACTCGATCCAGGCCGCTCTGGCCGGCGCCGAGCGCGTCTTTGAGATCATCGACACAGCGCCGGAGACGCCCGACCCGGTCGACGCCGCGCCGCTCGGTGACGTCCACGGACACGTCGAATTCCAGGACGTCGTCTTCGGGTATCGCGCCGACGCGCCCGTGCTCAAGCACATGACACTCGAGGCCCGGCCTGGCCAGGTCGTCGCCCTGGTCGGCCCGACCGGCGCGGGCAAGACCACGGTCATCAACCTGCTCACGCGCTTCTATGAGATACAGAGTGGCCGGATCCTGCTTGACGGTCGCGACCTGCGTGAGATCCGCAAGGCCGACCTGCGCCGCACCCTTGGCATCGTGCTGCAGGACACATTCCTGTTCGCTGACACAGTGCTCGAGAACATTCGCTACGGCCGGCTCGAGGCCAGCGACGAAGAGGTCATCCGGGCCGCCGAGCTGGCTGATGCCGATCATTTCATCCATCAATTGCCCAAGGGCTATCACACGGTGCTCACCGAGCGTGCCGGCAACCTCAGCCAGGGCCAGCGTCAGCTTCTGGCCATCGCCCGCGCCATCCTGGCCGACCCCGCGATCCTGATCCTCGACGAGGCCACCTCGAGCGTCGACACCCGCACCGAGGCGCGCATCCAGCGCAGCCTGTTGCGGCTGATGCAGGGCCGCACCAGTTTTGTCATTGCCCACCGCCTCAGCACCATCCGCGATGCCGACAACGTGGTGGTGATCGATCGCGGTCAGATCGTCGAGCAGGGCACGCACATGCAGTTGATGGACCGGCGCGGTTTCTATTACCAGCTCCACCTCAG
>JAEURK010000344.1 GCA_016789175.1 Anaerolineales bacterium
TGGGACATGATCCGCGCGGCCTGGATGTCGGTGGCAGATCTGGCGGTGACGCCCTTGCAAGACGTGCTCGACCTGGGCAGCCAGGCGCGCATGAACACGCCCGGCCAGCCGGCCGGAAACTGGTCGTGGCGCTTCACGCCCGGCCAGCTCCAGCCGTGGCATCGCGATCGGCTGGGTGATTTGACCTCCCTGTACGCGCGGTGAGCCGCGGGCAGGGATTGCGGACACATTCGCAGCCGGGTTCACGGCTGCTCAAACGTGGCGGGCGGCAGTCCGCAGCCCGCTGCAGAAGAGGCCCCTATGACCGGGCATACCCTGTGCGTGCATGGGCACTTCTACCAGCCGCCGCGCGGCAATCCGTTCCGCAACGATGAGCCGATCGCCGAGCCGGAGGCGGCGCCGTACGCCAACATCAACGAAAAGGCCGCGGCGCTTTCATACACCCCAAATGCCACCCTCGGCAATTTCGAGCTGATGTCGTTTAGCATCGGCAACGCCCTGGCGCGTTGGATGCAAGACCACTCGGTCGAGACCTATCGTCGGATCGTCGAGGCCGAAGAGCACTATCGCAAGCGCTGGAACGCCAGCAACGCCCTCGCGCATCCGGCCCACCACCTGATCCATCCGCTTCACACCCGGCGCGATCAGGATGTCCTGGTGCGCTGGGGCGTGCTGACGTATGAGAGCCGTTTCGGGCATCTGCCGCAGGGCATGTGGCTGCCCAACCTGGCGGTCAACCTCGAGGCCCTGGACGTGTTGCACGACAACGGCCTGAAGTTCACGATCCTGAGCCAGGCCCAGGTCAGCGGCATCGAGGAAGGCGCCGGGCCGTACTGGGTCAAACTCAGCAACGGCGAGAAACTGGCCGTGTACGTGCGCGACGACAACCTCTCCAACACGGTGGCCTTCGGCATTCGCAGCCTGGGCGGGGCGGGGCGCTGGGCGCGTCAGACCCTGATGCCGACCAAAAAGAGCGTCGGTCGCATGATCCTGCTGGCGGTCGAGGGCGAGACCTTTGGGTACCACCACCCCGGCGAGGAAAGCTTCCTGCGCTGGTTGTTGGCCTACGAGGCCAACGCCGTCGGGTTCGAGACCACGACCCTCGAGCGCGATCTGCGAGACAACCCGCCGCAAGTGGAAGTTCAGGTGCGGGAATACACCGCCTGGAACAGTGCCCAGGAACTCGCTCGCTGGCGCGGCAATCTGCGCCAGGCATTCGACAACCTGTCCGGTCGGCTCGAGACGATCTACGCCGATTTCACCCGCGGCCTTGGGATCGACGGATGGGCGTTGCTGCGTGATTACATCCGCGTCCGGCTCGGCACCTCGAGCGAGGCCGAATGGCTCAGCGAAGCCGGTCTGAGCGCTTTGTCGACCGAAAAGACCACGACGCTGCAGACCCTGGTGCGCTCGCAATTCCATCGCTTGCGCATGTACACCAGCGCTGCCTTCTTCTATGAAGATCTGGACCGCTCCGAGACGCGTCTCTCGGTCGCGGATGCGGTGATGGCTCTGCGCCTGGCCGCACACGCCACGGGCTACGACCTGCTGCCGATGTTCCAACTGGATCTGAGCCAGGTGCCGGCCGATCCAAAGGGCTTTACGGCCAGTCGCATGCTGGATCAGGTCCTGGCCTGGGAGCAGCAGAGCGCGACGGGGGCAGCGGTGGGCCGATGACGGCGGATCGCAGCTTTATCGTCGACCGCCTGCATGGGCGGGTGCGGGTGGCAACCGTCGTCGTCTGGCTGGGGTGCTGGGTCGCGCTCATGGGGATCGGCGTTGGTTTGTCCGCCCTGCTTTTCGGGACGCAGCCGATCCTGTTCTGGCTGCCCTGGTCGCTCGGCACGTTGTGGTTTTCGCAGTATCCGTCGCGCTGGGCCGAAGCGCGGCTCGCGGAGCGCTGGCCCAGCGGACGCACGCTCCACCTCTCGGCGGCGGCCCTGACCTTGAACAACGCCGGGCAACCGGTGGAGATCAACCGCCAACTGCCTTTTCAGCGATCGACCTGGTGCTTCAAGATTCAGCGCCAGCGCGGCTCGCGGGTGCCGGCCGGCCATTTTTGCCTGGCTGCGCGTTGGGGGCAAGACCAGAACGAGATCGTGATGTATGCCTTCGCGTCTCAGGCCGAGTCGGCGGCGCTGCGGGCCGACAACGGTTTCTACGAACTGCTTTCGGCCCGTGATCGTTCGGCGGCCGCCGGACCGACGACTCGCGGTCGCGATGAGGCCTACCTGGCGGCCGAGAACGCCCGCTATGAGCGCGGTGGTGAGTTGAGCCTGGCCGATTTTGAGGAAGTCGTACGCACCGTCGCTCCCGTCAGCGGTTGAGACGATCGCCGGAACACAAAAGCGCGCGGGGCGGGCCGATCGGCCTGCCCCGCGCGCTTTTATGTGTTTTCGAGTGCTCCTGCCGTGACTCGAACACGGGCATCCACCTTCGGAGGGTGACGCTCTATCCAACTGAGCTACAGGAGCAACAAATCGTATTTTATCACAGCGCTTATGACCGCAAACCCGTGATCTGAGCGCGCAGCACGTCGATCTGACGTGCCAGATCGGGCTCGCGCTTGAAGCCGCGCCGTTGCAGCAGGTCCTTGCTGAACGCCAGCTGACCGAGCAGGTCAAATAAGCGGCCCTGGGTGTCGGATCGGCCAAAAGCTGCGATGCGGGCCGAGAGCTGGCCCGGGACCGAGCAGGCCGTCCGGTATTCATCGGCGTTGATGAGCCCGTTGTGCAGCTCTTCTGCCAGCTCGCGCTTCATGACCTTGCCTTCGCGCCAGACCAGCCAGATCATGAAGAACAACAAAGAGAGATAACCGGCCCAATTCACACCCAGCCCAAACAAACAGAGCAGGCCGTTCTCGGCCGACGCCATCAGGTTGTGCAGGAAGTGGCCCGTGATCGCGAGACCGTAGCCGGCCGGGGCCATCAGGTAACGCAGGTCATTGCCCCAGACGCGCAGGGCGGCCAGGCCGAGCCCGGTGAGCGCCGTCAGCGAGGCATGCAGGAAGGCGATCCCGACGGCGCGAAAGAACGTCAGCACGACCAGGCCCGTGAGGCCGCCCGAGGCGTAGCCGTTGAAGATGTACAGCACGTTCTCGGTGGCCGCGAACCCGAAGCCGACCAGCGCGCCGTAGATCACGCCGTCGAGCAAGGAGTTGAACTCCCTGCGGAAGAGCAGGAAGATGATCAGCACCGCCATGCCTTTGACGGTCTCTTCGACCAGCGGCGCCGAGATCACGGCCGTGGTCACCTCGGTCAGACGCTCGTCGCCGGTCAGCACGGCCACGCCGACGCCGAATATGGTGTTGACCACCAGGGCCAGACCGGCGGCCACGATCGCGCCCCAACCGAACGCGGCCAACATCAGCCAGAGCGGTTCCTTCTCATAGCGATCAAACACCGTGATCAACGTGGCATAGATCATCATCGGACCAAACCCCGCGATGATGGCCAGGCCCAAACCAATCCAGGTCATGCGGACTCCTTACGGCCGGCGCGCAGCAGCCGGGTGGTTTGCTTCCAGAGTTTGGCGCCGCGCGAGGCGAGGTGGATCGCGGGCGAGGAAAGCCGCGTGGTTGCCTGGCCGGCCTTGAAGGCCGCCACCAGATCTGCGGCGCTGTCGGCCCGGGCCGCGAGCAACCGGGCGCGGCCGACTTCGCGCAGGGTGTGGGCGTCGCTGCCGACGCTGCCCGCCAGGCCCAGCTCGCGGGCGAAGCGCAGCGCCCGCGCGTTATCTTCGGCGTGCACGCAGCGGGCGTTGAAGACCTCGATGGCGTCGACCAGCGGCGCGATGACGCGCAGATCGGCCTCGCGCCATGCGCCGCCCCGGTAGCGGTCGAAGGGATGCGATACGCTGATGGCGGCACCCTGGGCGCGCAACCGGGCGATGACGTCGAGCGGCTCGAGCCGGGCCGGGATCTCCTCGGTGACGAAATAGGCCAGGAGTTCGCCCTGCGTGGTCATGATCTCCTCGCCCACGATCACGCGTTCGGGCGAGAGCGCTTGTGCCTCCAGCGCGCCGCGGATGCTGTTGTGGTCTGTAATCGCGATTCGATCGATCCCGCGCCGCTCGCAAACGCGGACGATATCGGCCGGGCGCGTCAGCGAATCCTCCGACGCGCGGGTATGGGCGTGAAGCTCTAGGGCCAGCATTCCGGGGATTATACCGGGCGCTGGGGTGTGGGGCGTGGAGCGCCAGGGCATTCGCTCCTCACTTTGCCCCGCCGTTTTGGACGCGGATTGCGCGGATTGTGGAGCCACGTGATCTATCTGCGAAATCCGCGCAATCCGCGGCAAAAACTAGCCTGGATTGATCATGATCCCAATGCCCTGCGTGGAGCGCGGAGCCGACTCCTTGTTGCTTTGACGTCCCACGTGCCACGCACAATACTCAACACCTCACGCTCTACGCTCCACGCCTTACGGGTTACGCCTTGGCTTCCTCAGAACGCATGGCTTCAAAGGCGGCGATGGCGACTTCGAGCATGGCCGGCTCCGGCGTGCGCGTGGTCAGGCTCTGCAGCCACAAGCCCGGAGTGGCGATCGCGCGCACGATCGGGTTGCCGAAGTAGCGGGCCGACAGGCGCTGAGCCTCGAAGGCAATCCCCGCCACAACCGGCACCAGCAAGAGCCGCGACACGATCCGCCACCCAAGCGGCAGTGGCCCGACCAGGCTGAAGACCAGGATCGCAATCACTGCCACACTCAAGATGAAGGCCGTGCCGCAGCGCGGGTGGGCCAGCGGAAACCGGCTGGCGCTCTCCGGGGTGAGCGGCGCCTGGGCTTCGTAAGCGTGGATGGTCTGGTGCTCGGCCCCGTGGTAGCCGAAGACCCGCTGGATCTCGGGGATGCGGCCGATGCCCCACAGGTAGCCGAGCAGCAGGGCGATTTGGGTCGAGCCCTCAATGATGGTAGTGACCCAATAGGCCAGGCCGAGGTTTGTTTCGAGCCAGTAGGCCAACGACGTCGGCAGGACCGAAAACAGGCCGATGCCGATCACGAGCGTCACAGCGAGCGAGATCCAACCGCTCCAATCGGCCCCGGATTTCTTCTCCTCGGGTTCGGCCTCGGCGATGCGCGCCGAGAAGTTGAGGCTTTTGTAACCCAGTCCGAGTGCATCCCACAATCCCAACAGGCCGCGCACGAACGGGATACGCGCGACGGCGCCCGAATACAGCCGACCGAGCGGCTCGGTATGCACCACGATCTCGCCGCTGGGCGCGCGCACGGCCACGGCCATGGCTTTGCGCCCGCGCATCATTACGCCCTCGAGCACCGCCTGGCCGCCATAGAAGGTCAGTTCGTTGGAAGACATCCGGCAATGATAGCTCGAAATCGACTGTGAACGGCCGGCCGCTCAGGGCTAACGCATCGAAAGTGAACCAGCCAGAGGTTCGCCACGACTTAGTTGCGACTCAGGCGTCATGCGGAAGCACCCCGCTTCTATGCGCAGCATTTCACATGCCCGGGCAGTAACGAAATTCTCGGAATTCGCGGCAAGCACCCAGAGCCAGGGCGCGCATGCACACGGAACGGGTCGCCCGCGCGGGAGATGGGCCGGCTGGCGAGTGCAATAGGGCGTCAGTCGGCGTCGCTGCGGTCGTGAACGGTGCGGATCGAATCGTAGCCGGTGTTGAGCAGGACGGCCCGGTCCTGGCGCCAGCGCACGAGCTCGTGCTCGACCCGATGCCGGATGGTCTCCCACTCGTTAGGCGGGATCGCCAGGAAGGCCTGGACGATCAGGGGATCAAACTGCTTGCCCGATTCGGCGTGGATCACGGCCCGGGCCTCATCGTAATGCCGGGCATTGCGGTAGGGCCGGTCCGACGTGATCGCATCGAAGGCGTCGGCCAGGGCGAACAGCCGGGCCGATAACGGGATGGCTTCTCCGCGCAGCCCGAGGGGATACCCCGCGCCGTCCCAGCGCTCATGGTGAGCCAGCACGACGTCGAGCGCCGGACGCAACGGCGCGATCCCGATCAGCATCTCATAGCCGAGCGCGGGGTGGCGTTTCATCTCGTCGCGCTCGTCCTCTTCGAGCTGGCCGGGCTTGCGCAGGATGCCATCCGGCACGCCGATCTTGCCGACGTCATGCAGCAGCGCGCCGCGCCGGATGTGAGCCAGCTCGGGTTCGATAATGCCCAACTGGCGCGCCAGGCGGAGCGTGTACGCCACGACGCGCCGTGAGTGACCTTCGGTCTCGCGATCGCGCAGCTCGAGCGCGCTGGAGAGGGCCTCGAGCGTCAGGTCGTAGCTGGTCTGCAACGCATCGAACAGGCTGGCGTTCTCGATCGCCATGGCCGCGCTGTTGGCGATGTCGCTCAGCAGGTACAGGTCGTCCTCATCAAACGGTTGACCGCCCTGTTTGTTGATCGCCTGGATCGCGCCGATGGCCCGGCCTTCGCGGACCATGGCGACCGACATGACAGTGCGGGTCACCAGGCCGGTGCGCTCGTCGGCCTGTCGGTTCCAGCGCGGGTCGCTCTGCGCGTCAGCGATCAACAGGGGCTGCTGGGCCAGGATGCTCTGGCCGACCAGGCTGTAGTCGAGCGGCACGGTCAGGTTGAGGACGTTCGGGGCGCCCACGCCCGCTGCAAACCGGCAGGTGGCCGAACGGGCCAGGCCGCGCCCGGGTGCGGCGGTGTCGAGCAGCCAGATCGATTGGCCCTCGGCCTGAATGGCCCGATCGACCTCATTGAAGATGGCCGGAATAAGGGTGCCGAGATCCAGGGTCTCCTGGAAATGCCGGTGGACCTTGTCGAGCAGCCGCTGGCGGGTAACGCTGTGAGCCAGCCGCTCCCACATCCGCTGGCTATGGATGGCCAGGGCAACCGTGCCGCTCAGCACCTCGAGGTTGTCATGGTCGTCCAGCGTGAAAGGTTGGCCGTGAGGGGCGCGGCGGGCTTCGAGCACGCCGACCGCGACACCGAAGGCGGTCAGCCGCAACGCCATCGTCCGCGGGCCGGCCGCCGGGCGGGGGGCCGGGGTATCCGCGCATAACCCGATCGAGGCCACGCAGCCCAGTTCGCCCACCCCGTCGGGGTCGGCCCATAGGGCGGCGCCGTCGGCGCGGGCCGCCTGGGCGGCCAGGATGAGCATCTGCTGGACCTGGAAGTCCGGCCCGTCATCCTCACGCAAGATGCGGTTGAGCTCTGCGAGCAGCCCGATCACGTGCTCGCCGGTTTGGTTGCCTGCGTGCATCCTCGCTCGTTTCTGACCCCAGCCATCTGAAGGGATTATATCGATCATCATGCATCACAATCGGCCCGCCAACCGGGTCTTTCCAGCACTAACGAGCGTGTGGGATGCATGATCCGGGCCAGCCGGCATAAAAAAGGCCCGCCCCAGCAACGCTGGGGCGGGCCCTCGGCCCGGCGTGTTCCGGATTCAGTAGACGGGGAGGGCCTGGTCGACCTCGCGGGCCCAGGCGTTGATGCCGCCTTTCAAATTGTTCAGCTTGCGGAAGCCGGCGGTGTACAACAACTCGAGCGCCTTCATTGAACGCACGCCGCTTTTGCACTGCAGCACGTACGATTGAGCCGTGTCCAGCTCATGCATTCGGCCGGCCAGTTCACCGAGCGGGATCAGGCGCGCGCCCTCGATGTGGGAGATCTGCCATTCGTGCGGCTCGCGCACGTCGATGATCTTGAGATCCTCGCCGGACTTCAATCTGGTCGCCAGCTCGGTCACCGGCAGATCCCAGGTGCTGGTCGCCTCGGCCTCGTGGTCGTGCCCCGGCACGCCGCAGAACTGCTCGTAGTCGATCAGGCCGGTCACGGTCGGGTTCGGGCCGCAGATCACGCAGCGCGGGTTCTTGCGCAGCTTGACCTCCTCGAACGTCATCGCCAGCGCGTCGTAGAGCAGCAGCCTTCCGATGAGACTGCTGCCAACACCCAGGATCAGCTTGATCGTCTCGGTGGCCTGGATCGTGCCGATCGTGCCTGGCAGGATCCCGAGCACGCCGCCTTCCGCGCACGACGGCACCAGCCCGGGCGGCGGCGGCTCCGGGAACAGGCAGCGATAGCACGGACCCTCCTTGGCATAGAAGACCGAGGCCTGGCCCTCGAACCGGAAGATGCTGCCGTACACGTTGGGTTTGTCGAGCAGCACGCAGACGTCGTTGACCAGATAACGGGTCGGGAAGTTGTCGGTGCCGTCGACCAGCACGTCGTAATCCGCCGCGATGCGCAGCGCGTTCTCGGACGTGAACGGTTCGTTGTAGGTCACGACCTCGATGTCAGGGTTGAGGTCCAGCATGCGCTTGCGGGCCGACTCGACCTTGAGCACGCCCAGGCTCGATTCGCCGTGGATCACCTGGCGGTGCAGGTTGGTGGCGTCGACCACGTCGTAGTCGACCAGGCCGATTTTGCCCACGCCGGCCGCGGCCAGGTAGAGGGCCAACGGCGATCCCAGACCACCGGTGCCGATCAACAAGACGCTGGCGGCTTTGAGCCTTTTTTGGCCGCTCAGCGCCACCTCCGGCATGATCAGATGCCGGCTGTAGCGCAGGATCTCCTCGTTGGTCAGCGTCACGTCGTCGGGCTGGACGCGGTTCAAAGGGATGGTCATGATGGGATCCTGCCGAAGCGTGGACCGCACGACGGAGCGCAGCGCTCCAAGCGCACAGTCCACGCTTCGGCCTAGCCTTACCTATCGAGCGGCGATCTGGCGTTTGAGGCGATCATACCCGGTCACGCCGATGTTGACATGCTCGGGCCGGCCGTCGTCGGCGAGCACAAACGTGGTCGGCACCGAGAGCACGCCCCAGTGGTCGGCCACAGACCGCTCGACCGAGGCGTCGATCTCAATCACCTGTACGGCCTCGCCCAGGTCGGCCTGCAGACGCCTGAGGGTCGGGCGCTGAGTCGTGCGGCAGGGTGCACAGTCGGGCGTTGTGAAGTACAGGATCGCGCGCCGGCCGGGCTGCCACTCGGTCAGACCGGGGGTGCGCGGGCTGATCTCGCTCACACGCCGCAGCTGGGCCGAGCGCCAGACCCTGAAGCCGATCACGCCCGCCACAGCCAGAGCCAGCGCGATCAGCGACCGCGCCAGGATGTCTTCGATCGCCATGTGCAACTCCTGCCCTTAGGCGCGCGGCCGCAGGCCCGGGAAGGTGCCGGCCGGCGGCGACTTGAGGAAGCCCGGCGCGTTGAACCGCGCCAGCCAG
>JAEURK010000356.1 GCA_016789175.1 Anaerolineales bacterium
CGTCGGGACAGAAGGTGTAGCCAAAGTACAGAAGCACCAGCTTGCCGCGGAATTGGCCCAGTTTGACGACCTGCCCGGACGCATGGGTGAGCTCGAAATCGAAGGCGCGTTGATGCGTCTGCAGGATCATGCCGTGCAGATTCGGCGGGCGCAACCAGTTCCAGGCCAGATCCGCGACAGCAGTGAGGGCCAGGCCGAGCACGATCATGCCGACCACGACGACCACGGGTCTCTTCACACATCCCTCCTGGGTTACGGGCGTTGCCGGCCGGGCGTCAACGCACGTGACGGTCGGCCGGGAGTTCCTCAACCGGCGCAAACCGCGCGATCTGGCCGGGCTCAAGCGTCAGGGTTTGCTCGCTGAGCACCAGGGTGAAATCGCCGTGGCCCGACACGACACCCAGCCAGGCCCGTGCGGACCCGGCGTCAACCGGCACTTCGGCATAGATGGGCGCGACCTGTCCGGCGGCAAGTTCCTGCGGCGCGAGGGCGCGCATCCAGACAAGCTTACCATTGAGGATCAAGACCAGCGTGAGTGGTGTGTCGCCCTCGCTGGCGGCGACCGGGATCTGGCGGGTGGGATCCAGCAGCACGATTTGGGCGATCGTGCCCTGGCGACTGCCAAACGTATAAGGCGCGCGGGTCACCAGCGCCTGGCCGATCAGGATCACCGTCAGGAAGACAAAGGCGGCGGCGTAGTGGCGTGGCGTCAGGCGTTTGATCACGGCCAGGCCGCGCGGAAGCTTTTCGGGCTCGGGCCCGTTAGTCCACGGCGCAGCGCCCGCGATCTCGGCGGTCGGGCGACGGACGCAGTTGGCGAAGTCGTCGGGAGCTGGAAATGACGCAGCGATCGCGGCGCCCGCATATTCACGGCGCAGGCGCGGCAGCCGCTCGCGTGTCAGTCGATTGTGGGCCCACAGGTTGCCCTCGCGTTGCGCGCAATCTTCGAGCGGGCAGCCGATTAACTTGGTTTCGACTGCGCCGAGTTCGAGCGTGCGCATCAGGTCGTTAGGCTGCAGGCTGCCGACACAGGGCACGGCGATGACGCTGATCAGCTTGCCGTCAACGTCGCGGGTCTGGTCGATGAAGCCGCGAGCGCCTTGGGCGGCATGGCGCTCGCACGTGAACACGATCTTGATCGGTTGCTCGGGCGCGGTCTTGCGGATCTGTTGGATCCGGAAGGCGACCAGTTGGGGCAGGGTCTCGGCCGTCTGAGTCCCCAGCGTGAGCGCCTCGTACTCGCACGACGCCAGGCAGAGACCGCAGGAGACGCACAACTCGGGCGTGACTTCGGCCACGAACTTGTGGCGGTGCTCGTCTGTGCGCGGAACCATGTTGATGGCCTTGTACGGGCAGTCCACGGCGCACAGCGTGCAGCCCGTGCAATTGGCGGGCGTCACGATCACCGGCGGCTCAACCGCGCGGCGCGGCTTAATCCATGGGATCACCGCGGCGCCGGCTGTGAGTACGATCAACACCCCCCAGACCCAAAGCGGTTGGCCGCTCAAGGCTGCAGGCAGCCAGAACAGGAAGAGCGGATCGAAGTCGATCTGCCCGGGCTGCACCTGCGGATCGGCCGGGGGCAGCAACCCGGCCGGCACAAAGACAGCGGCCAGGATCATGAGCGCGGCCACCGCCGCCAGCCAGTACACGGCCGGCAGGATCTTGGGGCGTTGCAGCCGCAGCACATGGATCCATAAGAAGGCGACCAGTATAAGGAAGAGCACGAAGTGCGCGGCAAAGAGCGCGAACATGATCCCCACGCTCTCGCCGCTCAGTTCGATGCTCACCAGATAGGCGGCCGCGGCCTCGCCCCAGCGCGCGCTCAGCGCCGAGAGCGTGGCCAACGCCGCCTGAGTCAACAGCTGGGCGCGCTGATCCATCACCAGCCAGTAGCCGGTGACGCCGGCCAGGAATACCAACAGCGTGCCGCCGACGCCCGAGACCCACGCCAACCAGCGCGGCCCGCGTGAGCGCCCCATGTAAAAGAGCCGGAAGGCGTGGATCAAACTGGTCAGGAGCAAGGCGCCTGAAGCGTAGCGATGGATGGCCCGGATCGTGCGACCCGTCAGCAAGCTCTCGACGATGGCGACCGAGCGATACGACTCGCTGATGCCGTAGCCAAAGAAGAAGAACAGGTAGACGCCAGTCACGGCCACGATCGCCAGCAAAAGGATGCTCAGCGTGCCCGAGTAGTAAAGCGGATTGAGCTGAGGTGCGGCGATCCAGCGCTCGAGCGGGCCCTCGACCATGAGCGCCAGGCGCTCCAACCCGCGTTCAAGGCCGGAGCGTTGGTGCCGAAACGCCTCAAGGTCGACGGGCGGGTGGCTGTCTTCGGTGGGCTTCTCGACTGACGACGATGATAGAGACGAGGTCATAATAACTGGATCGTTACGATCTACTTAGGGATCACGGACATTGGGCGAGTGTAGCACCGCCGCCAGGGCGGCTGCCCTGAACAACCGAGGCAATTGCCTGTGACATTTGTCACTAGCAAATCCTCTCAGGATTCATTAAGTTTAGCGAACTTGGACACTCCGCACCCAACTTGTCGTGAGTGACCTGGCACCATGATTACCAGACAGGCTGACTACGCCGTGCGCTCGGTCCTGGATTTGTCGTTGCGTCCAGAGGAGCAGGCGGCGTTTTCGCGTGATATCGCAGAGCGCCAGAGTATCCCGGCTAGTTTCGTGGCCAAGATTCTGACGCGTTTGGCTCGACAGGGCATTGTGCAGACGCAGCGCGGGGTCACCGGCGGGGTGCGTCTGAGCCGGCCGGCGGAAGAGATCTCGCTGTTGGAAGTGATCGAGGCCATCGATGGGCCGGTCTCATTGAACCTTTGTGTGCGCGGTCCGGATCTTTGCCCGCTCGAGCAGAATTGTCGGGTGCATCCGATTTGGGATCTGCTCAACACGGATCTCCGGCAGCGCTTGCAGAACATCACGTTCGCTCAACTGGCGGATGGGACGTGGACGACGGGCCTCACGGGTGAGGCATGATGCGTTGGTTGGTTCGGGGGGCATATGGGCTGGTGGCGCTGATTGCGTTCAGCACACTGGCCTTCGCTGTTTTCCAACCCATTAAGGTTCTGCCGCGCGCCGGGCTGGGGCCCGGGATCCTGTTACAGGATCAGGAGGGCCGTACGCTCTCCAGCGATACGCTGCGCGGCAAGATCGTGCTTTACAGCTTCGGCTTCAGCCGGTGTGAGACACCGTGCCAGGGATCGCAGGCGGTGATGCAGGCTGTGCAGCGTGAATTGCAGGCTGGCACCGGCAGCGTCCCGGTCCAGCTGGTGACGATCTCGTTTGACCCGGCGACCGATACGCCCGCGGTCTTGCGGCGCATGAGTGCTCAGGCGGGGGCGGATCCGGCGCACTGGTTGTTCACGACCGGTGAGCCCAGACGGCTGAAGTACGCGATTGGCGGCGGGTTCAGTGTTTACTACGGCGCCAATGAGGAAGGGTCGTTCGACTACGACCCGGCCATGGTCTTGATCGATGGGTGGGGGATCTTGCGAGCCGAATATCGGACGCCGACGCCCAAGATCGAGACCGTCCTGCGTGACGTGCGCTTGTTGGTTGAAGAGGCTCAGAACAGTACGGGTGTCGCCCGGTACGCTTACGAGGCGGCCCACCTGTTCTTGTGTTATCCGTAAGGATCATTTTCGAAGGAGGACGCCTTGAACGAGCCGCAATCCCCGCGAGGGACCATCACGGTCTTGATTATCTACGTGGTGCTGGTTGTCGCGTTGTGGGGCAGCGCTTACCTCACCATGCTGTCTCGAGGAGTGACGCAATGAATAATCATACGCATCTCCACATCCACCCGATCGAGCGCCTCTGGATCATCATCAGTTTCTCGATGATCGGCGTATTCGCGGTGGCCGTGCTCACGGCCGGCTTCGCATACGGCTTCCAGTTGCCCGTCCCCGAGGATCGCATCGTCGACCCGAACCTGGTGGCCACGCCCGGCGCTACGGCCTTCGGCGAGCCCGGGTTGCGAGAGTTGTCGCCCGGCAACATGGAGGCGCGCGTCCTGGCCCAGGCCTGGTCGTTCACCCCGAAGGAGATCACAATCCCCGTGGGTACCAAGGTCACGTTCTACGTGACGACCAAGGACGTGCAGCACGGCTTCCACCTCGAAGGCAGCAATATCAACTTCATGGTGTTGCCGGGCCAGATCTCGAAGCTCAGCACGACGTTCACGACGCCCGGCACGTACAATTTCTACTGCCATGAGTACTGCGGCGTCGGTCACCAGACCATGTACGGTCAGGTCATCGTCACCGAGAAGTAAGGCGCCCTGGAGTTAAACATGTACGCTCACGAAAACAGACTCACCGCCTGGCACATTGGCATCGCCTTCGTGGCGCTGATGGTCGGCATGCTGCTCGGCCCGCTCCAGACCTGGGAGCACGCCGGCCTCAATCTGTATCCGGCGCTGCGCAGCATCGGCATCCAGAGCTATTATCAAGGTCTGACGATCCACGGCATCCTCAACGCCCTGGTCTTTACGACCTTCTTCATCACTGGCTTCCTGACCTTTGCGACCACGCATAGCCTCAAGCGCGCGAGCAAGTACCCCTGGGTGCACACGCTTGCGCTCGTCGTTATGTTCGCCGGTCTGCTGATCACCGCCGTGCCGCTGCTGCTGAACGGCGCGACGGTCCTGTACACCTTCTACCCGCCCCTGAAGGCTGATCCGGCTTTCTACATCGGCCTGACGCTGGTCGTGGTCGGTTCGTGGATCACCGGCTACGGCCTGCTCTTCACCTGGAGCGCCTGGAAAAAGGAAAACCCGGGCGTTCAGACGCCCCTGATCGCCTTCGCCTCGCTCATCACGATGGTGATGTGGCAGATCTGCACGGTCGGTGTCGCGGTTGAGATGTTGGCCCTCAACATCCCGTGGTCACTCGGCCTGATCGCCGGCACCGACCCGCAGCTGGCCCGCACGCTCTTCTGGTTCACCGGGCACCCGCTGGTGTACTTCTGGCTGCTGCCGGCTTACATCTCCTGGTACGGCATGCTGCCCAAGCAGGCGGGTGGCAAGCTCTTCAGCGAGCCGTTGGCGCGCCTTTCCTTCTGGCTCTTCTTGATCCTGTCGACGCCGCTTGGCCTGCACCACCAGTACGTCGACCCCGGCATCCCGGCCGGCTGGAAGGCGTTGCATGCGGTGCTGACCTATAGCGTGTTCTTCCCGAGCATGCTGACCCTGTTCAACGTCGTGGCATCGCTCGAGATCGCCGGCCGCGCGCGCGGCGGCAAGGGCACCTTTGGCTGGATCCGGGCGCTGCCCTGGAGCGAGCCGTCGTTCACGGCCCAGGCCCTGGCCGGCATCCTGTTCGCCTTCGGCGGCATCAGCGGTATCGCCAACGCGTCGTACGACCTCAACCTGGTGCTGCACAACACGGCCTGGCAGCCCGGCCACTTCCACCTGACGGTCGGCACCGGCGTGGCCTTCTCATTCATGGGCATCGGCTACTGGCTCATTCCCAAACTGTCGGGCAAGGAGCTGTGGAGCAAGAAGTTCGGGATTTATCAGGCCTGGACCTGGTTTGTGGGCATGATCCTCATGTCCAATGGCCTGCACATCCTGGGCCTGCGCTACAGCGTGCCGCGCCGCTCGGCGTTGGGTGTTGCGCCCTATGCTTCGGCCGAATGGACGCCCTTCCTGATCGAATCCGCGCTCGGTGGTACCATACTGCTCATTAGTGTGGTCCTGCTGTACGTCAACTACGGCATGACGGTGTTTGCGGGCAAGAAGTTGACGCGCGAGATCGAAATGCCTGTGGCCGAGAACGCCGAAGGCATGCCTTCGCCGCGCTGGCTCGACACCTGGCGGCCCTGGCTGCTAGGCGCGGTGGCGCTGGTGCTCGTGGCGTATGGGCCCGTGATCTACATCCTGCTGACACGCCTGAACTTGACGTCGCCGGGCTTTAGAGTTTGGTAGCCCTTCGGAGAGGGCTCGCCTTTAGGAGGAGAAAGTTATGCGTAAGTTCGTTGTGATCGGTCTCGCTGCGGCTGCTTTGGCCCTGGCCGCCTGTGGTGGCGGCGGCAGCAGCGACGGCGCCGGAGACGCGGCCCGCGGTGAGGCGCTCTTCAAGCAGAGCACCATCGGCACCGCCAGCGCTCCGGGTTGTGCCACCTGCCATTCGCTCGACGGCAGCGCCCTGGTCGGCCCGTCGCAGCAGGGCGTGGTCGCCCGGGCTGAGGCCGCGATCGCGTCGGCTGAGTACAAGGGTACGGCCAAGACGGTCGAGGAATATCTCAGGGAATCGATCGTCAGCCCCGATGTCTTCGTGGAGCAGGGGTTCACGGCCGGCGTGATGTATCAGAACTTCGGCAAGGAATTGAGCGAGCAGGAGATCAAAGACCTGGTCGCGTTCCTGTTGACTCAGAAGTAAGCGCCGACGGAGCGGGTTTCCCCACGCTCTGGTTCGCTCGATGACGACAAGCCGGCCCCAGATGGGGCCGGCTTCATTGTGTGCACGGCCAGGGGCATGATCGCCGTCATTGGACGAGGTGACGCCGGTAAGCACCCGCGCGACCGGGTCTGTGTTAGCTTTACCGCATGAGCTCACAGGCAGAGCCCGGTCTCCTGACGGTGCTGCGCGGCTTCGTGGCCGCGCGCCTTGGTCTGTCAGCCGTCTTGTTGCTGGCGCGCGTGGCAGCCTGGCCCACCGGAACCCGGGCGGTGGCGGCGCTGCTGTGGGCCGATGCCGTCGGCGTGGCGCTGCTGGCGGTCGCTGCTTTCGCCCCGGGGCTGGAGCGCCGGCTCGGTCGTGCTTATCTACCGCTCCTGATCGGCCTGGCGACGCTCGGGCCGCTCGCAGGTCAACGCGTGGCGCTCGGCTCAGCCGATTGGTCGGCCGCGCCTATGCCGTTGATGCAGGGCTGGCATCTCATTCCCTTGTTGCTGGCGCCACTGGTCGCGGTCGCCGCCCAATATCGGCTCCGCCATGTAGCCGTCTACTGTGTTGTGACGGCCGCCCTGGACTTCGGCCTGGTCGCCACGGCGGTTGGTCAACAGGGCGCTGAGCCTGGGCCCCTGGTCGCCATCCTGTTCGTTCGCACGCTGGCTTTCGGGGTCGTGGGCTGGCTCGTGGTGATGATGATGAGCCGACAGCGGGCGCAGCGGGCGGCGCTGGCCGAGGCCAACCGCCGCCTGGCGCATTTCGCCTCCGTCATCGATCAACTCGCCACCAGCCGTGAGCGCAACCGCCTCGCCCGTGAATTGCACGACACTGTGGCGCACACGCTCAGCGGCGTGGCCGTGCAACTGGAAGCGATCCGCGCCGTCTGGAGCAACGAGCCCGACATGGCGCGCACACTGCTCGACGATTCACTGGCCGCGACGCGGTCCGGCCTGGGCGAGGTCCGCGTCGCCCTCCAGGCGTTGCGCGCCGAACCGCTCGAAGACCTCGGCCTGGCGTTGGCGATCTCGGCCGAGGCTCAGGCCGTCGCCCAACGTGCCGGTGTCGTGCTTGACCTCGATCTCTGCGATCGGTTGAGCGGGTTGCCCGAGGCCATCGAGCACACGGCGTATCGGGTCGCGCAGGAAGCCCTTGAGAACGTCGCCCGGCACGCGGGGGCGGGCCGACTGGCCGTTTCTCTCAAGGCGGTCGGCACCGGGCTGGCGCTGACGATCCGCGACGACGGCCAGGGCTTCGACCCGTTGGTCGTCGCGCCCGAGCGGTTCGGCCTGCTGGGCATGCGCGAGCGCTGCGCGGCCATCGGCGCGAGCCTGAGCATCGAGAGCGGGCCCGGGGCCGGCACGATTGTGCGCCTCGACTGGAGTGGCCAGCCATGATCACAGTCTTGATCTGCGACGACCAGGCCGTCGTCCGCGAAGGCCTGCGCGCCATCCTCAAGACGGCCGGCGACATCGACGTCGTCGGCGTCGCCCAGAACGGGGCCGAGGCCGTCGAGCTCGTGGCGCGCCTCAAGCCGGCCGTCGTGTTGATGGATCTGAAAATGCCGGGCGTGAACGGCGTGCAGGCCACCCGGCGCATCCACGCTGAGCAGCCCGACGTGCGCGTGCTCGTGTTGACCACCTATGACGCTGACGACTGGGTCTTCGACGCGATCCGCGCCGGTGCTTCAGGCTATCTCCTTAAGGATTCACCGTCCGAGTCGCTGTTGTCCGCGATCCGCGGCACGGCCGCCGGTCAGGCCCACCTGGATCCCGCGGTGGCCGGCAAGGTGCTGGCGCGGGTCGCAGCCACGCTGCCGGCGCCCGATGCCGGGATCGCGCGCGATCTGAGCGAGCGCGAACTGGACATCCTGCGCCTGATCGCCCGCGGGCTGACCAACGCCGACATCGCTTCGCGCCTGTTCCTCTCCGAAGGCACAGTCCGCAACTACGTCAGCCAGGTGCTCGCGAAACTCGGCGTGGCGGACCGCACCCAGGCGGCCGTGATCGCGCTCCGGCATGGGCTCGTCGAACTCGGCGACTTGTAACCGATCTCCTGCGCGACCCCGCCCGCCCCTCCTGAAGAGCCCCATGCCACAACCTGATCCGGGTCATGTCGCCGCCTGACCCGGGTGAATGGGATCGGCGCTTCAAAAAGTGAATACTGACACCTGTCGGCCGCGGTTCGCGCGGCGATTTTGAGAGGCAGGTTTCGGTGCTCACCCTCACGGTCAACGGCCGCCCACATCCGCTCGACGTCGATCCTGAGAAGCCCCTGCTCTGGGTGCTGCGCGACGATCTCGGCCTGACGGCCGCGAAGTACAGCTGCGGCATCGGGCAGTGTTGGGCTTGCACGGTGCAGGTCGATGGCGCGCCGGTGCCTTCGTGCAGTTTGCCGGTCGGCGCCGCCGTCGGGCGCGCCATCACGACCCCCGAAGGGCTTCAGGGCCGCGTGGCCGACGCCCTGCGCGAGGCCTGGGTTGACGAGTCGGTTCCTCAGTGCGGATACTGCCAGCCCGCTCAGATCACGCACGCCGTGACGCTGCTGTCGACGAACTCGGCGCCCACCGAAGCGCAAATCGATGCTGCGTTTGCGCCTGTGTTGTGCCGCTGCGGCAGTTATGCGGCCATCCGCCGCGCGGTCAGGCGCGCCGCCGAGGAACTGGCGCGATGACGAAGCTCACGCGCCGCGCCTTCCTCACTACCGGCGCCGGGGCGGTTGGCGCACTGTTGCTCAGCGTGTATTGGACCAGCCGGGGCGAGCCGGTCACGCCGGCCGACCAGCTCTGGGGCCCGGCCCCGATTGACTTCACGCCCAACGCCTGGCTGCGCATCGCCTCCGACGGCCGGATCACGATCCGTATCCACCACTCCGAGATGGGTCAGGGCGTCACCACCGGGCTGGCCATGATCGTGGCTGATGAACTCGACGCCGATTGGCAGGCCGTGCAGATCGAGATCGCGCCGGTCGAGCCGATCTACAAGAACCCGGCCTTCAGCGTGCAGATGACCGGTGACAGCACCAGCACACGCACGTCGTGGGATCCGTTGCGCAAGGCCGGCGCTGCAGCTCGCGCGCTTCTCCTGACCGCTGCGGCCCAGACCTGGGGCGTGCCTGTCGCGGAGTGCGGCGCGGCTCAGAGCCTGATCACGCACGCGCCGACCGGCCGGACGCTCGGCTACGGCCGCCTGACCGCCCTGGCGGCAACGTTGCCCGTGCCGAGCGACGTGCCGCTCAAGTCGAGCGCGGCCTACACCCTGATCGGTCAACCCCTGCCCCGGTTGGATACGCGTGCCAAGCTCAACGGCGAGGCGTTGTTCGGCCTCGACATCACAGTCCCGAACCTGCTCATCGCCACAGTGATCCATCCGCCCAGCCTGGGCGCCACGCTGCGCGCGTATGAGGCCGCACCCGCCCTGGCGCTGCCGGGTGTGCAGGCCGTCGAACGCCTGGATCCCGATCCCGCCAGCGGCAGCCGCGGCGGCGTCGCCGTCCTGGCCGACACCTTCTGGCAGGCCCAGCGCGGCGCAGAGGCCCTGGCCCTCACCTGGGATCGTGGCGCGGGGCCGGACCTGTCAAGTGACGGGTTGTGGTCGCGCTGGGCCGGGCGTGACGGCGAGACCGGACGGACGGTGTACAGCCTCGGGGATGTCGACGCGGCTGCTGCGGCTGTTGCGACCACGCTCGCGCCCGTCTATCGACTGCCCTTTCAGGCGCACGCCGCAGCCGAGCCCCTGAACTGCACGGCGCAGGTCGCGGAAGGGCGCTGCATCGTCTGGGCCCCGACCCAGAACCAGGATGCGACTCAGGAAACCGCCGCGCGCCTGACTGGTCTGCGCTACGACGCCGTCGACGTCCACACCCCGTTTCTCGGCGGCGGTTTCGGCCGCCGGTTGTATGCCGATTTCGTTGCTGAAGCGGTTCAACTTGCTCAGCGCGTCGGCCGGCCGGTCAAGGTCGTCTGGACGCGCGAACAGGACATGCGCAGCGATTGGTATCGCCCGGCCACACACAACGCGGTGCGCATCGGGCTGGATGCCGGAGGTCTGCCGATCACGTGGGCGCACACCATCGTCGGGCCAGACTACATGGTTCACGGCCTGCCGGTCCTGTTCCCGACGATGCTGCCCTATTCGGTCCCGCGGTTGGCCCGCGACCTTGCCGGCGGAGTCTTCGGCCTTGGCGCGCCGGTGGCCGTCGCCGGTCGCAAGGCGATCGAAGGCGCCGGCCCGCTGCCGTACGACATCGCAAATGTGCGGGTCGCCTACGTCGCCGACGACCCCGGTGTGCCGACCGGTTTCTGGCGCTC
>JAEURK010000382.1 GCA_016789175.1 Anaerolineales bacterium
TCGAGAGAAGGGCTTCCCGCTTCCGGCACTGCCGGTGACACGCCGCGGCCAGGCGCTTCGATCGGGCGCGGCGGCGCTAGGGTGGGACGTGCTGCCGATCCCGGCTTTGATCAACACGCTGCCCTACAACAACCGCGAGGCCTGCACCGCCTGTCAGTTCTGCGTCGGTTTCACGTGCCCGGTCGACGCCAAGACCGGCACGCAAAACACGCTGTTGCCGCGCGCGCTGGCGACCGGCCATTGCGAGTTGATCGCCCACGCCCTGGTGACGCGCGTGGAGTTGGATGGTCGCGGTCGGGTCAACGGCGTCACCTACGCGACGGCAGACGGTGCGATTGTGCGCGCCAAGAGCCGGGCCGTGGTGCTGGCGGCCGGCGCGATCGAGACGGCCCGGTTGCTGCTCAACTCAGCGAACGAACGGCACCCGTCCGGTCTCGGCAACCGTCATGATCAGGTGGGTCGTCACCTGCAGGGGCATTACTATCCCGCGGCGGTCGGCCTGATGCCGGAGCCGGTCTATGACGGTATCGGACCGGGCATCTCGACCGCGACGGTGAAGTTCAACCACGGCAACCCTGACCTGGTCGGCGGCGGCATGCTGGCCGACGAGTTCATTGATCTTCCGATCGTGTTCTGGAACCGCAACCTGCCACCGGAATTGGCGCGCTGGGGCGCGGCCAACAAGCGCTTCATGCGCGAGAACTTCACGCGCGTGATGCGCGTGACGGGGCCGGTGCAGGAGATCCCGAGCCCCGACGCGCGCGTGACGGTCGATCCCGACGTGCGCGATGGCTGGGGGTTGCCCGTGGCACGGCTCTCGGGCACGACCCACCCGGAGACGGTGCGGGTGGCGGCCTTCATGTTCGAGCGTGCCAGGGAATGGTTGCGCGCCGCCGGGGCCGAGCGGGTCTGGGGGCAGCCGCCGGGGCTCATGCTCAGCGCTGGCCAGCACCAGGCCGGCACCTGTCGTATGGGCGACGATCCGGAGACGTCAGTAGTCGATCGCTGGGGCCGAATCCATGAGCACAAGAACCTGTACGTTATGGACGGCTCGGTTCACGTCACCAACGGCGGCTTCAATCCGGTGTTGACGATCCTGGCGCTCGCCTATCGGGCCGCCGAGCACCTGGCCCAACGGGGCGTGTGAGGATCGCCGGACGACGGGCGTGTTACAGCCAACGCCGCACGGCCCGCTGTTAGGCGCGTCAGGTGTTCTTCTTCAAGCCGGACCTGGATCTTGATCAGGGCATAGCCCAAGACGCATACCGCCACGCTCGCAGCGCTGGGCAGAACCAGGAAGAAGCCCAACAGCATCACGAGCAAGCCCAGGAAGATCGGGTTGCGCGAGACGCCGAACCACCCATGGCGGATCAACGCTGTCGCGTGCGCGTTGTCGACCCCGATCCGAAACGACTCGCCCATCTGGGTCTGTGCCACCAGCACCCAGACCAGCGACATCACACCCCTCCCATCCCGGTTCGCTTCCACCCCAACATCCGCATGCCGTTCAACGTCACGATCAGGGTGGTGCCGACGTCGGCCAGCACCGCCAACCACATCGTGCCGTAGCCGGCCAGCACCAGGCCGAAGACGAACAACTTGACGGCGATGCTGAAGCCCACATTCAAACGGACCGAGTTCAGCGCGGCTTTCGCGAGGGCGAGGGCATCGGCCAGGCGGCGCAGATCGCCGCTCATCAGGGTCACCCCGGCGACCTCGTTGGCCTGGGCCGCGCCGACGCCGAGCGCGATCCCGACATCGGCGGTCGCCAGCGCCACGGCGTCGTTGATGCCGTCACCGACCATGGCGACCGGGCCGTGGACCTGCTGAACGGCGCGCACCGCCTCGGCTTTGTCCGGCGGGAGCAGCTCGGCGCGGACGTCATCGATGTCGAGCGCGTTCGCCACCTGCCGGGCCGCGCCGGCGCTGTCGCCGGTGAGCATCACGAGGTGTTCGACACCATCGCGCCGCAGAGCCTGCAGTGCCTCGCGGCTGCTGTCGCGCAGGCCGTCGGCCACGCACAGGTAGCCGGCGTAGTCGTCGCCCACCCGCACGAGCAGCGAGGTCTGGCCCTGATCCGAGGCCGCCGCGATCTCGGCGCAATGGCCGTGGTGGTGAGGCACATCCCGATCGAAATAGGCGTGGCTGCCGACAAAGACGCTGCGGCCGGCGACGGCGCCGCTGACGCCGCGACCCGCCAGGGCCAGGACTCCATCGGCGGGCGGATAGCGGGTGTCGAGCGCTTGCGCGGCCGCGCCGTCGACCACGGCCTTCGCCAGCGGGTGCTCGCTGCGTCGCTCCACAGCGGAAGCCATGGCAAGCAAATCGCGACAGGGTTCGCACACCGCCACGGGTTCGCCGGCGCCCTGCGCACTCTCCCGTGTGCAGCCAAGGGCGCGCACGCGAGTCAGGCGCGGCTGGCCGACAGTCAACGTCCCGGTCTTGTCGAAGGCGACGACGCGCACGTGCGCCAGGGCCTCGAGCTGCGCGCCGCCCTTGATCAGCAGGCCATGCCGGGCGCCGTTGGCGATGGCGCTGATCAGCGTCACCGGCGTGCTGACGACCAGCGCACACGGGCAGGCCACGACCAGCAGTTCGAGGGCGCGATACAGCCAGCCCTGCGTCTCGGGCGTCGGGTTCCAGAACGGCTGGCCGAAGAAGAGCGGCGGCACGGCCGCGACCAGGGCCGCGATCGCGACCACGATCGGCGTGTACACCTGCGCAAAGCGGTCGACGAAGCGTTGCGCCGGAGCCTTGCGCGACTCGGCTTCTTCCACGAGGTGGACGATGCGCGCCAGTGTGCTTTCGCCGGCCAGGCGCATTACTTCGATCTCGAGCGCGCCCTCGCCGTTCAGTGTGCCGGCGAAGACCTCGGCGCCGATCGCTTTCGGCACCGGCAGGCTCTCGCCCGTGATCGGGGCCTGATCGACCGCCGATTCGCCCGCGATCACGCGGCCGTCCATGGCGATGCGATCGCCCGGGCGGGCCAGGATCACGTCGCCGACATTCAGGTCCGCGACCGACACGCGCGTCTCGCGCACAACGCCCGCCACGCGCTCGAGCCGAGTGGCCTCGGGCGGGGCCGTGGACACCAGATCCCCGATCGCGGCGCGGGCGCGTTCACCCGTGTAGCCTTCGAGCGCCTCGCCGATGGCGAAGAGCGTCATCACCAGGCCGGCCTCGGTCGTCGCGCCGATGATCACGGCGCCGATGGCCGCGATCGTCATCAGGACGTTGATGTTGATCTCGCGCGAGCGGGTGACGGCCTGCCAGGCGCTGCCCGCGATCGGCCAGCCCGCCAGGCCAAGGGCCAGCAGACCGAGCGCCTCGGGCCAGATCCCGGACACAGCCCGCCCGGTCAGCAACGGCCAGAGCTCGCGCGCGATCATGGCCGGCAGGATGGCGATCAGGCCCGCCAATGCCAGGGTCGTCGTCTGGCGGCTTAACAGGAAGCGCACAAACCCGACCGGGCCCAGCTCGATCCGGCCGGCCTTATCCGCCGGGCCCCGCTGCAGCGTTGGGTTGGGGCGCGCGGCCCGGATCCCGTAGCCCAGGGCCTTCACCTGAGCCGCCACCGAGTCGGCCGGAGCCGACCCCTTCACGGTCAGGCGCGCGGCCATGTAGTTCACCTGGGCGGCATGGACGCCGTCCAGCCTGGCGACAGAGCGTTCGATGGCGCGGGCGCAGTCGGCGCAATCCAGGCCTTCGAGCTCAAACGTCAGGTCAATCCTGTCAACGGACGGCGGGAGCTTGGACATGGTGAGGTCGGGATCAGCCGTGGCGGACGTGGTCAAGGCCCTGCTGCAGCAGGACGCGCACGTGATCGTCGGCGAGTGCGTAATACACGGCCCGACCGCGTTTGTCTGCCCGCACCAGGCGCATCAGGCGTAGCCCGCGCAAGTGGTGGGAGACGGCGCTCTCGCTGATCGCGGCCCGAGTCGCCAGTTCACCGACGTTGTGCTCGCCCGCCAGGAGGGTTGTGAGGATGCGCACGCGACTGGCGTCTCCCAGGGCCTGGAAGAGTTCGGCCAGCGAGAGCGCCTCGGTGTCGTCAAGGACGGGCGATGGATGAACATCTGAGTACATATTCATATATATTAGGCCGAGCGCAGACGGGTGTCAAGCACAGGCTGGGGGCCTGTCGCACCTCAAAGACCTGGAAAGTCGGCGAATCACCAGGTGATCTTGCACGCTAGAGCACTGCGTCTTGACTTTTCGGCTTACCTAAAATATACTGGCCAGAGTTTAGGTGATCCTAATGAGGGGTACATGCTGAGTTCCAACACCGAAGACTATCTCAAGGCCATATACGAGCTGCTCGAGGATTCGGGCCGCGTGACAACTTCGGCCCTGGCCGAGCGGTTGACTGTGGCCCCGGCTTCGGTGACCGAGATGGTCCAAAAGCTGGCCCGGATGCAACCGGCCCTGGTGGACTATGAACGCCATCGTGGCGTGGCGTTAACCGAGGCGGGGCGCAAGATCGCCCTCGAGGTGATCCGACACCATCGGCTGATCGAGCTGTATCTGGCCGAGGCGCTCGGCTATGGCTGGCACGAGGTGCATGCCGAGGCGGAGCGCCTCGAACACGTCATCTCCGAGGAGTTCGAGGACAAGATCGCGGCCGTGCTCGGCCAACCAGCGCACGACCCGCACGGCGACCCGATCCCGACCCGCGAAGGCGAGGTCGCCGAGCCCTGTCGTCGCGCCTTGAGCCAGGTCACGGCGGGCGAAACGGTTCGGGTCGCCCGCGTGCGGGATGAGGACCCGGCCTTCCTGACGCATCTGACCGAGCTTGGGTTGGTGCTCCGCGCGCCGCTCAGGGTGACCCGGGCGCCAGAGGGCGGTCCGCTCTCGGTCGAGGTCGCCGGCTCGACGCGCGAGCTCGAGCGCGCCATCACGGATCACGTCTTCGTCGAGGCTGTGGGGGTCTGAGCCATGACAGCTCATGTTCAGCGTTCGGCCACCGAGGTTCGCGCCGGTGTGAATAAGCGCCTGAAGCAGGTCGGTGTGATGTTGGTTGGCGTGGCCGTGCTGCTGTTCGCTCCGGCGGGCAGCCTGACCTGGGGCTGGGCCTGGGTGCTGCTCGGCCTCTACCTGGCTGGGAGCCTGCTGGCCGGGTCGCTGGTGTTGCGCATTCATCCCGAGACGATCGCGGCCCGGGCCGAGACGACCGGGCAACGCGGCTGGGATCGGATCGTCAGTGGGCTGTGGGCATTGGCGATGGTGGCGACGCTGGCCGTGGCCGGGTTGGATGTGCGCTGGGGTTGGTCTGATCGGCTGGCACTCGAGCTCCACCTGATCGGCGCGGCAGGATTCGCCGGTGGTCTGGGTCTGTTTATGTGGGCGATGGTTTCAAACGCCGCGTTCGCCACGGTCTCACGCATCGGCCCGGCCGACGAGCACCGGGTTTGTTCGAGCGGCCCGTACCACTGGATCCGTCACCCGGGCTACTTCGGCGCGATCGTGCAGGCGTTTGCGACCCCGCTGCTGCTGGGCTCGCTCTGGGCATTTGTCCCCGGTGTCGCGGCGGGGCTGGCCATGTTGGCCCGGACCGCGCTCGAAGATGCGATGTTGCGGGTTGAGCTTCCAGGTTACGCGCTGTACAGCGAGCACGTGCGCTTTCGGTTGGTGCCAGGTGTGTGGTGAGAGGGCAACGATATGGATAACGTTTTGACGGGTGTTCTGATCGTCGCAGCCATCGTGGCCATCTGGGCCGTGGCGCCGCGGATCGGCGGGCTGGCGCTCTTTCAGCGCTGGCGCGACGCGCGCGACCGGCATCGGGCCGAGGACGCGCTGAAGTTCATCCACGCGCGCGAATGGCGCGGTGGTCGGCCGGCCACGCTCGAGGGCCTGGCGGGTGCGCTGGGTGTGCCGAGCAAGCGCGCGGTGGTCCTGGCGCGCCGGCTGGAGAGCCGCGGCCTGATTCGCTCCGCCTCCGGCGGCTTCCGGCTGACGCCCGAAGGCGAGCAACTGGCGCTGGGCGTGATCCGTGCCCACCGGTTATGGGAGCGCTATCTGGTCGATGAGGCCCGCATGTCGCTGGCCGACGTGCATGCCGAGGCCGAACGGCGCGAACATGACGTTGATGCGGCCAAACTGGCCGAGCTCGAGATCCTGCTTGGGCACCCGACGACGGACCCGCACGGCGATCCAATCCCGACCGGCACCGGCGAGATGGCCCGGATCGAGTCGCGCCCGCTGACCGATTGGCCGACCGGCCACCCGGCCCTGGTCGTTCACCTCGAGGATGAACCGCCCGCGGTGTTTGCTCAGATCGCGGCCGAAGGGCTGCGCCCCGGCCAGATCGTGCGCGTGGTCGAGGCGACGCCCGAGCGTTTGACGCTCTCGGATGGCCACAAGACGTTTGCGCTGGCGCCGGTATTGGCGGCCAACATCTTTGTTGGCGACGCGCCGGCCGAGGCCGGGATCGCACCCCGCCGACTGACCGCGCTCAAGCGCGGTGAGACCGCGCTGGTGGGCGCGCTCGACCAGGGTCTGCAGGGGTTCACGCGCCGCCGGCTGCTCGACCTGGGCCTGACGCCGGGCGCGCGCATCACGGCCGAGCTGCCAAGTATGTTGGGCGACCCCGTGGCCTATCGCGTGCGCGGGACCCTGATCGCGCTCCGCCGTGATCAGGCCGAACACGTTTTGATCTCGGACGCCGAACACACGCCGGCGCTGCAAGGAGCCTGACCATGACAGAAGATTGCGCCACCTGCCCGGCGAACGCGTCGCTCGCGCAAATGGGCGTCGACGTCAGCAACTTCGACTATCTGATCGCGCTGGCTGGGAACCCCAACACCGGCAAGAGCACGGTCTTCAACGCGCTGACGGGTCTGCGACAGCATACTGGCAACTGGCCCGGCAAGACCGTGACGCGGGCCGAAGGCGGCTATCAGTTCCAAAACAAGCGCTACAAACTGGTCGATCTGCCCGGCACGTATTCGCTGCTCTCGGCCTCGCAAGATGAGGAGATCGCGCGCAACTTCATCCTTTTCGGCCAACCCGACTGCACCGTGGTCGTCAACGACGCGACCTGCCTTGAGCGCAACCTCAACCTGGTGCTGCAGGTGCTCGAGATCACCGATCGCGCGGTCGTGGTCGTCAACCTGATGGATGAAGCCCGGCGCAAGGGTATCGAGGTCGACGTGCGCGCGCTCTCGCGTGACCTGGGCGTGCCCGTGGTCGCGGCGGCAGCGCGCAGCGGCGAAGGCCTGGGCGACATCCTGGCGGCCGTGCGCGACATCGTGACCCAGCAGGTCGTCGTGCAGCCCAAACGCGTGAAGGCGCAGCCGGCCCTGGAGACGGCGATCAGCGATCTGCTGCCGCTGATCGAACAGGCGGCGCCCGGGCTGCCGAACCCACGGTGGGTCGCGCTGCGGCTTCTGGATGGCGACCTCCGGATCCGTCAGGCCCTCTTGAGCGGAGAGTTGACCGACATCGCAGCCCGGCAGCGTCAGGCCGTACGCGGTTTCAGCCGCAAGATCGCATTGCAGGGCGCGCAGTAGGGGCGTCCCTCGTGGGCGCCCTCTCTGCCCGAAGGCACCCAGGAGCGAACAGCGAACAGCGAACAGCGAACAGCATCAAGCACGTCAGCGCGAACACAGAAACAGGTAATCTCAATGACCCCCTCCACCACACCCGCCGAGCGCCTTCTGGCGCAGGCTGATCTACTCCGCCAGGCGTTGCCCGGCGACTTTCGCGACACCCTGGTGCAGTCGCTGTACAGCGAGGCCGAGACGATGGCCGCCAAGGCGGTCCAGCAGAGCGGGCAGCGGCGCTGGACCTGGGACAGCACAGTCGACCGGCTGCTGACCTCACCCGTTTTTGGCCTGCCGCTCATGCTCGTGATCCTGTCGGTCGTGTTCTGGCTGACCATCACCGGCGCGAACGTGCCCTCGGCGCTGCTGGCACAGGGCCTGTTCTGGATCGAAGCCCAGGGTGTAGCTCTTTTCACGGCCCTGGGTATCCCGTGGTGGATCACGGGCTTCTTGTGGGACGGGGTCTTCCGCGGCCTGGCCTGGGTGATCAGCGTGATGCTGCCGCCGATGGCCATCTTCTTCCCGTGCTTTACGTTTCTGGAGGATCTGGGTTACTTGCCGCGGGTGGTGTTCAATATGGACTGGCTGTTCAAGAAGGCCGGCGCGCACGGCAAGCAGTCTTTGACCATGGCCATGGGCTTCGGCTGCAACGCCGCCGGCATCATCGCCACCCGCGTCATCGACAGCCCGCGCGAGCGCCTGATCGCGATCCTGACCAACAACTTCGTCCCGTGCAACGGCCGCTTCCCGACCTTGATCATGCTGGCGACGGTGTTCGTCGCGGCTAGCTTCCCGGCGGCTCTGACCTCCGTGGTCGCGGCCGGTTCGGTGGTGATGGTGGTCGTGATCGGCGTGATCTTCACGCTGGTGATCTCGGGCCTGCTTTCGCGGACCATGCTGCGCGGCGAGGCCTCGGCCTTCTCGCTCGAACTGCCGCCGTTCCGGCGCCCAAATCTGCGTCAGATCTTCTACACCTCGTTGATCGACCGCACGGTCTTCGTGCTGTGGCGCGCGATCCAGACGGCGGCCCCGGCCGGCGCCGCGATCTGGGTGTTGGCCAACATCTATATCGGTGACACCTCGTTGGCCTGGCACGTCGCCAATGCGCTCCAGCCGCTCGGCAACGCCGTTGGGCTGGACGGCGTCATCCTGCTGGCCTACATCATCGCGATCCCGGCCAACGAGATCGTCGTGCCGACCATGATGATGATGTACCTCGGCGCCGGCATGATGACCGACCTGCCGGCTTACGACGAGATGCGGACGATGTTGACCGGCCAGTACGGCTGGACTACTCTGACCGCCGTCAACCTGATGCTGTTCTCACTGCTCCACAATCCGTGCGCCACCACGATCATGACGATGTGGAAAGAAACCCGCAGCCTCAAGTGGACGACCTTGGGCGCGCTGGCGCCGCTCGCCATCGCGTTCGTCGTCTGCTTCGTTGTGGCTACGGCCGCGCGGGCGTTAGGGTGGGTGTAGGGCCGCCCCGACGGTCACACCCCAACAGGCGAGACCAGCATGTGGCCCATCGTCGTCACCAACGGATTGCTGTTTGGGGGCCTGATCACGGCCTGGATGCTGGTTGCGATCTTCGGCAGCCTGCGCTGGAACCCCGAGATCTGGGTCAACGACTACCCGCCCGAGATCCGGGCGGTGCTGCCGCCCAAGAGCGCCCGGGCGCGTCGTCAAAGCCTCTGGGTGTCGGTGCCGTCTGCGCTGGTGCTGGTCGGTTTGATCGCCGGGCTGGTTATCCGGCTCAATGAGGCCAGCGGCGGTTTCGCCGGCTTTCTGCCGATCGCGGCCGGTCTCTGGATCGCGCTACAGCTCTTCAACCTGGTGGACCTTGTGATCGTCGATTGGTTGATCATCGAGACCGTGCGCCCATCGTGGACGCTCCTGCCCGGCACCGAGCCGTTCGCGGGGCAACGCTTCTACCGTTTCCACTTCAACGCCTTCCTCAAAGGCTTCGTCGGGATCACGGTCGCCAGCCTCGTGATCGCCGGCGCCCTGGCTGTCGTCGACTGGCTGCTGTAGGGGAGCCAGGGTCATAGGCCCCGTGTGCGAAACCAGACATCGGGGCACATCGGGACACATCGGGATACTCCCGATGTCTCAGGGCTCGATGATCGTCACGCCGGCGCCGGGAAAGCTGTCCATCGCGGCCAGGGCCGGGCCGGCTGCCTCGAGGTCGATCCGATCGCCAATCAGGTGCGCCACCGGCAGACGGCCGTTGACGATCAGGCCCAGCATCTCGGGATAGGCATGCGCGGCCATGCCGTGGCTGCCGAGCACCTCGAGTTCGTGCGCGATCACGGCCCCCATCGGCACGGCCGGGTCGCTTTGATCGCCGGCCAGCAGCCCGATCTGCACGTGTCGTCCCCGTCGCCGCAGGCTCAGGATCGCGTCGCGGCAGGTGCGGGCGCTGCCGAGCGCGTCGACCGAGACGTGGGCGCCGCCGGCGGTGAGAGCCTTGACGGCCGCCGGTACGTCGCCGACCGCGCCGGCGTTGAGGACGTGCACGGCGCCGAGCTGACGGGCGAGCGCGAGCCGCGTCGGATCCAGATCCACGCCGATGACGTGCCCGCCCAGCGCCGTTGCGATCATCACGGCCGACAGGCCGACACCGCCACAGCCGTACACGACGACCCACTCTCCGGCACGCACCCGACCCTGAACCGCCACACCCCGGAAGCTGGTGGCGAACCGGCAGCCGAGCACGGCTGCCTCCGCATAATCGAGCGCGTCCGGCAACCGCACGAGGTTGGCCGCGGCCTGGGGCAGGGCCACATACTCCGAAAATGAGCCCCAGCCGTGAAATCCCGGTTGCCACTGATGCGCACAGACTTGCTGATCGCCGCGTCGGCATTCCGGACAGTCACCGCAGGCGAGCACGAACGGCGTGGTCACGCGCTCACCAACTCGCCAACCGCGCACGTCACGGCCCACTGCCGCGATCTCGCCGGCCAGCTCATGGCCCGGCACATGGGGAAGAGTCTGGATATCGGAATCGTGTCCCTGCCAGCCATGCCAGTCGCTGCGGCACAACCCGGTTGCACGGACCCGCACGACCACGCCGTCGGGCGGCGGGGTCGGGTCCGGCACATCGTCGACGTAAGGCAGGGACTTGAACTGGGCGTACAAGAGTGCTCGCATGTGGGCATTATAGCGAGCCGCGCGCGCAACCCATGGCAAAACAAGCCTGGATTGGTTGTGATGCGCTTGCCCTGGCGGGCAAGCTGAGGCGCTCGCGGGATTAGGGCTACAATCCAGGGATCGGAGCCCTAGATCACCGAGACACGTAACGCCCGAATGCCTCTTGTTCTCCACCTGGATCTTGACGCTTTCTTCTGCTCGGTCGAGGAGATCCTTGACCCGACCTTGAAGGGAACGGCCTTCGCCGTCGGCGGCCGCGCGGATTCGCGCGGTGTGATCTCAACCTGCTCGTACGAGGCGCGCAAGTACGGCGTGCGTTCGGCGCTGCCGACGGCCCAGGCCTTGCGGTTGTGCCCACAGCTCAAGTTGTTGCCCGGTCGGCACGGCGTGTATGGCGACTACTCGCGCAGGGTGATGACCATCCTGGCCGACTACTCGCCGATCATGCAGCAGATGTCGGTCGATGAGGCTTACCTCGACCTGACCGGGGATCCGCGGCCGGGCCGTACGATCGCCGAGACCCTCAAAGCCCGTATCCGGTCAGAGGTCGGCCTGCCGTGTTCGCTGGGCCTGGCCGCCAATAAGCTGGTGGCCAAGATCGCGACGAACAGCGGCAAGCCCAACGGCCTGGTGGTCGTACCCCCCGGCCAGGAGGCGGCCTTTTTGCGCCCGATGCCGCTCGAAATGCTGTGGGGGGTGGGGCCCAAGACTCGCGCGCAGCTGACGGCACTTGGCATGAAGACCATCGGGGACCTGGCCGATTGGCCGGCCGGTGACCTCACCCGGCGCTTTGGCGAGCACGGCCGGCAGATGAGCGCTGCCGCGCACGGGCAGGACGATCGCCCGGTGGAGTCTGAACATGAGGCGAAGTCGATCTCGGCCGAGACGACCTTCGCCCGCGATGTCTCCGACGAGGCAACCCTGCATCGCACCCTGCTGGAGTTGACCGAACAGGTCGGTCAAAGCCTGCGGCGCGACGGGCTGGCCGCCCGGACCGTCAAGATCAAGGTGCGGTGGCCGCCGTTCGAGACCCTCACGCGCCAATCGACGCTTCCTGGGACGGTCGAACTCGACAACGAGATCTTCGCAGCTGGCTGGGGGCTGTTTCTGCAGGTCTGGAAGCCCGGTAAGCGCGTGCGCCTGATCGGGATCGGCGTGAGCGGCCTCACCGACCCGGCCCGGCAACTCAACCTTTTCGACGCTCCGCAGGCCGGCTTTGAGCGCAAGCGCAGGGCCGCGGCCGTCATCGACCACCTGCGCGACAAGTTCGGAGACGATGCGATCCAGCGCGCCTCCCTGGCTGGCAAGCGCCGCCGCTGGGTGCCTCCGGCCAAAGACCCCGACGGAGCCTAGTCCTCCTGCCCCTGATTATGTCGTGTGTCGACATAAATACGGATTGCGCATTCGCCCCGCTCAACTACAATCCGGACGCATGGGCAACGCCGAGCTCATGTGCGCGAACTGCGACCAGGTCCTCGACCCTGGCGACCTGTATTGCCGGACGTGCGGTCTGCCGACCGTGCGCGCCTACGCACTGCGGGCTCAGACCGTCGGGTCAGCCCCGGATCTTCAGGAGCTCGAGCGGGCGCTCGACATCGCGCCGGAGCCCGAGGTCATGGAGCGCGTGACAGCGAGCACCACCGAGCACGGCGACACCGAGCCGCTCGAGCGCAGCAGCTTTCTGGCGCAACCGGCGCCGCGTCTGCGCCTGGCGCTGTCACCGCTGTCGACGGTGCTGCTGATCGCGCTGGTCGGCGCGATCGTCGTGTTCTTTCTCCTCCTGACCCTGGGATAGCGGCGACCCCCTGTCCCTGGGCGGGATAAAGGGGGCGCTATGCTACGACGGGCTGTATTGCTTTTTGGCCTGATCCTCCCAAACTTTCTGGCTCAACCCCAACCGGCGCGGGCCGCCGTCAGCGCGCCGGTGCTGAAGTGGCAGCGCGGCGGCTGTTTCAGCAGCTGGTGTCAGACTGGCTGGTACGGTTCGCCGGCCGTGGCCGATCTCGACAAGGACGGAACACCGGAGGTGATCTGGGGCTCGTATGACGTCGTCGCCGTCAACGGCGAGGATGGGGCCTTGCAATGGCGGGCGGCCTCTGGCAACCGGGTCTGGGGCGGGGTCTCGGTCATGGATCTGACGGGCGACGGCACGCTCGAAGTGATCGCCGGGCGCAGCGGCGATAGTGTAACGGTTTATGCAGCAAACGGTGGCACGCTGTGGATCCGAAACCCGTTTGGCGGTGGCGAGGTCCGGACCCAGGCCGTGGTTGACCTCGAACTGGACGGTCAGCTCGAAATCGTAGTCGGGCGCGCCAGCGGCGGAAGCAACGAACAGATCAACGCCTATACCGCGGCGGGAAATGTACGGGCCGGGTTTCGCGCGCCGGCAGCCGGTGCGCCGGGCTATGGTTGGGGTTTGTACAACCAGAACCTGGCGATCGCGGATCTGACCGGCGACGGCACCAAAGAGCTGATCGTGCCGACCGATACGCACTACATCACCGCCCTGGACCGCCTGGGCAATCAGCTGCCGGTCAACACGCGCTACGGCGCCGGCAAGATCTGGCGCCAGGTCGGCGTGCACGTCTCAGATGCCGTCGACCTCCGCGGCTACGCCAACTGCGGCAGTGAACATCGCCCGAACTTTGCCAACAGCTCTCCGGCCATCGGGGACCTCGATGGCGACGGCACGGTTGAGATCGTGGTGGTCGGCAACGTCTACAACTGCGGGGCGGATCCATACGCCAGCCTGTACGACATGCCCTTCGTGTTCCGGGCCGATCGTTCACGCTGGGCCGCCGGCGGCTACGACTGGACCGTCCTGCCGACGCCCGACGGCGCCGCCGGCCCACGGGCCGAGGATTACGACGTCATCGAGTCGGCCGAGCCCAATGCCGTATTGGCTGACCTCGACGGTGATGGCAAGCGCGAGATCCTGTATGCGTCCTACGACGGCCGGGTGCATGCGTACTGGCTGGACAAGACTGAGAAGCATAGCTGGCCCTACGAGCTCGATGTGGCCGGACAACTGCGCTTCGCGTCGGAGCCGGTGGTGGCCGACCTGGACAACGATCGGCAGGCCGAGGTCATCTTCACGACCTGGACGGTCAAGGGAAGTAACACCGGCGGGCAGCTCCTGATCGTCTCGTCCCAGGGCACGTTGCTGCACGCCATCAACCTGCCGCGCAGCACGCAATCAAGCGATGGCGCGCTCGGCGCACCAACTCTGGCTAACCTCGACGCCGATGCCGATCTCGAAGTGGTGGTCGGCACGATCAACATGGGTCTGGTGGCCTACGACCTGCCGAACACGTCGCAGGCCAAGATCCTGTGGGGGACCGGCCGGGGCGGCTACGGGCGCACCGGTTTTGCGTCGGATCTGGTCACGTGCACGCACAACGCCGGCGGCGGCCCCGGGGCCTTCCCAGCCGGCCTCTATCACCTGTTCTTGCCGATCATGCGCCGGTCTTGCTGAGGTTTACGTTTTTCCCGCACTTGTGTCGAAGTGAAAAGAGGCCCAGGTCGGGCATTGTCCCGACCTGGGCCTCTTTTATTCAATGGGGTGCCTGGGATTCGCCCGGGTCGGTCGGCGCCCGTACGTCAACGATCTGCACCAGCGCCGCGCACAGCATGAATACGCCGGCAAGATCGACGAGGAAGAAGGAGTGGTCGACCAGGCCGTGGCCCAGCATGTCGGCCACGGCGCCCATCATCCCAACCGTGAGGGCAAAGCCGAGCCCGTCGCGGCGGGAGCGCCGCGCCAGGGCCTGGAGCCAGGCCGCGCGCCAGAACCCCGCGATCAGCGCGACGCCGACCAACAGCCCTGGCGCGCCCAGGCGACTGATGAAGTCCATCAGGATGTTGTGAGGATGCGAGAGGTTGGGTTCCTCCCAGGCGGCGGGCAGGATGTAATAGCTCCGGTACGCGTACAGGAAATTGTCTGGCCCAACCCCTAACCAGGGGTGGTCGACGAACATGCGCCAGGCCGAGATCCACAGATTGACGCGGAAGAAGCCGGTGCCGTTCTGCAGGTCGAACATGCCGGCGAAGCGGGGGATCTGCAACAGCAGCGGCACGGCCAACAGGGCGAGCACGGCGAGGCCGGCCAGGATATACAGGCCGCGTCGACCCTGCCAGGCCACGAGCAGCACGGCCAGGGCCGCCGGCACACCCAGCACCAGCGCGCCGCGTGAGAAGCTCAGCAGCAGCGCACTGCCGATGATCGCCAGCGTCAGGACCAGAAAGACGCCGGCGGCCAGGGACCGCGGGCCGGCTTGCTTCCGTCGCCAGATCGCGACGGCGACGATGGTCAACAGCGCGAGTGCGACGGGCAGGGCGCGGCCGAGATACAGTCCGAGGTTGTTAGGTGACCCGTACACGCTGCGGATGCGGGCCACGCCCTCGGCTGTGACGATCAAGCCTTCGCCGCTGACATACTGGTAAAGCCCGTAACCCGCCACCAGGACCGCACCCAGGATCCAGCCGCCGATCACGCGCAGTTGCGCCGGCCGATCGAGCGGCACGATCCGCAACAGAGCGTAGAGCAGTGCGCTGGCGAGAAAAACCGTGCGGTATTCATAGAGGGCCACGGCGCGCTGGTCCGCCGCGAGGGTGCTGGCCGCACCGACCACGACGAGCGCGAGCACGGCGCCATCGAGCCAGGTCAGGCGCGGACGGACGCGCTGCGCGATCCAACCAGGCCCGAAGCGCAAGAGCACTGCGACCGCCGCCAGCCAGAGCGCGAACTCGTACAGCGATGCGCCGCGGCTCCACAACATCCTGGGAAAGAGGAAGAACGGCAACACCGCGGCCAGCATGGCCAGGGCGAGATCCGGTCGAAGAAAAAACAGAAGGCCGAGGAAGAGCAGCGCCGCCACGGCGACTGTGAAAGAGGGCGCGAAGTAGAACACGCCGGCTGTGGCGGCCGTCACGACGATCGGGGCCACATCCCCCAGGCGCCGGGTCAGCGCCGCGGCGGGCGCATCCCACGCCAGCCAGCCGGCCACATACAGCAGCCCGGCGGCCAGCGTCGTCAAGGCGAGGCCGGCCCGATCGCTCAGCGTCCGTGGGATCAGGTTGAGTAACTCCCGCCGGGTCCCATACAGGCCGGCCAACCCCACGGCGCCCAGGAGCGTCAGCCCGGTCAGCGCCAGGGCGAAGCCGTCATCGGCTGCGGGCCGCCCGACTGCGAACCCGGCGATCGCCCACTGATCCCACCCGCGATCCGGACGGATGACGGCGACATGCTCGACCGATGGATCCAGGTCACCGGCCACGCGCACGAGCACGGTCTCGGTGGTCTCGGTGGGCGACGTCAGGACAAGGTACGCCCCGCGGTCGTCGCGGGGCAGCGCGTTGGCCGGCTGACCATCGACCTCGACGTAGAGGTAGGCGCGATAGGCGCCCCGTCGCACGCGCAGCCCGAGGTCGCTGCCCTGGAACCGAATGGTCAGGGCCGCCTGCGTGTAATCCTCCGGGATATCGGCGCCCAGGTCGCCGAACTCCCACGGCCCGGTATACGCTGCAGCCGGGTGCTGGGCGGAATGGCTGCCCGGCCCGGCGACCGACAGATCCTGGGCGATCCAGGTCGCCAACGCCTGCCCCAACGACGTGGCTGCGCCGAACGGGTCGGTCAGCGCGAAGCCCCAATGCGGGTCGGCGGCATCGGCGATCTGGCCGGGCGTTGTGAGGCGAGGTTGATAGGCTTCCAGGGCCAACGGTCCGGCCCAAAGCCATTCCGTCTCCGCCCGTGTCCACAGACCCTGCGTGTAGGCAATCTGGGCATCCGGCGTCACGGTCCGCCAAAGCGAATCGGGTCGGACGTTCCAGCCGAAGTTGCCGCCCCACAGCAGTTTTGCCCCGTCGCCGTTGCGCTCCATCACGGCGCGCAGCAAGGTGAAGCGCGCCACGCCGAGCACCTCGGGATCCGCGTCGCGATCGTCCGGACCGGTTTCGAAACCATACGGCTTGCCCGCCGCAGCATCGAAGAAGCTGTCGGCGTCGAGGTCGTACAGCTGCTGCAGGAAGACAAGGTCGCTGATGTTGTCGGGCCCGGTCTCGACAGTCGGCGCGAGCGCGGCGGCCAGCACGATCGCCGATGGGTCGGCGGCCTTGAGGGCGGGATAGGCAGCGGCGAGCAGTGTGGCGTACTCGCCGGCCGAGGGCGGATAGATCCAACCGACCCGGATGTTGGGCTCGTCCCAGACCTGATAGGCGTCCACCTGCGGGCCATAGCGAGCGGCCACCTGGCCGGCAAAATCCGCAAAGGCGCCGACGTCCCCCACCGGCGAATGTACATCGACGTCCGACGGCGCGGCCCAATCGGGCGCGTCGATCAGCACCAGGATCAGGTCAAAGCCGCGCTCGGCCGCCGCAGCGACGGCCGTGTCGGCAACCTGCCAGTTGTAACGGCCGGGTGCGGACTCGATGCGGGCCCAGTACACGGGCACCCGCAGCCAGCCGAAGCCCGCCAGATCGTCGAGCACGCCGGGCAGGGCCGCGGCGTCGTAACCCGTCAGGTCGATATTGACGGCGCGCAGGTTCGTGGGCCGAGCCGCGAGCGTTTCGGGGGGCAGACCCGCCACGACGCCAAGTTGCAGCGCCTGATGCTGCAAGGTCACGGCCCCGGCCCCGGCCAGGGCGGCGATGAGCATGGCGATCGACAGGAGTCCGAGAAGGCGTTTCATGGGGCCGCGAAAAGTATAAAGGAAAGGGCGTCAGGCTTCGGGTGACGCGCGCACCGTGTCCTGGTTGAGGTTAGAATTCGCGCTATGTATCGATGAATGTCTATTTCAAAACGCCTTTGTTTTCCGAGAATCGCGGGTGGACCTGTCAGGTCGAAGGTTAGAACGCCTCTCAGCCCAGTTCCTGCCGCACGACCGGCGCCACCCGCGTGCCGAGCAACTCGACCGCGCGCATCATCTTGGCGTGCGCGATCGTGCCGACGCCGAGCTGCAGCAGCAGCCGTTGGTGGCCGAAGAGCCGGTGCTGGAACAGGATCTTCTCGATGATCTGGTCCGGGTGCCCGACGAAATCCGATCCGCGTAAGGCCCGCGCGCCCTCAAACTGAGCACGCGTGATCGGCGGCCAGCCACGCTCACGGCCGATCTTGTTCATCACGACTGAGAAGGTCGGGAAGTAGTCGTCGGCAGCCTGCTGCGAGTCGTCGCCGATGAAGCCATGTGAGTTGATGCTGAGCGGCAACGTCGCCGGGTCGTGCCCGGCCTGGCGCGCCGCGTCGCGATAGAGCTGCGCGAACGGCACAAAGCGCTCGGGCATCCCACCGATGATCGCCAGCGCCATGGGCAGGCCGAGCGTGGCGGCCCGCACGACC
>JAEURK010000034.1 GCA_016789175.1 Anaerolineales bacterium
CCAGCGCCGCGTTTTGCGCCTGCACCTCGGCGGTCAGGCGGCGGTTTTCGAGGGTCAACTGGTGTTGATCGATGGCGCGCCGAAGCGTCAGGCGCAGGTCGCCATCGTCCCAGGGTTTGCCGATGTAGCGATAAACGCCGCCGCGGTTGATGGCGTCGATGATGGCCTGGGGCTCGGCAAAGCCAGTCAGCTTGATCGGGCCGGCTTCGGGCTGGAGCTGGCGGGCCAGTTCGAGAAAGTCGACGCCAGCCATGCGCGGCATGCGCTGGTCTGACACGATCACAGTGACCGTCTCCTGAGCCAGCACATCGAGCGCCTCAGCGCCGTTGGTGGCGGTCAGCACCCGGTACCCGTCGGGGCGGATCGCCCGCTGGAGCGCGTTCAGCACGCTGGGTTCGTCATCGACCAAAAGGATCGTCGGTGCCGACCGGGCGGGCACGGTGATGAGCGTATCAGTGTTCATTGGCGAACTCCTTGTCGGCCACAACGCCAGAGGCTTCCGGGCCGGCGATCGGAAGATAGATCGTAAAAGTCGTGCCCTGGCCGGTTCGGCTGGCTACGTCGATCTGACCACCGTGTTCATGCACGATGCCGTACACCACGCTCAGACCCAAACCGGTACCCTGACCGATCTCTTTCGTGGTGAAGAACGGGTCGAATAACTTCGGCATGTTCTCGGGCGTGATCCCGTAACCGGTGTCCTGGATCGAGATCTCCACCCACTCGGCGTCAGCCCGTGTGCGCAATGTGATCCGACCGTCGGCCTGGATCGCCTGGGCGGCGTTAACCAGCAGGTTGATGAAGACCTGGCCGATGCGATAAAGGTTGCAACGAACCAGGGGCAGGGTGCCGTAGTCCTTTTCCACGGTCGCTTTGTATTTGATCTCGTTCCAGGCGATCTTCAGGGCTGTCTCCAGCGCTGCATGCAGATCGGCATCCTTCATCTCCGTGCTCTCGTCGGCTCGGGCGAAGTTCTTGAGGCCCGTGACGATCGACTGAACCCGTTCGACGCCTTCCTGCGACTCGGTGATGGCCAGATCTCCATCTTGCAGCAGGTATTCGACGTCGATGTCTCTCTCGCACTCGGTCAGGCGGGGATCTCCGGCAAATACAGTGTGGTAGGCCAAAAACACAGTTCGCAGGTCTGAGGCGTAGCGCGATAGGGTGTTGAGGTTGCTGTGGATGAAACCCAATGGATTATTGATTTCGTGTGCGATCCCGGCCGAGAGTTGGCCTAACGACGCGAGCTTTTCAGTCTGAAGCATGCGTGATCGCCACACCCGCTCGTCGGTGACATCTCTCAGGACCAATACCCGGCCGGCCGCGCTGCCATCCGGGCGCGCGATTGGGTAACCGGTGGTCGCCAGGGTCCGTCTGCGACGCGGTTCGGTAAGCTCGGTGGTGAGGGGCTGACTGGGATGCGCACGGAGGACCTCCCCGTCGGTCGATTGAGCGCCGCAGATCGCGTCGACCACATCGCGTCCCACCAGCGCCTCGGCCGTAGTTTCCAGCATGTCAGCGAGTGATCGATTGACCCGCCTGACGATCATCTGATCATCGTGAAGGACGACTCCCTCAGCGATCGAATCGAATGTGGCTTCCCATTCGTGCTTGCTCCGTGCGACCTGTTCGAAAAGTCGGGCGTTCCTTAGGGCCATCGTCAGGCGGCCCGCGATCGTCTCCAACGTCGACACATCATCCTGGTCGAAGGAAGCCTGGAAGCGACTGCGAACCTCCAGCACGCCCAGCAATTCGCCCTGTGAATCCAGCGGCAGGACCAATTCCGACCCCTTGACCGGGTCGTTCCCAGGGTCGGGCTGACTCTTGGTTGTGGGATCGGAAACAGGCCGGTGTTGGGCCTGGGCCGCTACCCGGCATGCCAGGCTGTCCGCGCTGATCGGAATGGGCATCGTTGGGATGCCGTTCGGGCCATCAGTGTCAGCAATCAGCGTCAGTTCAGTCTGGCTCTTTGTCCGGATGCTGACGCGTTGGTAGGCAAAAGCATCCCGGATCTTGTAAGCTGCGGCGCGCAACAGCGTGGCCGGATCGAGGCTCGAGACGGTGACCTGGCCGATCTCGTGAATCATTCTCAGACGGGCTTGCTCATGGCGGAGCTCGCTCGTACGGGCATCGACCATCTCCGTCAGATTCTCGGTCATCTGGACTTTGCGAACAGCCAGCGCCACCTGTTGCACCAGGGGCAGCACCCTATCGACGTCTCGTTGTGAGAACCGGCCCGGTGCATTGTGCCCGAGGAGGACCATGCCCTGTGGGGCTTCACCGACCAGCAGAGGCAAAACCATCAGCGAGCGGGCTGGCGCGTGGCTTGCTTCGTCGGCGGCCAGGTGCCCGGAAGCCATCAAATCCGCGATGATCGTCGGGTGAGTAGTGGATACATCTCGGCGAAGCAGCGCGATCAATCGATCGAGATGAGGATCAACCGCCGGGATCAATCGGCCGTTAAGAAAACACGAAACTGGCTCGGGCGCCACGACTGTCATGTCGCCGAGAAGGATCAGGCAGGCCGTACTGCCTGCGATTTCGGACAAATGTGTGGTGATGCTATCCAGCAGGCTCTGCAGATCGGTCGCCGTCGAGAGCAGTTGGCTGACCTCATTGCGGATGGCCAACTCGCGAGCGCGCTGTGTTGCCTCGCTGTACAACCGGGCGTTGTCGATCGCGACGGCTGCCCAGGTTGCGACCAGCTGAAGCAGCCGAACGTCATCCTCGGAAAAGGTCCCGTCGCGTTTGTTCAGGGCTTCGAGCACGCCAAGCAGGCGATCCTGATTCTTGAGTGGCACCGCCAGGATCGAGCGTGTAACGAAGCCATCGATCCGATCGATCTCGTTGTAGAAGCGCGGGTCGTGCGACGGGTCGACCACGACGATCGGCATCCCATGGCGGGCGACCCAGCCGGCGATGCCTCGACCTGGCGGTATGCGCCTTTGGAGAAGCAACTCGGCATTGGCGCTGGCGGCCGCGCGAAACACGAGCGCATTGGAGTCGGGCTCAATGAACAAGACCGACGCGGCTTCGGCGCCGAGCGCCGCTTTGACGCGATCCAGAATCAGGTTAAGGACCCGATCAAGGTCCAACGTTGAGGTCACATCACGCCCGATCTGCTCAAGCAGTTCGAGATCATGAAGACGCTGTAATGTGGGTGTGCCGGGGTTGGGGTGGCGCAGTTCGTCTTCCATCGTTGTTTCCGGTTAAACAGCCGTTGCTCCGCCCCATTCAGATCGGCTGTACCTCTGCCAGTGTAGGCGTGACCCGACAGACCGGCCATGAATTGATTGTGAAGATAGCGCGCTCCCAGGTCGGACCAGCAAAGGCGACATTAATCTCAACTTCATACGTTGAGCGAACCCAAGATCCTTCGTTCCCCCAGCACGACAGGAGACCTCGTATGAACACGTTTCAACGCTATCTGGTCGAGGAATTCGCCGAGGAATATCAGGAAGGGCGAATGAGCCGTCAACAGGCCCTGAAGCTGATCGCTTCGGTGCTCGGCGGCCTGACCGTCGCCCAGACCTTTCTGGCCGGGTGTGCGCCGCCGCCTGCGGCGACGGCCCCACCAGCCACCGCTGACCCGGCGGCGACACACACGCCGACCGCGACGATGGCAGCGACAGCCACGCCCGCCCCGAGCGCTGCGACGGCGCCGCCCACGGAAGCCCTGGCTTCACCCACCCCGCCCACGGCCGGAACGGTCAGCCCCGATGATCCGGCGGTGACCGCCGGCTCACTTGAGTTCGCGGCCGTGGATGCGACGATCACGGGTTACCTGGCGCGCCCGGCCGGCGGCGCCCCGGCGCCGATCATCCTGGTGTGTCACGAGAACCGTGGCCTGACCGATCACATCCGCGACGTCACCCGGAGACTGGGCAAAGCCGGATACGTTGGGTTGGCGGTCGACCTCCTGGCGCGCCAGGGTGGCACCGAGTCCGTCGGGTCTGAGGCGGTGCCCGGCGTACTCGGCAACACCGATCCAGCCCAATTCGTCAACGACTTCCGCAGCGGGTGGGAGCATCTGGCCGGGGCAGCGTACGTCTTGCCCGAGCGAGTCGGCATGGTGGGGTTCTGCTTTGGCGGCGGCGTTACCTGGCGGGTGGCGGTGGGGATGCGCGAGCTGCGGGCCGCCGTGCCCTTCTATGGCCCGCACCCGGAGGTCGGTGAGGTCGCGAACATCAGCGCTGCGGTGCTCGGGATCTACGGCGAACAAGATCAACGCATCAATCAGGGCATCGCCGCGATCGAAGCCGGCATGCTGGCCAACGGCCGGGTCTACGAAAAAATGATCTACCCGGGGGCGGACCACGCCTTCCACAACGACACCGGGTCCCGCTACAACCCGGAGGCGGCTCAAGACGCGTGGGCGCGCACGCTCGCCTGGTTCGCGCGTTACGTGCGTGATTGACCTGGCTGCGCCGACTCGGCCCAACGCCGCATCCAGACCAACGCAGCTGCCAGCACGATCAGACCACCGACCTGGGCGCTACGCCAGCCGCCGGTCAACAACAAGCTGTCACCGCGGAAGGCCTCGAGGAAGACGGTCGTGGCGGCCAGCCCGGCGATCATCAGCAGAAAGCCGAACCCGGCGAAGCCGGCCCGACCCCATCGCCACCAGAGCCCGAACACGCCCAACGCCGCCAGGAGCGCGTAGAGCTGAGATGGATGGCGGTAGTCATCCCACAGGTACAGGCTCCAGGGCAGCTGCGCCGGCGCACCGAAGCCATCGCCGCTCGCGAGTTGCGCCAGCGCGGCAGCGCCGCTGAGCACGCCGGCCAGCGGCGCGAGCGCGTCCAGTGTGCGGCGCAGCGGCAGGCCTTGCCGGCGACCGTAGAGTGTGGCGGCCAGCAGCCCGGCCGCCAACCCCTCCGGCAACGAAAAGGTTGCCAGGTTGTTGGAGATCAGGCTGAGCGGATCGGCGGCATACGCTTCCGAGTAACGGGCCGCATACCCAAGCCGCGCCCCGACCAGGCCGACGATCAGGCCGAGCAGCGCCAGCGCGCTGACGGTATCGCGGTTCAGGCCCAATCGGTCGGCCTCACGTTCAGCCAGCCAGGTGCCCAACCAGACGCCGAGCAACAAGAGCAGTGGGCCGGTTGGCATGGCTAATGGACCGATTTGAAGCGTGGGGAGCATCGTGTCATTCCTCAGGGCGCATCGGCCAGCAGGTCTTCGATCTTGGAGCGCAACACAGCCTCGCTGAGCGGTCCGCCGATCAACACCGCCCGGATCAGGCCGGAACGATCGACGATGAACGTGCTCGGCAGCGAACGCAGGCGGTAGGTCTGGCTGACGTCATCCGCGCGATCGAGCAGGATCGGGAAGGTCAGGGCGTTCTCGGCCACAAAGCTGCGCGCGGCGGCCTCGCTGTCCTGGGCGGTGCTGTTGACGCCCAGCACCACCAGGCCGTCGGCGGCCAAATCGTCGTACACGTTTTGGAGCGCCGGCATCTCGGCCCGACACGGCCCGCACCAGCTGGCCCATAGATTGACGATGACGACCTGACCCCGGTAGTCGGCAAGCGCCACGGTCTCTCCGGATAGGTTCTCGAGCGCGAAATCCGGCGCCGGGAAGCCTTCATGCGGGTTGGCCTGGCGCGGCGCCTCGTCGGTTGTCGCGACCCGCGAGCCCAGGGTCCACAGCCCGCCCACGAGCAGCACGATGGCCGTGAAGGGCCACCACCGTCGGGGATCAAGAAGCAGCGAACGAACAGGCATCCGATAAGGCTAGCGCAGATCGCTGCCGGCGACAAGGTAGGCCGGCGGTCGGCGACCTGTGGGCCCGGGCACGTTGTCAGGCCCGGATTCTGGCCGCGGATTGTGCGGATGACGCGGAAAGAAGCGGGACTGTTGCCGGCCAGGCTCCCGTTGTTCACATTCACGCCCCCCCCCGCAATCCGCGGCAAAACGGCCGCTGACAATTCGTGCCTGCACGGGGTGACCACTCCCAAAATCGGGTATCGTGAGGGGCACCGCCCCACATCGGGATACATCGGGATACATCGGGATACTCCCGGTGTCTGCGAGGGAGGGTTGCATGGCCGTCGACCACATTGACCGCGTCCGCCGTTTGTGTCTGGCATTGCCGGAGACCAGTGAGCGCCTGTCGCATGGCGAGCCGATCTGGTTTGTGCACAAGCGCTGTTTCGTGATGTTCGCGAACAACCACCACAACGACGGCCACATCGCCGTCTGGGTCCCGGTGCCGGACGGCGCGCAGGCCGGCCTGATCGCAAAAGACGCGCGCCGCTACTTCAGGCCGCCGTATGTCGGTGTCAAAGGCTGGGTCGGCATCGACCTGCGCCACATCGGCGCGCGGGATCTGGCCTTTCATGTGCGCATGGCCTGGGAGTTGTGCGCGCCAAAGCGCCTGCGCGGGCTACGATCGGATCCGGCTGCGCGCACCCCGGCGGCCCGCCATGACTGAGATCCAACACGCTTTCCCGGTGATGACCTATGACATCGACTTCGCCGGTGTGGTTAGCAATCTCACGTATATTCGCTGGCTCGAAGACCTCCGCAACCTCTTTGCAGCGCAATCCTTGCCGCTCGGCGTTGCCATGCAACGCGGCATCGTGCCGGTGCTGATGCGCACCGAGATCGACTATCTGGCCCCCGTGCGCTTTCCGGATACCGTGGCGGGGCAGATGTGGCTCAGTGAGAGGGGCCGGGCCCGGTTTGTCCTGGCGGCCGAATTTATCCGACAGTCCGATGGCATGTCGGTCGCGAAGGCCCGGCAGACGGGCGCCTTCGTCGCGCTCGCCACCCAACGACCGGTGCGCCTGCCGGACGAGTACACCCGGTAACTCAGGAGGCTCGCATGGAACCGTGTATCGCCGACCTATTCGAGCGCCTGCGCTTTCTTCATGCCGAGATCTCGAAAGCCATCCAGGACCTTCCGGTCGACGCCCTCGATTGGGCGCCGGCCCCCGGCGCGAACGCTATGGGCGCCCTGGTGGTGCATCTGACCGGCGCCGAGCGCTACTGGATCGGCACCGTGATCGGCGGTGAGCCGAGTGATCGCGTGCGTGAGTCGGAGTTTCTGGCCGACGGTCTGGCGGTTTTCGATCTTCAGCAACGACTGGATGATCTCGACCGGTTGGCGCCCACAGTCCTCGGCGCGCTGAGTCTGGACGACCTCGCGCGGCCATGCCGGGTGCCGCGCGACGGCCGCACAGTGACGGTCGGCTGGGCGTTGGCCCACACCATTGAACACACCGCCGTCCACGTCGGCCACATCCAGTTGACGCGCCA
>JAEURK010000418.1 GCA_016789175.1 Anaerolineales bacterium
GTCAGCAACGAGACGACCACCAGGGTGAGGAAGCTCAACGGGATCGAGATGATGCCCGGGTTGCTCAGCGGGATCGGGGCGTCGAGCGGGTTCAGGCCGTACAGGCTGTAGAGCTCCGGCGAGAACGCAATCAACCCGAGCGATGCGACGATGCCGACGAGGATCGAAGCGGCGATGCCGCGGGCCGTGGTCCGCTTCCAGAACAGGAGCATGACGATGGCCGGCAGATTGGCCGAGGCCGCCACGGCAAACGCCAACCCGACCAGGAAGGAGACGTTCATACCCTTGAACAGGATGCCCAAGACGATGGCCAGGCCGCCGATCACAAAGGCCGAGATCTTCCCGGCGCGCACCTTCTGGCGGTCGTCCATCTTGATCTGCAGATAGCGATCGAACAGGTCGTGGGCCACCGCCCCGGAGGCGGCCACGATCAGGCCGCTGACGGTGCCGAGCACCGTGGCGAAGGCAATGGCCGAGATGAGAGCGAACAGCAGCTCGCCAAAGGACCGCGCCAGCAGCGGGGCAGCCATGTTGCTGTCAGCCGGGTTCATGGTGCCGTTGACCATCGCGCCCAGGCCCATGAACAGCGTCAGGATATAGAAGAAACCGATGGCCGCGATCGCCACAATGGTGGACTTGCGCGCGCTGGCCGGGCTGGGCACGGTGTAGTAACGGATCAATATATGCGGCAGCGCTGCGGTGCCCAGGAAGAGCGCCAACATCAGCGAGAGGAAGTCCAACCGCTCGAGCAGCGTGCCCTCGACCTTGAACTTCAAGCCCGGGCGCATGATGCGGTCACCGGACACATCGTAAGGATAGTAGACCGTCACCCGGTCGCCGGTGGCATCTGTGAAAGCGGCGGTCTTCCAGGTCCGGACGATGGTGTCTTCGGCCGTGAGCGAGGCCAGGAAGTCGAAGAACGACAGGCTGCCGGTGGTGACCTGCTTCTGGCCGCGGATCTGCTCCGGGTTGCCCACCTGACGCAGCCGGTTCTCGGCCGATTCGGGCGCGCCGTTGACCCACCGGCCGTCGGCTCTGGCCACCACCGATTGGGATTCCTTGAGGGTCACGGCCCCATCGGCTTCGGAGACATACCACCAGTTCTCCAGGCCCGCGTGGTCGACGCGCACGAAGGTCAGGCCGCCCTTGACGTCAACCTGTTCCAGGATCTTTACCCCGGCCTCGGTCGTCTGCACCTGGCCGTCGACCCGCGTGGCCTCGACATGGCCGTATTCATAGAATGGTACGGTGCCGCCCTGATCCGGCGTGGTCGACAGCCCGCGCCAGACCACTGCGCCGACCAGCACGGTCGAAAACACCAGCAGAAGACCGCCCTTGAGGAATTGCACGTAGGTGGTCGAGGCCATGCCCGCGGTCGCGACAATGGTGATGACGATCGCACCGACCATGATCACGCCCCAGGCGTGCGGGATGCCGAGCAGCGGCTCGACCAACACACCCGCGCCGACCATCTGCGGGATGAGATAACAGACCGAAACGATCAGGGTGCTGACGGCCGCCGCCAGTTTGATCCCGCGTGAGTTGTAGTTGGCGTCGACGGCATCGGTGAACGTATACTTGCCCAGCTTCTTGAGCGGCTCGGCCACCACAAAGAGCGCCACGATCCACCCGGCCAGGTAACCGATCGAGTACAAAAACCCGTCGTAGCCGACTGTGGCGATCAGACCGCAGATGCCCAGAAATGAAGCCGCCGAAAGATAATCACCGGCGAAGGCGATGCCGTTTACGCCCCAGTGGATCTGCCCGCCGGCGGCATAGTAGCCGCTCGAGGTCTTGGCCTTGTTGCCCAGATAGAACGACAGCCCGACCACGAAGACAACGAAGACGATGAAGACGATGATGGCCATGGCCTAAGCCCTGCCCTTCGTGGCGGTCGGTCCGCCGCTGGGCGACGGTTTGTCCTCGAGCTCGGCCTCCTTGCGGCGGCACAACGCGTCATAGACGAGGGCCTCGATCAACGCGCCGACGATCAGCGCAATGCCGAAGACCGTTGCCAGGTTCAGCCCGGCGACGACGGTCATGCCCATCGCCCGTGGGGCGGTCAGGTTGATGGCCACGAACCCGGCGTAGAACAACAAATAGATCGCAAACATCCAGACGCCCAGACGGGTCTTATACGGCCCGGCCGGGTCCTTTCCGACAGGTGTGGAGGGTTCATGCAGCATGCTGTCTCCTTATCTTGGTGCGCATCGCGGTCTCGCGAAGGTCCATGACGTGTATAAAGTTTGCGATTGAAGGACCCGGATCCGTGAGGGCGTTGTTGCACCCGACGATCGCCCCCGTTCGTCGGCCAACTCAAACTGCATTTTACATCGCCGAAAGTCTGGTGCTCCTCCTTAGTTGGCGGTCCCACTTGCGATACCGGCCGCAGCGGCGAGACGTGCGTGAATCGCCGTGCAGTCCGAACCTGCGAGTGTCAGCTGCCCGTTTTGTGCCGATAGGGACACTGATACACGGCCGCGGCCTGCTCGGCGAAGTCCGCGAGGCTCAGGCGCAGGGCGTCCGGATCGAGCACCTCGACCGCCCCACCCAGCCCGAGCAGACGCGAGCGAGCCTCCTCAAACGAACCGAAGGTCAGCGCCGCCTGAACCCACTCATTCGGTCGCGGCTCGCACGGGGCTGAGACTTGCACGAACGGTTCGCGTCCGAGATACCACGCCAGCTTCGGCCACAGGGCGGGCGCGATTCGGACGCGGGCCGTAAACGTCGCGCGACTCTGCTCGACGTCGGCGCACCAACCCGACCAAAAACGCGCCAGATCGAAATCGTCGGGTCGTTCAAACGCCTGGGGTAATTCCTCGACGGCCCATAGCTCGCCGGCGGCATAAACGCGCAATCGCCCTTCGCGCAAACAAACCAGATGCCAGAGGTTGGCCTTTGCGACGAGGCCGTAGGGCGCGACGTCGCACGTCACCGGCCCGTCGATGGGCGGTCCGACATGCACGGTAAGGCGCACGCAACGATCGCGCCAGACCGCCTGATAAAGCGCCTGAAGCGTCGGTGACGGTTCGACCGATTGAAACCACCAGGTGGAGTCGAGATGGATGCGCTGCCGTGACGACGCCGCCGCATCGCGCCGGGCCTCGGGCAGCGCCGCGGAGAGTTTGCGGAGGGCGCTCTGCAAATCGCGGTTGATGCCCAGGGTCGTCAGCGGCTGCGGCACGTGCAACATGAAGAGCGCGCGGGCCTCGGCCTCGGTCAGACCGGTGAGAGTCGTGCGGTAGCTCTCGAGCAGCGAGCAGCCGCCGCCCGGCCCGCGCTCGGCATAGACCGGCACGCCGGCCACACCCAACGCATCGATGTCGCGATAAATCGTTCGCTCGGAGACCTCGAGCTCGTCAGCCAGCGATTGGGCAGTCACCCGACCGCGGGCCTGCAAAATCATCAGCAACGCGATCAATCGATCTGCGCGCATCGCCCACCCCCCGTAGCTCAGTTGCCTGATGCTAGCACGAAATCCTGACAGAGGTTGTCACGGCCGCGCATACGATGAGAACAGGTATCACGGATGCCGGCTGGAACGGCGTAGCGAGGGTGGGCGCCCATTCTCGCGTTATTGAGGAGGAGGAGTGATGTCAACAGAAGTGAGGATCGTGCGGCTGGACGCGATGCGCGTGGCGGCGGCGTTGGGCTTCGGGCCTTCGCCGGAGCCCCTGGCCTGGGAGGCGCTGACCGCCTGGGCGGAAGGTGAAGGCCTGCGACTGAGTGAGCATCGGCTGTTCGGCTTCAACAACCCGTCGCCCGCGCCGGGCAGCCCGAACTACGGCTACGAGCAGTGGCTGGTGTTGCGCGGACAGGCGTTGCCGGCAGGCTCGGTCCAGATCAAGGATGTGCCCGGCGGTCTGTATGCGGTCATGCGTTGTCAGGGCATTCCGAATCCCGAGATCTGGATGCAACTGGTGCGCTGGCGGGAAGCCAGCCCATATCGCTTCGGGACGCATCAGTGGCTGGAGGAATGCCTGACCCCGGACCTGCTGGGTGAACCCGAGCAGACGCAGTTCGATCTGTACCTACCGATCGCAGAGTAAGCGCAGCCCGCAGACGGCAGATCGTAGACCGCGCGTCAGCACTGCGTCGCGGTTTATGGTCCGCCGTCTGCGCGTGATCGGCGCGACCACGCCTGGCTGACAGAGGCTGTCTTGAAACCGAGTGCATGATAGAAAGCCTGATCGGAGCCGACGAACGCCAGACGCGCGCCGAGGGCCGCGCACCGGCGCACGCCCTCCAGCACCACCGCGCGCCCGAGGCCGAGCCGGCGATATACCGGATCGGTCGCCACAGGCTCGACCAGGGCGATCCGATTCGGCGCCTCGAACCACATCCCGCAGAACGAGGCCCAATCGCCGTTGGGTGCTTCCACAGCCAGTGTGAGATCGGGCCGGAAGAACGGGCTCGACTGCATCTGTTTGCGCCACACGATCCCTTCGACCGGCGGCTCACCCGCATGGTCGAAGCCGCGCCAGAGCACCCGATGCATTTTGGCCAGGTCGTTGTCCTCCGCCAGGCTGATCAGGCGATAACCCTCCGGCAATCGCAGATCCGGCGCAAAACCTGCCGGCGTCTCCAGCACTGAGAGCGTGCGGTCGTTGCCCGGATCCCGCGTGAAACCCAGCGACGCTGCCCGCCGCGTGAAATCGGTGTCGAAGTCGCTGATGAAAGCTCGCAGGCTGCGGGAGCCATCGGGTTCGACGCTCGCCAGTTCGGCGATGGCGTAGTCGAGCAGATCAGGCTTGAGCGCGGCATAGTCCGGGTGGACCTGAAAGAAGGCCTCGCCCAGCGCCATCTCATAGTGTGCAACCGCCACGATGTGCCCGTGGTCTTCCCAAATGCGGATGCGCCCCAGTGCGCCCCAGTCGAGGTTGGGATGGCTGTGCATATAGGCCCAGATCGGCTGCAGCCAGTTGCCGTCTCGGTTGTAGGGTCGGTACAACGCGTGGATGAATGCGCTGATCGCGTGGTAGTCGTCGATGCCGTAGTAGCGGCGCGAAGTGACCATAGGTCGGCGTGTCTCCCCTGCCGCGGATTGTAAACCCGCGCCGGCTCAAGCAGCCCGGCCGGGCCGGTGGCGGGTGGGCCCGATCCCGGGAATGGCCGGATATTGCCGGATATCGCGGAGAGGCCGGTGCAAGAGCACAATTCTGGGCCGCTTTTGAGGGTGCGACATCCGGCCATTCCCGATATCGAATCCTATTTCCGCCCAGCACCGTTCCTGACACCCACCGGACAACGCCGAAAATCACTTGACCCCGGTGCTGATATAAGAGTAAAACAAACCGACGGTCGGTTTTTCAACGAGGCCTGTATGCCCCGCGTGGTTAACGAAGAAGAGCACGCGCTCAAGCGCACCGAGATCCTGGATGCGGCTCAAGCGTTGATTTATGTCAAAGGCTACGAGCAGATGTCGATCCAGGACATCCTCGACGAGCTCAAGATCTCCAAGGGGGCGTTCTACCACTACTACGACTCGAAGCCTTCGTTGCTCGAGGCACTGGTGGACCGCATGATCGAGCAGGTCGTGCGCCTGGCACTGCCCATCATCCAGGATCCGCGCGAGCCGGCGCTGACCAAGATGCAGCGCTTCTTCTCGTCGGTCGGCCAGTGGAAGACGGCCCGCAAAGACTTTTTGATGGGCTTCGTGCGCGCCTGGTACTCAGACAAGAACGCGCTGCTGCGCCAGAAACTGACGGCGCGCATGATGCACGCCGCCACACCCTGGATGGCGTCGCTCGTCCGCCAGGGGATCGCCGAAGGCGTCTTCCATACGCCCTACCCCGATCAGATCGGGATGGTGGCGTTCGCCATGGTCCAAAGCATGGGCGATGTCCTCGCCGACTGGGCGCTGGCGCCCCAACCCGACCCGGCCAAAGCCCGCAAGGTCGTGGAGTCACTGGCAGCCTACAACCACGCCATCGAACGCCTGCTCGGCGCCCCGCCCGACTCGATCGTGTTGATGAAGCCCGAGCTGCTCGAGGCCTGGTTTGGAAACTCGGCCAAGGATCCGCCCGCCGATCCGGGCGAGGTTTGAGGTTTCCGTTTCGGGTTTACGAAGGATGCGAACATGAGTCTTTACTTCCAACAAGCCTGGCGCAACATCTGGCGGCACAAGCGCCGCACCTTGATCGTGGTCTTCGCCATCGGCAGCAGCATGTCGCTGATGATGATGTACGACGGTCTTGTCGGCGGCTTCGAGAACGCCATCTACGGCAACGCCATCCGCGTCCTGGGCGGCAACATCCAGGTCCACGCCGAAGGCTACGACGCGCAAGCCGCGTCCAACCCGATCCTGCCCCTGCCCGACGACGCCGCGATCGTGACCGCCGCGCAGGCCCAACCGCATGTGCTCGCCGCCGCCCGCCGGATCAACACAGGCGGAATGGTCACCAACCGTGAAGGCGCCTTCGCCGTCTCGATCGTGGGGATCGAGCCCGAGAAGGAGGCCGCGGTCAACCTGATCGCCCAGAACGTGGTCGCCGGCCGCTTTCTGACCAGCGAGGACGGCGATCTGGCGCTGATCGGCCAGGGCCTCGCGGCCGAGATGAACCTCGCAATCGGCGACCGCTTCACGCTGACCGGCCAGGCCAGCCATAGCCAGCTGCGCCAACGCACCCTGACCGTCGTCGGGATCTATGACGTCGGTATGCCCGACATCGAGAAGCGCTCGGTGTATCTCTCGCTCAAGGAGGCGCAGGATCTGTACGGCCTGACCGGGCAATCGACCGAGGTCGCGATCTCGCTCGAGGAGATCGGCCAGGAGCCGGGCGTGATCCGGGGCCTGCAGCCGGGGTTCACCAACGTCGAGATCTCGTCCTGGGAGGTGTCGTTCCCCGATTTGAAGTACGCGCTCGATCGCAAGGGCGCTGTGATGGACGTGTTCAGCGTGATCATCCTCGGCATCGCCGGCATCGGCATCCTCAACATGCTGCTGATGGCGGTCTTCGAGCGCACCCGCGAGATCGGCCTGCTCGGCGCGCTTGGGATGCGCCCGGGCCAGATCATGTGGCTCTTCCTGCTCGAGGGCGCGATGATGGGCCTGGTCGGCGTGGTCTTTGGCGTCGCGCTGGGCGTCGGCCTGAACTTCATCATGAGCCAGGTCGGCTTCGACTACAGCGCGTTCACGTCGATGACGGCCTACACGGCCCTGATCAACGAGCGCGTGTACTCGACGCTCGGCCTCGAGAAGATCGGGATGCGCGTGGCCACGGTGCTCGTCATCGCCCTGCTGGCGTCGATCTGGCCGGCCCGCGAGGCCGCGCACAGCGAACCGGCGCTCGCGCTCCACCACGTCTGAGAGGCTCGCATGCTACATCTCATCTCAATGGCCTGGCGCGATCTAGGCCGTAACCGTCGCCGTTCGTTCTTTTCCGCGCTGGCGCTGGCCATCGCCCTGGCCCTGCTGCTGTTCATGGCCTCGGTCGTCCAGGGCGAGATGCGCGATGCCATGAACGCCAGCATCCGGCTCGAGTCGGGCCACCTGCAGGTGCGCTCGGCCAACTACAACCCGGACAAGACCAGCCTCAAATGGGAGGACCTGATCGCCGCGCCGGCGACAGTCGCCAGCCAGATCGCGACCCTGCCCCAGGTCGAGGCCGCCACGCCGCGGCTGTACGCCAGCGGCATCCTGGCCTCGGGCGAGACGACCGTTGGCGTGCGCGTCATCGGCATCGACCCGGCCTCGCCGGCCAACGCGCCCCTGACCGACGGCCTGCTCGCCGGAACCTTTCCAACGGCCGATGACCGCGACGGGGTGCTGATCGGCCAGCCCCTCGCCGACAAACTCAAAGTCGGCGTCGGCGACCGGATCAACCTGGTGATCAACACCTCGAGCGGGGCCGTCGACGAACAGAACTTCGTGGTCCGTGGGATCTTCTCGACCCGCACGCCGAACTACGACGAGGGCAACCTGTTCCTGCCGCTCGCCAAGGCGCAGGCGATCACGGGCGCCGAGGACCGCGCCAGCCTGATCTTCGTGCTCCTCAAGGACCGCGAACAGGCGCCCGCCGTTGCCGAAGCCATCGCGTCGGACGGCTTCACGATCGTCAACTTCCGAGACTACAACGCGCTGCTGGCGACGTTCGAGGAGTTCTCGGGCGCCTACATGTTCGTGCTGTACCTGATCGTCCTGGCCATCACGTCTACCGTGATCATCAACACCTTGATCATGGCGGTCTTCGAGCGCACCCGCGAGATCGGGATCCTCTCGTCGATCGGCATGCGCGGCGGCCGGATCATGGCCATGTTCTTCACCGAGTCGGCGCTGCTCGCGGTCGGCGGGATCCTGCTGGGCATGCTCATCGGCCTGCCACTGGTGTATTACGCCTCGACAGCTGGGATCTACTTCGGCGACGTCGGCGCGATCGGCATGCCGCTCAGCGAAACGATCTACGCCTATCTCACCTGGAACGACGCCATCACCCTGACGGTCATGGCCTTCGTCATCAGCCTGCTCGCCGCCGTCTACCCCGCCATGCTCGCGGCGGGGATGGAGCCGGTGGATGCGTTGCGCGGCGGTCAATAAAGGAAACGCCATCATGGAAGTCACACGTGTTGAAAACGTCACCCGCGCCTTCAAGACCGGCAAGGTCGAGGCCCAGGCCCTGCGCGGCGTGAGCCTGTCGATCGAGAACGGCGAGTTCACGGCACTGGTCGGGCCGTCGGGCTCGGGCAAGACCACCCTGCTCCAGCTGATCGGCTGCCTCGACCAGCCGACGACCGGCAAGGTCTACATCAACGGCAAGGACGTCAGCCAGCTCAACCGCGACCAGCGCGCCGACATGCGCCGCGGCGCGATCGGCTTCATCTTCCAGTTCTTTGCGCTCATCCCGACGCTCTCGGCCTACGTGAACATCGTGATGCCGCTGCTGCTCTCGGGCAAGAGCCCGGCCGAGCGCCGCGAG
>JAEURK010000021.1 GCA_016789175.1 Anaerolineales bacterium
CCTGTTCTACGTGGATGGCGTGCTCGCGGCGAGCTTCGATCTGACCAACGCCGGGGCCGCGAACTACTACGCCTACTTCTCCAACAGCGCCGCGAACGGGGCCCTGCTGCAGGTGGATGTGGCCAACGTCGCGCCGACCTACCGCACGCCGGGCGTGTATGAGAGCTGCCCGCTGGACGCCGGCGCGACGCGGCAGTGGCAGAGCCTGGCGTGGGACGCGACGACGCCGGCCGGGACGGGGCTGACGGTGCAGGTGCGCACCTCCAGTGACGGTGTGACCTGGAGCGCCTGGGCGCCGGTGACGGTGAGCGGCAGCCCGCTGGCTGTGCCGAGCCGCTACGCGCAGTATCAGCTGACGCTGACGACCACCGATCCGCAGGCCTCGTCGTTGGTGAACTCGGTGACGCTCGCCGATGGCGACTCCGGTGGCCCGACCCCGACATCAACCGCGACCGCCACCCCAACGTCGACGGCGACCGTGACGGCCACTCCGGTCAACACGCCGACCGCGACGGTCACGGCCACCGCGACTCAGACGTCTCCTGGTCCAACATTGACCCCCACGGCCACCGCCACAGCGACCCGCACGGCCACACCGACGGCGACCGCGACCGCCACGGCCATCGGCTCCTTCCCGGCGACTGGCGTGCTCGATACGTTTGACCGTGCCAACGGCGCCATCGGAACGAATTGGCTCGGCCACACCGGGGGTTACAGCATCGCGACCAATCGGCTGGACGTCAGCTCGGGCGACGACATCTACTGGAGCCCGACGGCTTTCGGCGCGGATCAAGAGGCCTTCGTCACGGTCACGACAGTCGACCCGACGGCCACCGAGATTGACCTGATCCTCAAGTCGCAGAGCAGCGCGAGCTGGTTCAACGGCGTCCTCGAGGTGCTTTACGACGCCAATGCGGACGTGATCCAGGTCTGGACTTTCTCGCCCGCGCAGGGCTGGATCCAGCACGGCGCCAACCTGGCCGTGACGCTGGTCAACGGTGATCAGCTGGGCGCGCGCGCGCGTCCGAACGGCCTGGTCGAGATCTATCGCAATGGCGCCCTGATCGGCACGCGCAATGCCGCGTCCTGGACCTATGCGGCCAACGGCGGGTACATCGGCCTGTGGATGATGTCGGCGCCGAATGCCTTGCTCGACAACTTCGGCGGTGGCACGGTCCCGACTGGCCCGACCGCCACGCCGACGGCTACGGCAACGGCGACCAACACGCCTACTCGTACGTCGACGCCGACGGCGACGGCCACCGCCACCCTGACGGCGACCGCGACGAACACGCCGACTCGCACCTCAACCCCGACTGCCACAGCGACCGCGACGGCGACCGCCACCGGTCCGACGCCGACCAACACGCCGACCCGCACGGCGACCGCGACCGCGACGGGTCCAACGCCCACGAACACGTCAACGGCGACTGCGACCGCGACGAACACGGCGACCGCGACCGCGACGAACACGGCGACCGCGACCGCGACGGTCACCGCGACAGCCACAGCCACGTCGACTGCGACTCGCACACCGACCGCGACGGCGACAGCCGTGGGCGGTGCGTTCCCGAGCACGGGCGTCCTCGACACCTTTGATCGGGCCAACGGTGCAGTCGGCTCGAACTGGGCCGGACAGGCCGGCGGATACAGCATCGCGACCAATCGGTTGGACGTCGGCTCCGGCGGTGACGTGTACTGGTCGCCCACGAGCTTCGGCGCCAATCAAGAGGCCTTCGTCACGTACACGACGATCGATCCCAACGGCGTTGAGCTCGATCTGCTGCTGAAGTCACAAAGCGCCACATCGTGGACCAGCGGCGTCCTCGAAGTCTGGTATCAGCCCCAATCCGGCGTCGCCCAGGTGTGGACCTTTACGACCTCGCAGGGCTGGGTGCAGCGCGGGGCCGACATCCCGGTCACGCTGGTCAACGGCGATCAGTTCGGGGCGCGCGTGCGATCGAACGGGCAGGTTGAGGTGTATCGCAACGGCGTCCTGCTCGGCACGCGCGATGCCTCTGGGTGGACCTTCGCCAGCTCGGGCGGGTACATCGGCCTGTGGTTCGACTCGGCCAGCTCGAGCGTGCTTGATAACTTTGGCGGTGGGACCCTGCCGTAGCACGGCCACCGTTCGGGAAAGAACGCGGAGGAGGGCTGATCGGTGATCCGATCGGTCTTCCTCCGCGCCGCGTGTCGGCCTGGTGGGGCGGCGGCCTTAGATCATCCTCATACAGGCGGAGTACAAAAGCAGGTGGACTATTGTCAGATTCGAGTTATGTAAATTCCTGGCTCGGCTCATGCCGATGCCTGACCCCCAAACGTGGACGATCTTTGATCACTCGCATGTGGCTGTGACGAAGCCGGAGGGTGCACGATGACTTTGCCACAGGACGATACAAGACCCTGGCGCCGCCGCCTGGCCGGCCTTGTTGCGGCCGCCGCGGCGATACTGCTGGTGGCAGGACCGATTCTCGCGGCCGGTTCGACGACTACCTTCTTGCCGGCCCTGGCCAAGAACTATGCAGCGGCGACCGCAACCTACCAACCGGGCAGTTCGGCGGCGTTGGCGCTCGGGGCCGGGCATGCCGATGCGTCGCCTCATCAGTTGATCCGAACCAACGACGATCGCGCCATCCTGTTTGCCGGCAAGATGGCCAACAACGTCGTGCGTGTCTACAGGCAGGTCACCACCGGGCTGCCAACGTCACCGACCGAATTCAGCGCGGGCGCCACAGTCACGGTGCCGAGCGGTAATGTGATTGCGGTCGACGCGGCGTACGACGGCGTCGGCCTGGTCTATGTCGTCGCGAACACCTCCAACGGCGGGATTTACTTGATGCCCTACGAGGTCGGGTCCGGCCAGTTTCGCGCCACGTTGACCCTGGCCAGCGATGGCGGACAGCTGGTGAATGGCAGCGGCCTGTATGCGGGCACCGAGGGCCTGGCGATGGCGCTCGATTTCAGCGGGGTTTTGCACGTCGCTTACTGGACCAACGGCTATCGGATCCGGCACTGCACCTACACCTACACCAACAACCAGGTCTCGACCTGCAACCCGTTCACGGTCGACGCCGGCGGCGCGCAGGCCACGCACCCGGCTGTCGCGATCTCACCCGTCGACGGCGCGTTGACAGTCGCCTGGCAGTCGGATCCGACGACCAACCCCGGGCTCAACTCGCGTGTGCTCGCCCGCCGGCGTGGAACCGACGGCAGCTGGGGCACGATCGAAACGGTCAGCACCGTGCCTCCGTACTATGGGCGCGGATCGAACGGCAATGAGATCAACGTCGATACCGGGCCGAGCCTGCTCATCACGACCGACGGCGTGCGCCATCTGGTGTTCAATCAGCATTTCGATGCAACTGGCGACTACGGGCGTGTGATCTATGTGCGCAACAGCGGGTCGGGCTGGGTCACGACGTCCCTGAACTGGTATTCGCACGCGTCCGTGATCGCCTCCGGCTCCGGCGGACGCCTGGCGATCATCGGGCACGGCGGATCCAAGAGCACCAACGCGGTCGATGCCTGCAAGAACAATCGCAACATGTGCTATTCGATCCTGCCGGCCGGCGGATCATGGGGGCAGGCGCAGCTGTTTGCCCAATACAGCGGCGACCTCTCCTACGACGGCAGCCCGTCCGCCAAATGGTCAGCCGTCGGTCACTATCGACCGGAGACGATCGAGTTCGCATATTTCAGCATCCGCGACAGCACAGGCTACTTCGCACCAACCTTGCACTACGGTCGTTTGCCCTGATCCACACCAACCCGCCCGGCACCGCGCGAAGGCCGGTTGTGCGGAAGGACGAAACCCGCGGCAATTCGGGCGCCTACGCTGCCCGAATTGCCGCGGTTTTGGGCTGATTCCTCCCAACCGGGCTGTACAACCTATTTCCCATATCGGCTGACCGGGTCGGATGGGAAGATCAGGATCAAGCACGATCCCTTTCTGTCGCAGGCAGGTTCATGTCAGGCTTTGCACGTACGGTTGTTCGTAACTCAGCCGCGGGTTTCATCGCGCAGTTCGCCATGCGCGTGTTGTCCTTCGCGTTTAATGTGCTTGTGATCCGACAACTCGGTGCCGAGGCGTTCGGCCAGTACATGGCCATCGGCGCTTTTGGCGAGTTGTTCTTGTTCGTGGCAGACCTCGGGCTGGCGCCGTATGCGGTGCGCGAGTACGCCCGCTATCGCGACTCAGAGGACGGCCCCGAGCGCGCGCGCCGGCTGTTCGGCAACCTGCTTTGGCTGCGAATCGTGCTGGCACTGGTCGCCGGGGCGAGCACGGTCGTGGCCGGCGTCGTCACCCAGCGCCCGCTGGAAGTGATCGTGGCCTTGACCGTGAACGCCCTGTTCCTGTGGGTTTACGGCATTCAGGGCGCGAGCGAGGTGACGCTCAGCGGTTTCGAACGGATCGATCTGGCCGCGGGCGCGAAAGTCCTGAACCAGCTGATCTTCGTCCTGGCCGGCGGTGCCGCGCTGTACCTGAACGGCGGCTACTTCGGCTTGATCGCGGCCAACCTGCTGGGCGGCATCGCCATGGCTGTGGTGTGCTGGCGGGGGGTGAGTCGACTGGGTGTGCGCCCGGCGCCGCCCGAGTTCGCCGAGTGGCCGAAGCTGCTGCGGGCGGCGTTGCCCTTCGGACTGGTGACATTTGCACTCGGGCTCTCGTATCGATTCGACACCGTCTTGCTCAACATCTGGCAGGGTGACGTCGTCACCGGGCATTATCGCGCAGCCTATAATCTGATTTTCTCGCTGGTGATGTTCTCCAATGTGATCAACACGGCGTTGTATCCGACCTTGACGCGTCAGGCGGCGCGCCATCCAGAGCGCCTGGCCGAGGTCACATCTCGCATCCTGCGCTACCTGTTGACGGCGGCCCTGCCACTGGCCGTCGGCGGCTTTCTGCTGGCCGGCCCACTGGTGGACGCGCTCTATAACGCTCAGGAGTACGCCGACTCGATCCGTGCGCTCCAGATCCTGATCTGGGTGTTGCCCTTCATGTACGCTTCGGAGTTCCTGGGATACGTCATCCTGATCACCAACCGCGAGCAGTTCGTCGCCCGGGCCGTGATTGTGAGCACCGCCCTCAATGTGGCGTTCAACCTTCTCCTGGTGCCGCAGTTCGGGCTGCTGGCGGCCTCGGCCATGACGGTGTTGACCGAGATCGTGTTGGTCGGCCAGCACGTGTGGAACCTGCGCCCGCTCTCGGGCCAGATCGACTGGGGTCGGGCACTATTGCGCCCGCTGGCCGCCTCGGCCGTGATGGGCGCGGCCCTGATCATGGCGGGCGCCTGGGTGCCGTGGTGGGCTTCGATCATCGTCGGCGTGCTCGTGTACGCCGGCGCGGGTTTCCTCCTGGGCGCGTTCGGGCCCGCGGACCTGGCCTTCTTCATGCGCTCCCGGGCAGCGCCCGCCGAAGCCTGAGCGGCGCCGGCAAGCCCACGACTCTACCGATGCGCATCGTCATCGCTATCCACCATTTTCCGCCGACCTACACAGCCGGGGCCGAGTGGCAGGCCTTTCGCCTGGCACGCGGTCTGATCGCGCGCGGACACGACGTTCGAGTGATCACGATCGAGCACGTCGATCGCGGCGCAACCGACGGCACGCTCGCCTGGGAGGACACGACCTACCAGGGAGTGCCGGTGCGGCGGCTGGCCTTCGATCTCGCGCGCGTGCCCGATCGCGACGGATTCGAGTTCCGCAACCTGTGGATCCGCGATCACCTCGAGGCCTGGTTCCGAGAATTGCGCCCTGATCTCGTTCATCTGTACAGCGGCTATCTGATGACGGGCGCCGTCCTCGAGGCAGCGGAATCGGTCGGCCTGCCGCGCATGGTCAATGCCGTCGACTTCTGGTTCTTGTGCCGGCGCATCACGCTGCTGCGCAGCGACGGCCGGGTCTCGGAGCTCCCGGTGCGGCCGGAGGCCTGTGTGCAATGCCTGGCAGAGGAACAGCGTCGCAATCGGTTCCTGGGGCGCCTGCTCCCGGGTTTGATGCGCCGCTACTATGCCGGCCAGACCGCGGCTGCCGCGCGGATCGTCGAGCGCATGACCTATCTGCGCGAGCGCCTGAACGCGACCGATCTGGTGCTCGTGAACTCCGAGTTTCTGCGCGAGACGTATATCCAGTTCGGCGTGAGCCCCGAGCGGGTCGTCTTTCTGCGACAGGGCCTCGACCTGCCCGCGCTCGACCCGGACGTGCTGGCCAAGCCGCCGGCGGACGAGCTGCGGGTCGGGTACTTCGGCCAGATCGCGCCGCAGAAAGGCATCCATGTCCTGATCGAGGCTGCTCGCCGGGTGACGGATCCGCGTCTGCGCGTGCTCATCTACGGCGATGCCACCCGCTTTCCGGAGTACACGGCCCAACTCAACCACCTGATCGGCTCCGATGCGCGCATCACGTTTGCGGGCACGTATCGCGGCCAGGCCGAACAAGCGCAGGCGCTGCGCACCGTCGACGTCTTGGTCGTGCCGTCGGTCTGGTACGAGAACAGCCCAAACGTCATCCTCGAGGCCTATGCCCACCGCACGCCCGTTCTCGCGGCAGACTGGGGCGGCATGGCCGAGATGGTCGAGCCGGGCCGCGGCGGTTTGAAATACCCACCGGGCGACGCGGCCGCGTTGGCGTCGCTTTTCGAGCGCCTGCTGACGGAGCCTGATCTGCTGGCTCAACTCGGGCGCGACTTCCCGAGCGTCAAGACGCTCGATCAGGAAGTGGAAGAGACCGAGGCGATTTATCGACAGCTGGCGGCAGTCGCGCCGGCGTCGGGAGCCTGACCAGCATGCGTATCGGCATCGATGCCCGCTATCTCTCGCACGGCCTGGTCGGCGGCGTGCATCTGTACCTCAGGCACCTGTTGCCCGAAGTGATCCGGCAGAGCACGGACCATCAGATCGTGCTGTATGCCGACACCAAGCGCCCTTTCGAGTTGAGCGATCTGCCGGGCCATGTGACGCTGCGGGTCCTCCCCTATCGCAACGGCGTCTCGAGCGTTGCCCACGACTGGCTGACGCTCAAACGGTGGATGGCCGAAGACCGGCTCGACGTGGCGCACTTCCCGGCCAATTACGGTTTCGCGCCGACCGGCGCGCGCTGTGTCATCACGCTCCACGACGAAATCAACATCCTGCCGCTGCTCGACATCCTCAAGGGTCATCGCAAGGATGTGCGCACGATGGGGATGATGACCTACCTGCACGTCGCTTCGACCACCGCGGTGCGTTCGGCCGATTTGTTACTCACGGTCTCGGGTTACGCCCAACGCCAGATCGCGCATTACAGCCGGCTGCCGCTCGACAACATCGTGCCGATCTACCACGGCCGCATGCCGGACCTGCAGCGCGTCACCGACCCGGCCCGATTGGCCGAGGTCCGAACGCGCCTGGGCGTCCCCGAGCACTTCGTCCTGGCGGACGGGATCAAGAACCCGGCCGTGTTGACGCGGGCCTGGCGCAGGCTGCCGCCCGAGTTAGCTGAGCAGTATCGAATCGTCTTTTTCTCGCGGCGACCGGATCCGCCTGCGGCCGTGACCGAAGCCGTAGCGGCCGGGCACGCGGTGCTGCTGGTGCGGCCGGAGCGGCCCGATCTGGTGGCGTTGTTCAGCCAGGCGGCGGCGTTTGTCTTCCCGTCGTGGATCGAGGGCTTCGGCATCCCGATCCTCGAGGCGTACACCTGTGGCGCGCCGTTGATCGCGTCGACGGCCGGCTCGATCCCGGAGGTGGCCGGCGACGCCGCGTTGTTGATGGATGCCGAGGACGACGCGACCCTGGCCCGGCACCTGACGCGCGTGCTGGGTGAGCCCGAGCTGGCCGCGGATCTGCGCGCGCGCGGGTTCGCGCGGGCGGCCGAATTCAGCTGGAGCCGGGCGGCGCAGGAGACCCTGGCCGCTTATGCTCGGGCCCTGACGATCGGACGCCGCTAGCGGTTTCAAACCCCAACACCCGAATTTCGCCGTAATTTGGCGGGCTTACGATCTTCCGAGGGTCGCGTTGGGACGAAGGGCCTATATCAGTCTATTGGGGTCCACATGGTAGACTGCGCGAGATCGCCCGGCGGAGCCCCGCCGATACCTAAAAGGAGTTCCTTTACGCATGACAAAAGTTCTGGTGACCGGCGCGGCCGGTTTCATCGGCTCGCATGTTGTCGACGATCTGCTCGAGATCGGCTACGACGTCGTGGCCCTCGACGACCTCAGCGGCGGTTATCAGACCAACGTCTCGGACCGCGCGACCTTTGTGTCGGGCTCGGTCACCGACCATGACCTGATCGACCGGCTCTTCGAGACCCACAAGTTCGACTACGTCTACCACCTGGCGGCGTACGCGGCCGAGGGCCTGAGCCATTTCATCCGCCGCTTCAACTACAACACCAACCTGATCGCCAGCGTCAACCTGATCAATGCCGCGATCCTGCACGAGGTCAAGTGCTTCGTCTTCACCTCGTCGATCGCCGTGTACGGCGCCAATCAGGTGCCGATGACGGAAGACCTGGTGCCAAGCCCGGAGGATCCGTACGGCGTGTCCAAGCTGGCGGTCGAGCTCGACCTGCGCGCGGCCCAGCACATGTTCGGGTTGCCGTACATCATCTTCCGCCCGCACAACGTGTACGGCGAGCGCCAGAACATTGCCGACCGCTATCGCAACGTGGTCGGGATCTTCATGAATCAGATTTTGAAGAACGAGCCGATGTCGGTCTTCGGCGACGGTGAGCAGAGCCGGGCGTTCTCGTACGTCAAGGACGTGTCGCCCATCATCGCGCGCTCGGTGCAATACCCGCACGCGTACAACCAGGTCTACAACGTCGGCGCCGATGTGCCGTACACCGTCAACTACCTGGCGCAATGTGTAGCCGAGGCCATGGGCGTGACGGCCCAGATCACGCACCTCCCGCCGCGCAACGAGGTGGTGCACGCGTACTCTTCCCACGACAAGGTGAAGGAAGCCTTCGACATCGAGCCGCAATACGACCTGCGCCAGGGCCTGGCGCGCATGGCGGCCTGGGTGCGCGAGCATGGCGCCCGCAGCACGCCGCTGTTCCAGGCGATCGAAGTGGCTAAAAACATGCCGCCGTCGTGGCTGCGGCCGGTGGGCTAAGAACCGATCAATCAGATCAACGCGCATGAACCTTCCCAACATCACGGCTGTCGTCCTCAACACCAATCGCAAAGACGACACCCTCGCCTGTCTGCAAGCGCTGGCTGTCTCGGGCTACGCGAATCTGCGCGTGATCGTGCTCGACAATCATTCGACCGACGGATCGGCCGAGGCGATCGGCGCGCGCTTCCCGGCGGTGCAGGTCGTGTCGCTCGAGCGCAATCTGGGCTATGCCGGCAACAACAACGTCGGTATTCGGCTGGCGCTGGAGCAGGGCGCCGATTGGATCTTCGTCGAGAACGAAGACACGCTGGTCGAGCCGGGGTGTTTCGATGCCTTGATCGCGGCGACGCAGGCTGACCCGCGCATCGGCGTGATCGGCCCACTGGTGTACACGTTCGACCCGGGGCGCACGATCAGTTCGGGCGGCGGGCGCGTGTTGTGGACGGTCGCCGACGCCGAAAACATCGCCATGGGCGCCGAGGACGTCGGCCAGCTGCGGGCCGGCCCGGTCGACTTCATCAACGGCTGCGGTTTGTTGATCAGCCGCCAGGCGGTCGAGCGTGTCGGCGCGCTCGATGATTCGTTCTTCATCTATTTCGAAGAGACCGATTGGTGCCAGCGGGTGCGCAAGGCCGGGTTTGAGGTCTGGTTCGAGCCAAAGGCCGTGATGCGCCATAAAGCGCCGATCACCTGGGCCGGCTTCGGCCCGAGCACCCTGTACTACATGACCCGCAACCGCATCCGGTTCTTCGCCCGGCACACGCCGTGGCCGCAGTGGCCGCTGGCGATGGCGCGCGCCCTCCGCGGCGCCTGGCGGGGCGCTGGCCACCACCAGCGCGAGGGTCGGCCGGAACACGCCCGTGCCACCCAGATCGCGATCAGCCATGCTCTGCAGCGGCGCTGGGGCAAGGTCGACCCGAGCCTGTGGAAGACCGACGCCGGCGACCGGACGCTGGCGCATCCGACCGGGTAAGATTGCACTGTCGTCATGAAGATCTTGTTCCTGTCGCGGTGGTATCCCTGGCCGACCGATAACGGCGCGCGGCAGCGCGTCTACAACTTGATTCGGGCGCTGGCCAGCTGCCACGAGGTCCACCTGATCTCGTTCATCGAGCAACCGATCGAGGCCGCGGGCCTGGCCGAGATGCGGCGCTGGTGCGCGACTGTGGAAGGTGTGCCTTACCGCGCCTTTCGACCAGACGGTGTGCGGGCGCTGATCGGGTTCTTCGATGCCCGGCCGCGCTCGGTGGTCGACACGTTCAACCCCGCCTTCGCGGCGGCCGTCGACCGGGCCGGCGCGGTTGACCTGGCGTTGGCGTCCGAGATCGACATGGCCCCGTACGCGTTGCGGGCCAACGCTCGGCGACGCGTGCTCGAGGAGCTGGAGGTCGGGATCATCGCCAGCGCCGTTCAACGCGCGCCGGGCGTGCTGGCTCGCGCCCGCGCCGGCCTCACCTGGTGGAAGCTCACGCGCTACGTGCAAGAATTGTTGCTGAGTTTTGACGCCTGCAGTGTCGTCTCCGAGGCCGAACGCGCGCGCGTCGCCCGATTGGCGCCGTCCGGTCGCATGGTGAAGGTCATCCCGAATGGCGTGGACGTCGCCGCGGCCGGGGCCGTGACGGTCACGCCGATCCCTAAAACCCTGATCTACGCCGGCGCGTTGACGTACAGCGCCAATTACGATGCTGTCAAATACTTCCTGGATGAGATCTATCCGCGCCTGCTTGCCCGGCATCCGGACTTGAGCTTCACGGTCACCGGCCGGACCGACGGAGTCGATCTGCGCAAGCTGCCCACTTATCCCGGCGTGCGGTTCTCGGGCTTTCTGGACGACGTCCGCCCATCCGTGGCCGGGGCCTGGTTAAGCGTGGTGCCGATCCGCATCGGCGGGGGCACGCGTCTGAAGATCCTCGAGTCGCTCGCGCTGGGCACGCCGGTCGTGTCGACCCGAAAGGGCGCCGAAGGCCTCGACCTGGCCGAAGGCCGTGAAATGCTGCTGGCCGATGAACCCGAAGCCTTTGCGGCCGCGGTCGAACGCGTGCTGACTGAGCCGGCGTTGCGGGACTTACTGGCGACCAACGGCCGGGATGCGGCAAAGCGCTATGATTGGGGCATGATCGGTGAAAAACTGCTGGCCATGGTCGGGCAGCTCGATGCCGCAGGAGGCGCGTGATGGCATCTCTTCGACCCCCGACGTTTCTGGACCTGAGCGGCCGCGAGTGGCGCATCACCGCGCGCTGGCAGGTGTGGGTCCTGATCGTTCTGGCATTGGGGTTGGCGGTTGTCGCGGCCCTGGCGGCGGCGTACATCAACCCGTATGTCGGCCTCGGGCTCGGCGCCGCGCCCTTGATCCTTTTCGGCGGTGTGGTGGTGGCGCCGCGGCGCGAGCTTTACCCCTACGTGATCCTGTTGCTGGCGCTCTTCGTGCCCTTCAGCCTGCCGACCGGTCGTGACAGCCGTCTGGTGCTCAGCTTGGTGTTCACCATGCTGGCGTTTGTGCTGATGGTGCTGCGGGCCATCACGGTCGAGCGCCAGTGGCCGTTCGGGAAGAGCGTGGTCAACGCCCCGATCATCGCCTGGGCTGTGGTGACGATCGTGGCGTTGTTGTGGAGCATGGCTTTTCGCGACCCGGCTGTGTTCGTCGCGCCGTCGTTTCCGTTCGTGCAGTCGGCCTCGGCGGTCGTGATGATCATGCTGCCGTTCGCGTTTATGGCGACCGCCCACTACCTGCGCACCGAGCGGCATCTGAAGATCCTGGTGGGGATCTTCATCATCGCGGGCCTCATCGGTCTGGTCCCGCGCTTCGACCTCTTCAAGCTCCCGGTCAATATCGGCGGCATGTTCAACATGTGGATCATCGCGCTGGCCGCCGGGCTGGCCCTGTTCCACCGCGGGCTGACCATCCTGCAGCGCGGCGCGCTGGCGGCGTTGGCGGGCGCCTACGTGGTCTGGGGCGTGATCCTGCATGTCACCTGGATGGCGGGTTGGCTCCCGGGCATGTTGGCGCTTGCGATCATGATCGTCAATCGTTCGAAGTTCGCGGCCATTTTGACGGTGCTGTTGGTTGCCTTGGTGCTGGTGGCCAGCCTGGCCTCGGTCGACCAGATCATCGCCAACGAGAACGCCGAGAGCGGCTCGACCCGGCTCATGGCCTGGGCCGTGAACTGGTCGATCACCAAGGACCATCTGCTGTTTGGGACCGGCCCGGCAGGCTACGCGGCATATTACATGACCTACATTCCGCGCAACGCCATGGCTACCCACAGCAACTACATCGACATCCTGGCCGAGACGGGCCTGATCGGCTTTGCGATCTACCTGTGGATGTTCGCCACGATCGCGTTGCTGGGTTTCCGGTTGTGCTGGCGGCTGCGCGGCCGCGGCGATTTTCTGCAGGCTTTGGCCAATGCGGCCTTCGCCGGCTCGATCGCGTGCATCGTCATCATGGCCTTCGGCGACTGGGTGATCCCGTTTGCGTATACCCAGACGATCATGGGCTTCGACTACTGCGTGTACAACTGGATCTTCATGGGCACCCTGGTCGTGATCGATCGCCTGGTCCCGCCCGGATCCGGCCCGCAATCCGCCCCGGCGCTGAGCACCGTTCCAGGCCGCGCATGACCCTGCCCGCACGCCCCGACGTCTCAGTCGTCGTCCTAAACTGGAACACCCGCGACCTGTTGGCGGAGTGTCTGCGCATCACGCAGGCCTGTGCCGATGGGTTGACGCTCGAGTTGATCGTGGTCGACAACGCCTCGACCGATGACAGCGTGGCGTTGGTCAGACGCGACTTCCCGCAAGTGCGCGTGATCGAGAGCCCGGCCAATGTCGGGTTTGCGGCCGGCAACAACCTGGGCGCGCAGCAGGCGTCCGGGCGCTACATCCTGCTGTTGAACACCGATGCCTTTCTGAAACCGGGCGCGCTCGGGGCGATGGCGGCGTTGCTCGATGCCCAGCCGCGGGCCGGGTTGTGCGGGGCCCGCCTTCTCAACCGCGACGGCAGCTTCCAGGCGTCGCACACGCCTTTTCCGACGGTTAGCCGCGAATTCCTGATCCTCTCCGGTTTGGGGCGGCTTTTCATGGGCCGGCACTACCCGAGCCGTGGGCCCGAGCGCGAGGCCGGACCCCGCCCGGTCGACTATGTCGAGGGCGCCTGCCTGCTGTGCCGGCCCGAGGCGTATCGCCAGGTCGGGGGGCTCGACCCCGGCTTCTTCATGTACGCAGAGGAAGTCGATCTGTGCATGGCCCTCAAACGGGCAGGCTGGTCGGTCTGGTATCACCCGGAGGCCGAGGTCGTGCATTTAGGCGGCGCCAGCAGTTCCTTGCGCAGGCCTGAGCGCGAGGGTGACCTGTATGTCAGCCGGGTGCGTTTCTTCCGCAAGCACTATGGCCCGGTGGCGGCCACACTGCTGACCGGCCTGATTTACCTCTTTACCGCGGCCAAAAACGTCCTGCATACCGGCCTGCGCCTGGCGACCGGCGGTCGAAAAGGCCGCCCGGTGGTCTCGCTCAGCCGCCTGGCCGCCAAACTGCGCGCCGCCCGGGCCTGAACGCCCATCCAACTTTCGGCCTATTCTCACCAGGGCCGAGCCCCGTTACCGTTAAGCCGATATGCAGGTGTTACTCCTCACCCAGGTCTTGCCCTTTCCGCCCGACAGCGGACCCAAGATTAAAACCTGGAACGTTTTGAAGTTCCTCGCGCGCGAGCACGAGGTGACTCTGGTGTCGTTCGTGCGCGGCGACCAGTCGAACCATGTTGCGACCCTCGCACCGTTGTGCGCGGGCGGTGTGCATACCGTGCCAATCCAGCGTGGGCCGGTGCGCGACGGCGTGGCCCTGGCGCGCAGCCTGCTCACCGGCGAGCCCTGGATGATGGTACGCGATGCGCGCGCCGACATGCAGGCCCTGATGCGGAAGCTGGCGGTCGAGCGACGTTTTGACGTCGTGCACGCTGATCAGCTCAACATGGCCCAGTACGCCGAGCTGGCGGCCACGCACAGCGGCGCGAAACCGCGCCTCGTGTTGGACGCGCATAACGCGCTCTGGCTGTTGTATCAGCGCCTGGCGGCCACGATGGGTCAGGGGCCGCGCCGGTGGGTGCTCGAGCGCGACTGGCGTCTGCTCAAAACCTACGAGGGCCGGATCGTGCGCGAGTTCGACGCGGTGTTGGCCGTGAGCGATGAGGATCGGGCCGCCCTGTCTGAAGCGGCCGGCGTCGTGCGTGAGATGACCGTGATCCCGATCGCGATCGACACCGACGAGCTGCCGGTCGCCCACCGTCAGGCGAGCGCGCGTCAGATGACGCACATCGGCACCATGTACTGGCCGCCAAACATCGACGGCATGCTCTGGTTCATCAACGAGATCTACCCGCTGGTACGCGAGACGCTACCCGATTCGGGTCTTGACCTGGTCGGCGCTCGGCCGCCGCGCGAGTTGGTCGGGTTGAAGGGCCAGGTGCCCGGCCTGAACGTCACCGGCTATGTCGCCGACGTCAACCCGTATCTGGCGCAGTGCGGCGTGTTCATCGTGCCGTTGCGCGCGGGCGGCGGGATGCGGGTCAAGATCCTGGAAGCGCTCTCGCGCGGGCTGCCGGTCGTGACGACCACGCTCGGCTGCGAGGGCATCGCCGTTCGGCACGACGAGCACGTGCTCATCGCCGATACACCGGCCGACTTCGCGCAGGCCGTCGTGCGGGTGCTGAGCGATCCGGCCCTGGCGGCCACGCTGGCGCGCAACGGCCGTCGGTTGATCGAACAGACGTATGACTATCGCGCAGCCTGTCGCCCTTTGAACCAGGCCTACGGAGCCGCGGCCAGCGGCTGACCGGACGGCCGCAGATCGCTATCCACCATGTTAAAACGATTCTCGTCGGACCAGCGCATCGCGGCTTTGCTCTTCGTGTTGCTCAGCGTCGCCTACGCCTATGTTTTTCCGCGTTGGGCTGACCCCAACCAGGACTCGCGCCTGAAGATGGTCGTCGCCCTCGTCGACGACGGCACTTTCCAGATCGACAAGTATCTGGGCACGACCGTCGACTACGCCAGGGTCGGCGACCACTACTACAGCGACAAGGCGCCGGGCGTGGCTTTTCTCGGCGTCCCCGTGTACTGGACGTTGCGCCAGCTCCCGATCTTCGATGCCCTCAGCGAGCGCCTCGCGTCGAGCAGCGCGTTTCAAGGGACGTTGCGCGAAGGCGGCGGCGGCGTCAGCGCCGATCGGGTGCGCTTTGCGGTCGCACAGGTCGCAATCGCGCTCGTCGTCGGCGCCCTGCCGACCGCGCTGCTGGCGGCCCTGATCTTCCTCTGGCTCAGCCGGGTAACGCCCGCCGTCGGGCCGCGCCTGGTGGTGGCGCTGGCCTATGCCCTGCTCACGCCGGCCTTCGCCTACGCCAACACGATGTACGGCCATCAGCTGGCCGGGCTCCTGCTCTTTGGCTCGTTCTTCTGGTTATCGACCTCGCAGCGGCTCTCCTGGCCGGCGCTGGCGGCGATCGGTGGGCTCCTGGCCTATACGGTCGTCACCGAGTACCCGATGGCCCTGGTCGTCGGCGTGCTGTACGTCTATGCCGCCTGGAAGCTGTGGCGCGCCGGCCGTCTGGCCGGCTTGATCCCACTGACGGCCGTCGCGGCCGTGATCGCGCTGGCCTGGATGAGCTACAACAACGCGATCTTCGGCGGCCCGCTCAACCTCGGCTATAGCTACTCGGAGCAATGGGTCAAGCAGCACGAGACCGGTTTCATGTCGCTCACGCTGCCGCGCGGTGAGGCGCTGTGGGGGATCACGTTCGGCGTCTTCCGCGGTCTGTTCGTGTTGGCGCCCTGGCTGCTGCTCAGCCTGCCCGGCCTCGGCTTGTGGTGGGCGAGCGAGCGTCGACCGGGCGCGGGCCGGGTCGAGTGGGGCGTCGTCGTGGCCGCGGTGGTGCTGATCGTGCTTTTCAATGCCTCGTCGGTGATGTGGTGGGGCGGGTTCGCGATCGGGCCGCGCTACGTCCTGCCCGCCCTGCCTTTCCTGGCTCTGTCGGTCGGCTACGTCCTGGCGATCTGGGGGCGCACGCTCTGGCTGCGCATCGGCCTGGCGCTGCTGCTGGCCTGGTCGTGGGTCGCTACCTGGGGGTTGTCGTTGGCCGAGCAGGCTTTCCCCTCGGACGCGATCCGCAATCCATTGATCGAATACGCCTGGCCCAACTGGCTGGCCGGCAACATCGCCCGTAACGCCGGGACGCTCCTGGGGTTGCGTGGCCCGCTGGGTCTGCTGCCGCTGATCCTGCTGCTTGCGATCGGGATCGGGCTGCTTGTCTGGCTCGGCCGGTCGACGGCCTCGGCCACACCGGCGTCCACGACGCACTCCGTTTGATCTTCATGACCAACCAACCTTCCAGATCGGTGTCTTCTTCGAGCGGGACCAGCACCGTTAGCGCCGGCGAGTGGCTCTTCGTCGCCATCGTCGTTGTCGTCGTTTTGGCGGTGACCACGATCCCGTATCTCTTCGCCTACGCCACGACGCCGGAGGGCTGGCGTTACATGGGTGTGATGGTCAACGTGCCGGACCACGTCCAGTACTTCTCCTGGTATTGGGACTACACCCACACGAACCTGGCGATCGATCGTCTGACGCCCGAGCCGAACGCCCCGGTCTTCTTCAACCTGCTGTGGTGGATGCTCGGCCGTCTGGGCGGTCTGCTCGGTGTCGGCTACGAGGTCATGTTCCAGGGTCTGCGGGTCGTCGCCACGATCGCGTTCCTGGCGTTGCTGTATCGTCTGTGCGCCTGGTATCTGCCCGATCTCTGGCAGCGCCGCACGGCCTTCCTGACCGCGATCCTGGCGAGCGGCTTCGGCTGGGTCTTGATCGCTCTGCGCGAGCTCTTCAACCTGCCGCAGTTGATCTGGGGCACGCCCGACTATCCGCTGCAGATCAGCCTGCTGATCTTCACCTTCGAGCCGAACACGTTCTACAGCATCCTCTCGACCCCGCACCTGATCGGGGCCGCGCTGTACATGCTGGCCTTCGACCTGGTGGTGCGCGGCGAGCAGCGCGGGCCGTGGTTGGCCGCTATCCTGGCGGGGCTGTGGACCCAGTTCATGGGCTGGCAGCATGGCTACGACCTGTTCCTGGTCTGGTGCATCCTGGCGGCTTACGGCTTGCTCAAGGTCCTGCGCGATCGCGCGCTGGGCTGGCGGGCCATCCCGTGGCGATTGGTGTGGATGGGCGTGATCGTGGTCGGGCTCTCGGCCCCGGCCGGGCTGTACTCGTTCCTGCTCACGCAACTCGACCCGATCTGGCGCCAGGTGCTCAGCCAGTTCGGCAACGCCGACGTGTATTCGCCGATGCCGTGGGCGGTCTGGGCCCTGATGGGGCCGACCTTCCTGCTGGCGCTGGCGCAGCAGGTCCGGGCCGGGCTGTTTCGGCTGCGCGGGCTGGACGATAAGGCCCTGTTCCTCAAAGCCTGGTTCTGGGCCAATTTCGCTTTGCTGTACCTGCCGACCGATTACCAGATCAAGATGCTGAACGGCTGGCAGGTGCCGACCGCGATCCTGGCGACCCAATTCGTGTTCGACGTGATCGTGCCCTGGTTGGGGCGCCGCGCGTCAACGCTCCGCGCCTGGGCGCCGCAGATGGCAGCTCTGGCCCTGTTGGCCGTGGTCGTGCCCACCAACCTCTATCTGTTCGCCTGGCGCTTCATCGATCTGGGCCGGCACACGTACCCGTACTACCTGAGCACCGACGAGGTCGCGGCGCTCGAGTGGCTGCGCGACAACGGCACGGGCGACGACGTCGTCCTGGCGTCGCTGGCGGTCGGCCAGTACGTGCCCGCGCTCAGCGGCGAGCGCGCCGTGTTGGCGCACTGGGCCCAGACCGTGGCGTACTTCGACAAGCGCGATGAGGTGACGGCGTTCTATGCAGCCGACACGACTCCGGAGGTGCGCCAGGCCCTGCTCGACAAGTACAATGTGCATTACGTCATTGTCGGGCCGGTCGAGCGTGGCCCGCAGCCGGCCGACTACGCGCCGACGGAGGTGGGGTCCCCCGACCTCGTCGGGCCAGATTGGACAACTCAGGGGCTCGAACCTGTTTTTGAGACCGAGACGGTGACGGTTTTTGCGGTCAGGAGATAATGCTGTGATGGGTGATCTTCGGATTCGTCGCTGGGTGTGGCGCGTATTGGTTGTTCTGACGCTGTGCCTGGGCTTTGGCGCCTGGGCCGGCGCGCCCGCGGGCCTCGCCCAGCAGGACGATGACTCAACCTGGAGCGAGCCGATCCAGCTGTCGGATGTCGGTCAGAGCTCGTGGTTCCCGCATATGGTCGTCGACCGCAGCGGCCGGGTCCATATCGTCTACGCCACAGGTCTGTTGTTGCAGACCGGCGGGTTCGACCAGGTCATGTACACCAGCAGCGCCGACGGTGTCACCTGGTCGGCGCCCAACGACATCGCCGCCTTGAGCATGGGGCCCAACGGCGAGTCGGAAGTCGCCCGTCCGAATCTGTTCCTGGATCGCAGCGATGTGCTCCATATGACGTATCGCGGCCTTGGGACGTTTTCGATCTTCTACTCGCAGGTCCCGATAGCGGCGGCCGGGTTGGCGCGCTCGTGGTCGGTGCGGCAGGAGGTCGGCGACGTCGGCTATTTCAGCCAGGTCGGCGTGGATCGACGCGGCACCGTGCACGTCATCTACACCAGCAATATCGTGTCGCGGCAGTGCCCGATCTGTTATCACATCTTCTATCGCGCTTCGTCCGACAACGGCGCGACCTGGAGCGAGCCCGTCGATATTTCGCGCGTGAACACCGGTTCAGCCAAGCCGCAGCTGCTGATCGACGCGGACGGTAATATTCACGTCGCCTGGGAATCGGCGCGCGGCGGCACGCTCGGGCGGGTCGAGCAGCCGGCGCAGTTGCTTTACACCTCGTCGCTGGACGGTGGCGCCACCTGGCGCGAGCCAGTGCTGATTCAGATGCCGGAGAGCGAAGGCAGCCTGCGGACGGCTCTGACGGTCGACCCGCAAGGCCGTCTGATGATCATCTCGTCGGCGGTGCCGGGCAACGAGATCTTCGCCAGCCTGTCGAGCGACCACGGCCAGACCTGGTCGCTCCCGGCCCAGGTATCCGACCTCAAGGGCAGCCCGGTCTCGGCGCTCGACAACCTCGCGGTTGCCACCGACGGCGCCGGGCGCGTGCACCTGGTGTGCAACTGTGCCCCCGAGGTCCGCGAGGGCGTCTATAACCTGACGCATGTGGTCTGGGACGGGACGAACTGGTCGGAGCCCGAGATCATCCGCCAGTATCGGGGCGATCTCCCGGAATGGCCCGTGATCGGGGTCGGTCTGGGTAACCAGCTGCACGTGGCCTGGTTCGTCCGAAATGAAGCCGCCATCTTCAACAGCGATCGCGGCCAATATACGATCTGGTACTCGGGCCGCACCATCGATGCCCCGGCCGTCACGCCCATTGCGGAGCCCACCCTGCCGCCGTCGGCTACCCCGCCGGCGGTCGCCCAGATCCTGACGCCCACGCCCCGCCCGACGGCGACCCAGGTTTTCATCAGCGGGCAGGTCGACCCGACGCGGCAATACACCGAGCAAGACTACGTCATGCTGGTGGCGATCAGCATGGCGCCCGTGCTGCTGATCGTGGCCGGGATCGTGGTCTACCAACGGGTGATCCGCCGCTGATCGGAGCCTGAGGTGGGGCGAACCCCACCCCGATTGTGTTTAGGACCACCGTCCCCTTGAGATGGGCCAGGACTTCACCTATTGTCAAGGGACATGCGCGTCTGGTATGTCGTCCCTTATCCGCCGAGCCTGATCCGGGTCCGGCCTTATAACCTGATACGACAGTTGAGCGCCCGCGGCCATCAGGTGACGGTTTTTACCGTTTGGGCCGATGATCGTGAGCGGCTCGAGGCCGACGCCCTGCGGCCTCATGTGCAGGCTGTGCGCGGGATCCACATGCCGCGGTGGCGGTCGATGGCGAACAGCCTGCTGGCCGTCCCAGGCGCGGCGCCGCTCCAGTCGGTCTATGGCTGGGATGAGGCGTTGCTGGACGGGGTATCCAACCTGGAAGCCCCGGACATAATCCACGTCGAGCACCTGCGGGGGGCCCGTTATGCGCTGCGCCTCAAGGATTGGCGGTCTAAACTAAAGAACTATGTCCCGGTCGTGTGGGATAGTGTAGACTGCATCAGTCTTCTTTTCGAGCAAGCGGCCGGCCGAAGTCGGCGGCTGATGAGCCGGATGATGACCCGGTTCGAGCTCGGCCGAACTCGTCGATATGAGGCCTGGCTGGCCGGCCAATTCGATCGGGTGCTGGTGACCTCACCGAAAGACCAAGACGCTTTTCGGAGTTTGGCGCCCTCAGTCGTAGCCGAGGGCCGGGTGGAAGTGTTGCCAAACGGCGTCGCCCTGGATTATTTCACGCCCGATCCGACCCATCCCCGGGACGCCGCGACCCTGGTCATCAGCGGGAAGATGAGTTATCACGCCAACGTCACGATGGCTGTGCAATTTGCGCAACGGGTGTTCCCGATCGTGAAGTCGGCCCGGCCTGACGTTAAGCTAGTGATCGTGGGCAAGGATCCGTCCGCAGAAGTGCGGGCCCTGGCCACGGACCCGGCGGTAACCGTGACCGGCGGGGTGCCCGATGTTCGACCGTATCTTCGCCAGGCCACCGTGGCTGCGGCGCCGATCGCATACGGGGTCGGGATACAGAACAAGGTGCTGGAGGCTATGGCGGTGGGCACACCGGTGGTGTGCACGCCCCAGGCGGTATCAGCGCTGCAGACGGTTGACGGTCGCGACCTGGTCGTGGCCGAGAGCGAGACCGATCAGGCGCAGGCCATCGTAAACCTACTCAATGACCCGGCGCGCGCGGCCCAGATCGGCTCCGCGGGCCGGGCCTACATCGAGCGCCATCACGATTGGTCGCGGATTACTGAGCGTTTGGAGGCGATCTATCATGGAATCCCCCTCCATGTTTGATGACATTATCAGCCGGGCCGCAGCCCGGCCCGCGGTGGCTCTGGAACGCGCAACATCACGCAATGCCTGGCGGCTGTTGATCGTCGGCCTGGTCGTGGTCGATGCGCTGCTGATCAACCTGGCGTCGTCGCTGTCGTACTTCATCCGGTTCCAGGCCGGTCTGCCGTTCTTCCAGGCCAGCCAGCCGGACCTGTGGTTCTATCAGCAATTGGTGGTGTTCGGCGTCACGCCTTCATGGCTGATTATCTTCGCCCTGGTCGGCATGTACCGGCGTGGCAACCTGCTGGGCGGCACGCGCGAGTACGACCTTGTGTTGCGCGGCACGGCCTTCGGCCTGCTGCCCTTGGTCTTCCTCAGCTTCCTGGTGCCTGAGTTCGTGATCGCCCGCGGTTGGCTTGTGCTGGCCTGGGTGCTGTCCCTGGTCTTCCTCGGCATCGGGCGTTTTGCCATGCGCCGGGTTGCCTATGCCGCTCGCCGGGCCGGATACTTCCTCTCCCCGGCCGTGATCGTCGGCGCCAATCAGGAGGGCCGCTTCCTGGCCGAGCAGTTCCTGAACTCAGGCACTTCGGGTTTCCAGCTGGTCGGCTTCGTCGATGAAAAGGTCCCGGCCGGCACGGTGCTGTTCCACAACCTGCCCGCGTTGGGCTCGGCCGATCACCTCGACAAGATCATCAAGAAGTACGGTGTGCGCGAGATCGTGCTGGCCACCAGCGCCATCTCATCGCGCGATCGCATGCTCGAGATCTTCAAGCGCTATGCCAACTCGGGCGAGGTCAATCTGCGGCTCTCCTCGGGCCTGTACGAGATCATCACCACGGGCCTGAAGGTTGAGGAATTCGGTTACGTGCCGCTGGTCAACGTGCAGAAGGTGCGTCTGACCGGCCTGGACCAGGTCTTCAAACTGGCGCTCGATTACCTCATCACCATCCCCGGCCTGATCGTGATCTCGCCGCTGCTGCTGCTCGTCGCGCTCGCAGTTCGGCTCGACTCGCCCGGCCCGGTCCTGCATCGTCGCCGCGTCATGGGTTTGAACGGAACGCAATTCGATGCGTTCAAATTCCGGACCATGCATATCAACGGCGACGAGATCCTCAATCGCCACCCAGAACTCAAGGCCGAGCTGGCGCGGCAGCACAAACTCAAGGACGACCCGCGCATCACGCGCATCGGCAAGTTCCTGCGCAAGTATTCGCTCGATGAGCTGCCGCAGTTGTTCAATGTGCTGCGGGCGGAGATGTCGCTGGTCGGGCCGCGCATGATCGCCCCGGCCGAGCTGGCCCAGTACAATCAGTGGGGCATCAACCTGCTGACCGTGCGCCCGGGCCTGACCGGTCTGTGGCAGGTCAGTGGCCGATCGGACGTCGGTTACGATGAGCGCGTGCGGCTCGACATGTTCTACGTGCGCAACTGGACGATCTGGCAGGATCTGGCGATCCTATTCCAGACCCCATCCGCTGTGTTCAAGGGGCGCGGCGCGTATTAGGTTCCGACGCCATGGGCAGGCGCGTAGGGGCGGCCCGTGTGGCCGCCCCGGCCCGTGTGGCCGCCCCGGCCCGTGTGGCCGCCCGGCCCGTGTCTTGCTGCCGGCTGTGTCGTCCAGCAGTTTGGTGGCCCAGCGTTTTTTTGCCGTTTCTTTGGATATGACGCAGTCAGATTAACAACGGAGTCATTGAACATGAAAGTGCTTGTAACGGGCGGGGCGGGTTTCATCGCCTCGCATGTGGTGGAGCTGTTCATCGAAAAGGGTTACGAAGTGGTCATCGTCGACGATTTGTCGACCGGCCGGCGTTCGAACCTGCACCCGAAGGCCAAGTTCATCGAGATGGACATCCGCAGCCCCGAGCTGCACAAGGTCTTTGCGGCTGAGAAGCCCGATTTCGTCAACCACCACGGCGCTCAGATGGACGTGCGCAAGTCGGTGGCCGATCCGCAGTTCGACGCCGACGTCAATGTGCGCGGCTCGATCAATGTCCTCGAAGCGGCCCGCCAGAACGGCGTCAAGCGCGTGGTCTACATCTCGACCGGTGGCGCGGTGTACGGTGAGCCCGAGTACCTGCCCTGCGATGAGAAGCACCCGATCAACCCGATCTGTCCTTACGGCGCGTCGAAGCACACGGTCGAGCACTACCTCTTCATGTGGAAGTACCTGTACGGCCTGGAGTACGCGGTTCTGCGTTACCCGAACGTCTTTGGCCCGCGCCAGGACCCGCACGGCGAGGCCGGTGTGGTCGCGATCTTCACCGGCCTGATGCTGGCCGGCAAGCCGGTCACGATCAACGGTGACGGTCAGCAGCAGCGCGACTTCGTCTACGTCGGCGATTGCGCCCGGGCGAATCTGCTGGTCACCGAGCACCCCGACGCCGGCGGCATCTACAACGTCGGCTTTGGCAAGCCGACCGACGTCAACCAGATCTTCGGCGCGCTCAAGACCATCACCGGCTATCCGCTGGAGGCCAAGTACGGCCCGGCCAAGGCCGGTGAGACGCGCAAGATCTACCTCGACGCCACCCGCATCCGCACGCAACTTGGCTGGGCCCCGACCGTCACGCTTGAGGACGGCCTGGCCAAGACTGTCGAATACTTCCGCGCGAAAGAAGTCGCCTAGACATTGGGCGAGTGGGCGATCGGGGGCTTGGGCGGCTGCGTTCAATCCCCCGATCCCCTTCACTCAAGCGCCACATTCCTCATGATCATCGTTCAATCACCACTGCGCATCTCGTTCCTCGGCGGGGGGACCGATTTCGCCGACTATTACTTGCAGGAGGGCGGCGCGGTCCTGTCGACGTCGATCGACAAATACATCTTCGTCACCATCAAGCGCCGCTTCGACGCGCTCTTCCGCATCGGGTACACCACGACCGAGACGGCCGAGGTCGTCGATGATATCAAGCACGAGTTGATCCGCGAAGCGCTGCGCATGACCGGCGTGCAACCGGGCGTCGAGATCACGACCATGGGCGACATCCCGTCGGCCGGGTCGGGTTTGGGCTCCTCAAGCACGGTCACGGTCGGCAGCCTGCACGCCATGTATGCCTTGCAGGGTGACCTGCCGACCGCCGATCAGTTGGCTCGCGGCGCGTGCCAGATCGAGATCGGCACCCTGGGCAAGCCGATCGGCGTCCAGGATCAGTACGCCGCAGCCTTCGGCGGTCTGCGCTTCTATGAGTTCAGCACCGACGGCTCGGTCGTGAGCGAGCGGGTGGAGATCGACCGCAACACGCTTCTGCATCTCAACGAAAGCCTGTTGCTCTTCTTCACCGGCCTGACCCGCAAAGCCGAGGGCGTGCTCAACGAGCAGCGCCAGAACATCCAGAGCCGGCTCGGCGAACTCAACGAGATCAAGGCCATGGCCTACACGGCCCGCGACGAGCTGCGCAAAGGCAATATCGAGGCGCTCGGCGATCTGCTCGATCGCAACTGGACGCTGAAGAAGCGCCTGGCCAGCAACGTCAGCAACCCCGAGATCGACGCCATGTATGCCGCCGCGCGTGGCGCGGGCGCCCTCGGGGGCAAGATCACGGGGGCGGGTGGCGGCGGTTTTCTGTTATTGTTCTGCCCTCCTGATCGGCGCGCGGCCGTCCGCCAGGCGCTGGGGGGCAAGCAGGAGCTGCCCTTTGCACTCGAACCAAACGGCAGCAAGGTGATCTTCGACTATCGGCGCTGAGGCGCCGTGGGCGGCTTCCCATAAGAAGAAAGTCCTGTTTGGGGCGGATTTGGTTGACCGGGCCGGATGCCGGCGTTAGACTGGGGTCGTTCGGCACAAATTTGAGGGTCCTTCTCACATGAATGAATTCCGAGGCTACATCGCCCCGATCCTGCGGTGGTGGTGGCTGATTCTGATATCGTGCGTGATCTCTGGCGTGGCCTCGTACTTCGTCGCCATTCGCTTGCCCAAGGTCTTTCAGGCCGGTGCGACCCTGGTCGTCGGGTCCGCCGGAACCAACCCGAACCCGAGCGCCATCGATTTCGGTGTCGGCAGTTCGTTGGCCCAGTACTATCAGCGCCTGGCCGAGAGCTCGTTGGTGCAGAACCGCGTGAAGTCGGCGCTCGGCGGCATCGAGCTCCTGCCCGATTACACCACCTCGACCGCCGACAACCTGCTCGAGATCAACGTCACCGACACCAGCCCGGAGCTGGCCCAGGCCGTGGCCCTGGCGCTCGCCAACGAGGTCATCAACCAGTCGCCGTCGGCAACCTCCGAAGAAGCCCAGAAGCGCCGCGACTTCATCAACGGGCAGCTCGAACAACTCCAGGTCGACATCCAGACCACCGATGACGACATCGTGCGTCTGCGCCAGGAGCTGGCCACGCTCGAGAGCGCGGTCGAAATCGAGCGCGTGAACTCCGAGATCGAGGCCCAGCAGCAGAAGAAGACCGAGCTGCAGGCCACGTACACCGAGCTGCTGGGCAGCCTGGGTGAATCGAGCGTCAATCAGGTTCGGCTGCTTCAGCCGCCCTCGCTGCCCACCATCCCGGTCGGCCCTAACGTCAATCTGATCGTGGCGGCCGCCGCCCTGGGCGGGGCCCTGCTCGCGGTCGGCGCCGCTTACCTGATCGAGTTCCTCGACGATACGCTGCGCGCCAATGACGATATCCCGCTCTTGACCGGCGGCCTGACGGTCATCGGCCACATCGTCGATCTGGAGAAGGGCAAGGACGGCTCGCTGCAGTCGGTGGCCGACAAACCCAGGTCGCCGGCGGCCGAAGCCTTCCGTTCGCTGCGCACCAACCTCGAGTTCGCGGGCGTCGAGCGCCCGTTACGCGCCATCCTGGTCACCAGCGCGGCGGAGGAAGACGGCAAATCGACAGTCGCCCTCAACCTGGCGCTCAGCCTGTCGCAGAGCGGCAAGCGCGTTGCCTTGATCGACGCCGACTTGCGCAAGCCGACCTTGCACGAGGCGCTGGGCATCCGCAACACCGAGGGCCTGACCGACCTCTTCCGCAAACCCCTGCATGTGTCGGATGTGCTGCGCAGCTGGAAGAGCGACCGGGTGCTGGTCATGACCAGCGGCGAGCTGCCGCCCAACCCGACCGAGTTGCTCAGTTCGCGCCGCATGGATCAAATCATGACGGCATTGCGCGAGATGGTCGACATCGTCGTGATCGACGCCACCCCATTCTTCATCGCCGACGCCTGGGTGCTGGCCGCCAAGGTCGACGGTGTGGTCTGGGTCTCGCGGCCCGGCCATACCCGCAAAGGCGCCTTGCGCGCGCTCCTCGCCCAGGCCCGCCGGACCGGCACCAACCTGCTCGGCGTGGTGCTCAACCGTCTGAACAAGAGCAACAGCAGCTACGCCACGCGTTATTCGTATCTATCGCACTACTACGGCGAGGTGCCCAAGCAGCTCGAGGCCCCGGTCATCCCGGAGCCGGGCGATATGGGCGGGCTCCAGCCGATGCTGCGCGGCAAGCAGCGGGAAGAGGGCGCCGCCCTTTCCGAGCCGGCTGTGAACGGCACCAGCCATCGGGTCGAGGTGCTGCCGGCGCTGCCGCCCGAGCCGCCGACCACCGAGCGCGGCAAGGTGTCGCTCGACCTGCTCTATGCCCTGAGCTATGAGCTGGCCTCGCAGATGGATCTGAACGAGCTGATGCAGCGCATCCTCAAGATGACGCTCGAAAGCGTGGGCGCCGCCAGCGGCAGCATGATCGCCATCGACGCGCGCGGCGAGCCGATCGAGGGCGTGATGATCTACGACGGCCGCACCTACAGCCAGGACGCGAACCAGCTCAAGGACGTGGTCTCGCGCGGTCTGGCCGGCTGGGTGATCGAGAACCGGCGCCCGGTGGTGCTCAGCAACACCTCGGAGGATCCGCGCTGGCTCAACCGCAGCTGGGACGAGAGCAACCAGGAGCCCCGCTCCGCGATCAGCGTGCCGCTGATGGCCGACGACCGCGTGGTCGGCGTGCTGACGTTGGTGCACCCCAAGGCCAACCACTTCACGCGCGACGACCTGTCGCTGCTGACCGCGATCGCCGTCGGTATCTCGTTCAACAGCGGCGCCTACGCCAACTGACCCGCAAAAACGAAGCGGCGCCGATCGGCGCCGCTTCGTTTTTGCGGGTCAGTTGGCGTAGGCGCCGCTGTTGAACGAGA